>JAFRUA010000014.1 GCA_017434855.1 Clostridia bacterium
TGATCCTTTTCCGATTGGAATACTCCAAATCGGACAAATTCATCTGCTGATTCATTCTTTCGCACCCTCTTCTTCTTGGTGCTTCTATTATATCACTTTTTATGGTAATTGAAAAGAATTAATCAGTGCTTACTTAGCTGTCAGCGCGCGGGGAACCGTCGTGCTGCCGTAAGTGACGCGCCGCGCGAATGAGTTTGCAGTGTGCAGTTGATGTGGACAACATTGCCGCCGGAGATCCGCACCGCGTACCAAAAAGGAACACAGAAATCACAGACCTGTCCCTTTGCGGACGAAACCTATCGGCAAAGGAAAGGTCCCCCGCGCAATTGCGAATTACTCCACCCTGAACCGCTCACAATTCAAACCGGAGGCTATTCTATGAACATTATCATCATCGGCTGCGGCAAAACCGGTGCGCGGCTGGCAAACACCCTGGATGAATACGGCTATGATGTGGCCGTGGTTTCGCAAAACGAAGACGCCTTTGACGCGCTGAACGACGACTTTTCCGGCCTGACGGTCTGCGGCGAGGTGACCGACACCGATGTGCTGAAAAACGCGGGCTGCGACAATGCCGACATGGCGATCGTGGTCACGGAAAGCGACAACGTCAACGTCATGGTTGCCCAGACGCTGGAGGTCGTCTTTGAGGTCAAAGACATCTATCTGCGCATTCTGGACCCTTCGCGCGAGGCGGTGTTTCGCCGCTTCGGTCTGCGCACGGTTTGCCCGACCCGGATCGAGACCGATATCCTGTTTAACCTGATCACCCGCGACGCGGAGCAGATCGATTCCATTTCGGTCTGCGGCAGTTCGATTCATTTTTCCATGCAAAAGGCCGATAAAAAAGAGATCGGCCGCGAGCCGCCGGAGGTTGTCACCGGCAACACCAAAATGCTGTTTGCAGTGCGCCGCAAAAGCGGCGAGGTCGTCTTTGCCGACCGGGTGGATTTTGTGATCGAAGAGGGCGACATGGTCATCTATGCAACGATTTAAGGGGGGCGGAACAATGCGCATCATTCTGATCGGCGCCAGCCAGTTGGGCTATTTTCTTGCAAAGCATCTGTTGGAGGCAGGGCACGACGTTCGCCTCATCGACGCGGATAAGGCCCGCTGCGCGCTGCTGGCCAATACGTTTGACGTGCCGGTTTATTGCGGCGACGGCACCCGGGTCGAGACCCTGGCCCAGGCCGGCGCGGGCAAAAGCGACGTGCTGATCGCCGTCACCAACCGCGACGAAGACAACCTGATCGCCTGCGAGATCGGCAAAAAGCAGTTTGGCATCGCCCGCACGATCTCTCGCAGCAACAATCATAAAAACATCATGCTGATGAAGCGCCTGGGCGTGGACGTTGTGCTGGACACCACGCGCCTGATCACCGAACTGATCGAGCATGAGCTGGACGGCTCCGAGGTCAAATTCATCGCAGACATCAGCAACAGCGACGCCGTGATCGGCGAAATCCACATTCCGGAAACATGGAGCCGTTCCGGTTCCCGGGTCATGGACCTGGAGGTGCCGCAGGAATGCGTGCTGATCTATGTCATGCGCGGCGGCATGTTCCTCATCCCGCGCGGCGGCACGCTGCTGATGGCCGGCGACGATGTGGTCGCCCTGACGGTCGGCGGCGCCACCAAAAAGCTGAAACGCATGTTTGAAATCGGGAAATAGTGCGCAGTGGAGAGTGGAGAATTGAGGTCGCGGGGGACCTTTTTTCTACCGATAGGTCAGCACCGCGAAGGGACATGCAGGTGACTGTTATGTTGCTATTATGTACGCGCCGCACGGCTCTGCAACCGTGAGTGACGCGCCGCCGATTTCACGCGGCGGTGAAGGGGATAGATTTAGCCTCCCCCGAAATCGGGGGAGGTGGCGCGAAGCGACGAAGGGGGCGTTGTCGCGCAGCGACGAATGAGGTTGTAGGCGCCAATCATCGATTAGCGAATAGAGACACGTCCTGTAGTGCCGGCCAATGGCCGACCACATCCCAAGTCATCTGTCACGCGATTTTTACGTTGTTTCTTTACAGGAACAGCTCTGGCGCGTGACACCTTGTCTCGGCTCCCGGGTCTCACCTGTCGGTTTTTCGGCTGCCGCAAAAGCAACGACCGTTGCAGGTGTCCGGTGGACACCTCGCGAAGCGAAGCAACGACCGAGGCGGGAGTTGAGAACGGCAGTCGAGAACGCGGTAGCGGAGACCTGGGAAATGGCCGCCCATTGGGCGACGCTACAAAGCTAAAATACGTCCCCTTTATCGCCGCGTGGAATCGGCGGCGCGAACCTCACGGAACCGCCCGCGTCGGGCGCGTACTCAAAAGAAACAAAGAAGTCACCTGTGTGTTCCTCCGCGGACGAAACCTATCGGCAGAGAAAAGGTCCCGGCGCGATCACAATTCTCAATTCTTCACTCTTCACTGTCAACTGTCAACTGTTCTACTTTTTTCGTTTGTTGCATACACTGAACCGGTGATGTTATGGACGAGAAGAAACGAAAGGAACAGCGCGACCCGGTGTATTTTGTGACCCGCGCGCAGGTGGTTGTTTGCCTGATCCTCGGCCTTGCGCTGTTTGGCGCGACCCGATGGTTTCCTGCGGCGGGGGCGGCGCTGCGGCGTGATTTCGCCCGGCTGACGGCCATGCAGCTTGATGTGGGCGCGGTGCGCACGGCGGCAGAATCATTCAAAACGCAATGGACCGCAGAAAACACACATCCGACAGACGGTGTGTCGGCCGATGCACCGTCTGTGTCCGCAGATGGAGATGCTTTGCAGCCGTCCGAACCGACGGATGCTGAACGTGTACCGCCGACCGAAGCGCCGCCGACCACCGACCCCGAACCGCAAACCGACGCACCGACCGCAGAAACGCCGACTGTGCAGCCGCGTGACGTGCGCGCCGCGACCGAACCGCCCGCCGCCGAACCCATGACCCAACCTGCGGCGACGGCGGCAGCCATTGTGCAGCCGGTGGACAACGGCCGCTATACCTCTTATTTCGGCGACCGGATGAACCCGATCACGCATCAGCGCGCGTTCCATACCGGACTGGACATCGCCGTTCCGGAGGGGACAAAGATCAAGGCGGCCTGGGCCGGCACGGTGCGCAAGGTGGGGGAGGACGACCGCAGCGGAAAGTATATCATCCTGTCGCACGGCGACGGGACCGAGACCTTTTATTGTCACTGCAGCGCCATTCTGGCTGACGAAGGCGACACGGTCGCGGCGGGGGCTGTGATTGCCCGCGTGGGCGAAACCGGCTGGGCCACCGGCCCGCATCTGCATTTTGAGGTGCGTGAAAACGGTGAGCGCGTGGACCCGCTGCCGATCCTGACGGGCGATGACGGTTGAGCTGCCGTCTTTGACGCTGCGCTTTCGGTTCTCTTTTTTTGCGGTGCTGACTGTCATGCTGCTGCTGTGCAGCGCACGGGTGACGCTGCTTTGCGTGCTGGCGTCGCTGCTGCACGAGTGCGGCCATCTGCTGGCGATGGCGCTGGTGAAATGCCCGCCGCGGTGCGTGACCTTCGGCGCCGGCGGCATCGTGATCGACCGCGGCGACCGGTTTGCCGGCCGTGGAGCAGAGTGCTTTTTTGCGCTGGGCGGCATCGGGATGAACCTGCTGTTGGCCGCCGCATCGTTTTTGCGGTATCGCATGACGCGCGCGCCGTGGGCGATGCTGTTCTTTTGGGCCAACATGCTGCCGGCGGCGGTCAACGCCCTGCCGGTGCGTGGCCTGGATGTGTGGACCGCGCTGTGCGCCCGGTTTGGTCCGCGGCGTGGGTTCCATGTGCTGTCAGACGTCACGACGGCGCTGCTGTGCACCGCAACGGTTTTGTATTTTATCAAGATATCGGTGAATCCGAGCCTTGCTGTGGGCTGTGTCTATTGCATCCTGCTCAACGGGTCCGCCGGGAACGGAGCTTTTTATGATCAACAAGGACGTGCAAGCCATCCTGCCGCGTGTGCAAAAGCCCGGCCGCTACATCGGCGGCGAGCTGAACAGCGAGGTCAAGGATAAAACCAACGTGGACCTGCGCTATGCGTTCTGCTTTCCGGACAGCTATGAGATCGGCATGTCGCACCTGGGCATGAAGATTTTATATGCCGCCGCCAATGACCGCGACGACGTCTGGTGCGAGCGTGTGTTTGCCCCGTGGCACGACATGGAAGCCGAGATGCGCAGCGCGGGTGTTCCGCTCTATGCGCTGGAAAGCGGCGACCCGATCAAAGACTTTGACCTGATCGGCTTCACGCTGATGTATGAGCTGTGCTATACCAACGTGCTGAATATGCTGGACCTGGCCGGCCTGCCCGTGCGTGCAAAGGATCGCCATGCCCTGACGCCCATTGTGGTGGCGGGCGGTCCCTGCACCTGCAACCCGGAGCCGATGGTTGATTTCATCGACGTGATCTCCCTCGGCGAAGGGGAAGAAATGTATGACGCATTTTTTGACCTGCTGAAGGACTGCAAACAGCGCGGCGCGTCCAAGGATGAATTTTTGCACGCCGCGGCAAAGCTGCCGGGGTTTTATGTGCCGTCGCTGTATGACGTGACCTATCGCGACGACGGCACCATTGACGCGGTGACGCCAAAGGACGGCGCCCCGGCCGTCATTCCGAAAATGGTGGTTTCCGACCTGGATCATGTGCGGTACCCGGACAAGTTTGTCGTGCCGTATATCGAGGTGGTGCATGACCGTGTGGTGCATGAGATCATGCGCGGGTGCATCCGCGGCTGCCGGTTCTGTCAGGCGGGGTTCCTGTATCGCCCCATCCGTGAAAAGACGGCGGACACCGTCAACGACCAGTGCCGCGCGCTGTGCGACGCCACGGGGTACGACGAGATCTCGCTGTCGTCGCTGTCCACCAGCGACTATACCCATCTGGAAGAACTGCTGGACAAGCTGCTGACCTGGACCATTCCCGAAAAGATCAATATCGCCCTGCCGTCGCTGCGGGTCGACAACTTCTCGGATGAACTGATGGAAAAGCTCAAAAAGGTCCGCCGCAGCGGCCTGACTTTTGCACCGGAGGCCGGCACCCAGCGCCTGCGCGACGCAATCAACAAAAACGTCACCGAAGAGGAAGTGCTGCGCACGGCGCGCATGGCCTTTGCCGGCGGCTGGACGGCGGTCAAGCTTTACTTCATGATCGGTCACCCGACCGAAACGCTCGACGACGTGGCCGGCATTGCCGACCTGGCCCAGGCTGTGGTCAACGAGTTTTATCGCAATCCCGACAAACCGAAGGGCAAGGGCGTCACCGTGTCGCTCAGCGTGGCGTCTTTTGTGCCGAAGCCATTCACACCCTTCCAGTGGGAGCCGCAGGACACGCGCGACATGCTGCTGCAAAAGCAGGCGCATTTGCTGGAAAGCATCCACACCAAAAAGATCAGCGTCAGCTATCACAAGGTTGACATCAGCTTTCTGGAGGGCGTGTTTGCCCGGGGCGACCGAAAGCTCAGTGACGTGATCGAATGGGCGTGGCGCCACGGCTGCAAATTTGACGGCTGGGACGACAGCTTTCACTTTGACGTCTGGATGGACGCCTTTGACGCCTGCGGCACGGACCCGGCGTTTTATGCCAACCGGCGGCGCGATTTCACCGAGGTTTTGCCGTGGGACCACCTGGACTTCGGCATCCGCAAGGCATTTTTGCAGCACGAAAACGAAAAGGCCCACCACAGCGAAACCACGCCGCACTGCCGCTTGAAGTGCGCGGGCTGCGGGGCCAACAGACTGAACGGAGGACACTGCGATGCGATGCGTCAGAGTATGGTTTAACAAAACGGGCGCAATCCGTTACATTTCGCATCTGGACCTGATGCGTACCATGACCCGCGCCATCCGCCGGTCCGGCATTCCGCTCTGGTACACCGAGGGGTTCAATCCGCACCCGTATATGACCTTTGCCCTGCCGCTGTCGCTGGGGATGGAAAGCGTGTGCGAATCCATGGACATCCGCATCGAGGGCGACGTGACAAACGACGATCTCTTTATATCTTTGCGCGACGCCATGCCGGACGGCATCACCGTCACGGCGGTGAAGGACCCCGTGACCGACCCGAAATACATCGCGCTGGCCGCGTTTGACGTGACCTTTCACGACGTTCCCGACCCGGCCGCGCTGGCGGATACGATCGAAACGCTGCTGTCCGGTGAGCACCTGATCGTGCAGAAGATCGGAAAAAAGGGCCACAAAAAGGTCGTGAAGGACGTCGATCTGCTTGAGCACCTGAAGGCGTACCGCGTGCGAAGGGAAGGGGATGTCTTACATCTGGACCTGGTGCTTCCCGCGGGCAGCGTGACGAACGTCAACCCCGCGTTGCTGTGCGACGAGATCATGAAGCACAGCGCCGGCTACTATGTCATCCTGCGCACCAAGCTGCTGACGGCGGACGGGAAAACGTTTGAATAAGTTTGGAGTGTGGAGTTACATTACTCTTTTGACACTTTTGATTTCAAACTCCAAACTCCAAACTTTGCAAGGAGGCTTTCTTTTGAACAAGCTCAAAACCCTGATTAAATCGCTGCTCAACCGCGAAACCGTGACCTACGTCGTTTTCGGCGTGCTGACGACCCTTGTAAACCTTGTGGTGTTCAAGGGCTTCGACCTGCTGTTTTCCGGTCATCTGTATCTTTTGTCAAACGTCTTTGCGTGGGTGGCTGCAGTTACGTTCGCCTTTGTGACCAACAAATGCTATGTGTTTGAAAGTACGTCGTGGAAAGCCGCGGTTTTGAAAAAAGAGATCCCCGGCTTTGTCGGGGCGCGGATCGGGTCGCTTTTGATCGAAGAGGGCGGACTGTGGTTCTTTGTGGAGGTGCTCGGCTTCGGCAGCAATGTGTTCGATTTCATCGTGGTGCGCCTGAGCGGCAAGATCGTCGCCAAGCTGATCCTCGGCGTGATCGTTGTGGTCGTGAACTATCTGCTCAGCAAGTTTCTGATCTTCCGGCAGGGCAACGCGCGGGAAGGGGAATAAGGCGGTTTTCTGTTCCTTTGTCCTTCTATTTTTTCCGATCTTGTTATAATTTTGTTGAAATCATGCAGATGTTTTATGCAAAATAAAAAGATTTTGTGAAATCAACCAAAACGGCTTGCATTTTATTATTTCGTGTGATAAAATAAAATCGATCCTGAAGGAAATATATACGCGGAGGCGAAAAACATGGGATTCATTAAGCAGTTTTTCGGAACCATCATCAAGCTCATCCAGGCGATGGCAAAGGATGACGCAGTCAGAAACGCGATGGATTCGATTCTTGCCATGCTCGGCATGAAGGAAGAGGAACCCGCAGAATAATTTTTAAAAACATTTTTTGGAGGTACTATCATGGAAGCAATCAAAAACTTTTTTGACGCGATCTATCAAAGCATTCTGACCATCATCGGCGCGGCCGGTTATAAAAACGGCAAGATCGGCGATGTCGTCAAGATCCTCAGAGACATGTTCGCCGGCGGCGACGCCGAATAATCCCGATCGTTTGTTTTCATTTTCTCCTCTTTTCGCTGTGCCGTCCTGCCATGCAGGGCGGCACGGTCCTTTTTGTAAAAAGGGCTGCCCCGGCGGGGAACCTTGTTCCTCCGGATGGGCAGCCTCTGATGGTTTGTTTGTTTTTTCAGCCGCGGCGGCGTACCTTGCGCTTATTCCCGTGTTCGTCCACGATATAAGTGCTTTCCAGCTGCGACACCAGGCTTTCACGGAACGACGCGATATACAGCTCGCGCAGCAGCTTCTGTTCGTCGCGCTCCGCGTCGGTCAGGCCTTCGGGCGTTTTGGACTTTCTTGCCAAAAAGTTGATGCGGTCGATCTGTTCCTGCGTTACCATATCACTCGTTCTCCCATTCCTTCCAGATTTCGGGGCAATAGCCCACGGTGGCCTTTTTGCCGTTGCGCACGATCGGCGTTTTCAAAAGTGTGCCGTCCTCCAAAAGCTTTTCGTCTTTGGCGTCTTCGCTTGCGAGGTACCGCAGCATGGCGGCGGCGTCGCCCTTGGCCTTCGGGTCCAAAAGGTCCTCTGCGGTGCATTTCAGCGCGGTCTTGACACTGCGCAGCTCCCCGCGGCTGATGCCGAATTTTGAAAGATCGACAAACTGATATTTGACCCGCCGCTCTTTAAAGTACCGCTCGGCCTTTTTGGTGTCAAAGCATTTCGCCTTGCCGAAGATTTGGATGTTCATGCGCCCGCCTCCTTTGTTTTTGTCAGTATAGCACAAAGTTTTTGGCCCGTCAAGTTTCTGTTGCCAAAAAGCGAAAGCCGTGATATAATCAAACGGAAAGAAGGCGATGCTATGCAGCAAAACTGCGTGATCATCTGCGCCGGCGAGGTGTCGGCGCTGCCCGATTTGGGCGACGCGTTTGTGATCTGTGCCGACGGGGGACTGGCGCACGCCGAGCGGTTCGGCGTCAAACCCGACCTGGTTCTCGGCGATTTTGATTCCTACGGCTGCGTACCGGAGGGGGAGGACGTGCTTGTGTACCCCGCCCAAAAGGACGAGACTGATTCATTCCTTGCCGTGCGGCAGGGGATGGCGCGGGGCTTCACGCGCTTTGTGATCTATGGCGCGCTCGGCGGCCGGCTGGACCACAGCGTGACCAACCTGCACCTGCTGCATTTCCTGTGCGAGTGCGGCTGCCGGGGGACGCTCATCGGCGCGGACGGCACGCGTGTGACTGCGATCAAAAACGAAACTGTGACCCTTGACGCGGCGCTGACCGGGTACTTCTCGATCTTTTCACTGACGGACCAAAGCCGCGGCGTCACGATCAAAAACTTCAAATACGAGGCCGCAGACCTGACGCTCGACAACCGGACGTCGCTGACGACCAGCAATGAATTCATCGGCAAACCGGGCAGCGTGGCCGTCACGGACGGCGTGCTGCTCCTGATCTGGAAGGAGGACCTGACATGACATTACAGCAAGCCATGCAAAACCGCCACTCGGTGCGGCAATACCTCGACACGCCCCTGACGGCGCAGCAGATCGCCGCGCTGCGGGCGAAGATCGACGAGATCAACAAGACGACCGGGCTGCACATTCAGCTCTTCACGGAAGAGCCGGACTGCTTCACCGGCGCGCTGGCACGGTACGGCAGCTTCAGCGGCGTGCGCAATTACATTGCCATGGTGGGCAAAAAAGGCAAAGACCTCGCCGAAACGATCGGCTATCACGGCGAAGAACTGGTGCTTTTGGCGCAGACGCTTGGGCTCAACACCTGCTGGGTTGCGCTGACCTTCAGCAAACGTAAGTGCAAAGCCGTCATCGGCAAAGGCGAAAAGATGCCCATTGTCATTTCGCTCGGCTACGGCGCGACGCAGGGCCACGACCGCAAGTGCAAGGCCCCCGGCGACGTTGCCGCCCTGTCTGACGATGACCCGCAGTGGTACCGCGACGGCGTGGCGGCGGCACTGAACGCCCCGACCGCCATCAATCAGCAAAAGTTTTACTTCACGCGCAAAGGCACCGCCGTCACCGCAAAAGCGACCGGCGGCGTCCACAGCGATATCGACCTCGGCATCGTGAAGCTGCACTTTGCGCTCGGCGCCGGGACGGAGAATTTCACCTGGGGGGATGAGGCATGAAGCGCTGCATCGCACTGCTGTTGGCGCTGTTGCTGGCGCTCACGGCGGGGACCGTGTCTGCGTTTGCTGCGGACGCGGACCGTGACCCCATCGTCTATGTCACCGGCTTCGGGTCTGCTCATCTGGTCAAAAACGGCGTGCAGGTCTATCCCGCGCCGGGCGCCGAAGTGGCAAAAGCCGTGGCGTCGCTGGTGCCGGCCTATACCGCGTACCGGCTGAACAACAACACCCACGCCTTTGCGCAAAAGATCGTCGCCGCCGTGACTGCGCTGTATGAACCGCTGCTTTGCGATGACGCCGGCGTGCCGGCCGACCCGGCGGTCGTGCTTGACAAGACCAACGACGTGACAAACGATCAGCCTTACGGCAAGCGCAACTATTTCTATTATGACTGGCGTGTGGACGTCACGCAGTCCGCCGCCGCGCTGCATGATTATATCAACGCCATCCTGGCTGCAACGGGGAAACAGCGCGTGGCGCTGATCTGTTCCAGCATGGGCGCCTGCGTCGGCGCCGCCTATCTTGACCGGTACGGTACGAAAAACGTGTCGAGCATCGTGTTCTCTTCGGCGGCGGTGAACGGTGTGCCGCTGGTTTCAAAGCTGATGGCCGGAACGCTTCCGCTGACCGAACGCGTGGTTGTGGCCGAGCTGCAGTCGCTGGATCTGCTGAACGGCGCAAACCTGTCTGCCGCCGCAAAGCGCGCGCTGGACGCCGCCGGCGGGGTGGACGCCGTTCTGCGCGACGTGGCGCATGTGGCGCACGAAGAAAAGGCCACGCTTTATGACGGCCTGGTGGTGCCGTTTCTTTCCAGAATGCCGGGCGTGTGGTCGCTCGTGGAGCAGGATCAGGTGTCCGCAGCGAAGCTGGCGGCCGGGGTGCGCCCCGGGTCTGCGCTGGATCAAAAGCTCTACGCGTTCTTCGGCGGCGTGCGGCTGCGGCTGGTTGATTTGCTCGGTACCGCGCAGCAGGGCGGCGTGCGGCTGGCGATCCTTGCCAATTACACGGAACCTGCCGCTCTGGCGGAGGACGGGCTGCTGGCCGACGGTCTGATCCCGGTGACGCTGACCTCCTTCGGCGCTGTGAGTACGAACGAAGGGGACCTCCCTGCCTTTCCCGACGAGATGGACGACGACCGTGAGGCCCTGTCCTCTCCGGACGGGATGATCGACGCGGTCGGCTGTGCCTTCCCGGCGCAGACGTGGTTTGTCAAAGGCGCCGCCCACACGGTCACCGACGCGCGGTTCTTTTTGTGTGTGGTCTATGCCAAACAGGCCCTGACTGTGACGGCGGACGACCGGTACCCGCGCTTTCTGGCGATGGGGGACGACGGACACTATGTGCCGCTGGCGCCGACGCTTGACGACCTGCCCCCGGCGGTGCTGGCTGCGCTGCCGACCGTGGTCTCAAAGCTGCGCGCGCTGCTTCGGTACCTTGCGGCGGCATTTCGGTGGGTGACGGTATGACGCAGGTGGTGGCTGCCCTGATTTGGCAGGGCAAACGGTTTTTGATCTGTCAGCGCCCGGCGCACAAGATGCGCGGCCTGCTGTGGGAATTTGTCGGCGGCAAGGTGGAGCCTGGGGAGACGAAAGAAGCCGCCCTGGCGCGTGAATGCATGGAGGAACTGGGCGTTGTCGTTCAGGCGAAGGACGTCTTTCTGGAAGTGGTGCACCGGTACCCCGACATGACGGTGGACCTGACGCTGTTCAACGCCGAAATCGTCAGCGGAACGCCAAAGCTGCTGGAGCACGCGGATATCCGTTGGATCACGCCGGCGGAAATTGACGGTTATGACTTTTGCCCGGCAGATGTGGAGATCCTGAAGCGGTTGAAGAGCAAATGAAAAAGCCCTCTCCATGAGTGGGTGGCAAGAGAGCCCCCTCCGGTGAGTCGCGACTTTCTTTTTTGGAAAACTTTGTTTTGTACAATTTATGTTCATCGTCCGACTTAATGCCAAAACGGACGAGGCTGCCCCGCACTTTTCATGCGTAGTTCACAAAGCATTGTGCATTATTAACAAAACTGGCAAATTAAGTTTGTATAGATTGACAATTGCACTTATATGAATAATGTGTTAATATATACATGGCAAGAGCGAAGGGCACGATGCGCTTCACTTGACTACTTCAGAAAGGGGATTATGACAATGTTTGATAAGATTAAGGAAATCATTGGCGAGATTAAAGATCTCTTCGCGACCATCGGCGAGACTGGCTTCATCCAGGCGATCCTTGGCGCTCTGAAGAAGGTCCTCAACATCGAGGGCGAGAGCGAAGCTGAAGAAATCGTTGACGCTGTCATCGGCACCATCGAATAATTTAGCTTCTCGTATGTAAGAATAGCAATTCTTAACGCAAGTTCCCCGGCTTCGCCCGGGGACTTTGTGTTTTTTCCGGCTGGCAGCGGCCGCCAAGTTCAATGCCTTTGTGTGCTGTCCTTTAAAATAGTGAATTTTTTTCAAAAATCCCTTGCAGTTTTGTTCATTTTGTGTTAATATAAAACCAGGCAGGAGGCAAGGACCTTGCATGCTCCTGACAAGATTACAGAAAGGGGACTATGACAATGTTTGATAAGGTGAAGGAATTCATCGGCATCGTACAGGATTATTTCAAGAAGATCGGCGAGACCGGTTTTCTTCAGTCGCTTTTTAAAACGCTGAAGATGATTCTGCATAACGATGGCAGAACGGAAGGCGAGCAGTTGGTTGACGTCGTCATCGACACGCTTCCCGAAGCATAAAGATCGATATTCTTTGCGCAAGTCCCTCGGTCCGTTCCGGGGGCTTTGTGTTGCCCGGAACGCTGTGCATGTTGTCCGTAAAAAAAACGAACGTTTTCTAAATTGGAAATAATTTTTTATCAAAAAAGTCTTGCAATTCTGTAAATAATGTGTTAATATATCTTTGGCAGACAGAAATGTGCTTTACATAACTGTTTGACTACTACGAAAGGAGTATATGACAATGACTGAGATTTTTGAAAAGATTAAGGGCTTTATCGGTGAGATTAAAGACCTCTTCGCGACGATCGGTGAGACCGGTTTCTTCCAGGCGATTTTTGGCGCTCTGAAGAAGGTTCTCAACACCGAAGGCGAGACCGAAGCTGAAGAAATCATCGACAGCGTTGCTGGCACGATCGAATAATTCAGGCTTCAACCTAAGAATAGTTATTCTTAACACAAAACCTCCGGTTCGCCGGGGGTTTTGTGCTTTCCGGCGCAGACAATGACCGAAGAGAAAAAAATTTTTATAATATCTTGCTTTTTTGGAAAGAATGTGGTAAGATAACATTGGCAAACGGGGATGTCTTTACATAGCCGTTTGACTACTACGAAAGGAGTATACGACAATGTTTGAAAAGATTAAGGGCTTTATCGCTGAGATCAAAGATCTCTTCGCGACGATCGGTGAGACCGGTTTCCTTCAGGCCATCCTTGGCGCTCTGAAGAAGGTTCTCAACATCGAAGGCGAGACCGAGACTGAAGAAATCGTTGACGCTGTCATCGGCACGATCGAATAATTCAGGCTTCGAGTAAGAATAGTTATTCTTAACACAATGTCCTCCGGTTCGCCGGGGGACTTTGTGCTTTTATCGGGCTTTTTGGTTTTTTGCCAAAAAAAGCTTGAAAAATGGAACGCGTTGTGTTATACTGAAACTGACCGAAAGGGCGGTGCCATGCGGTACCGAAAAAACAGCCCGCATGCAGTCGGGTGTGAAGAAAGGATGCGTACGATGGATTTTCTGAAAAAGATCGTTGGCCTGCTGGCCGGCATTTTCGGCGCGACGGATGAAAGCAGCCTGTATGTGCTGATGCTTGTCATCAAAAAGCTGATCGGCCTTGCCGAAGAAAAGACCGAAACAACAGAAGAATAAGCTGAACAACACAAAAAAGCTCCCGCCCGACGGGGGCTTTTTTAATTCGCAATTCGCAATTAAGGTCGCGGGGGAACAGAGCCGCAGCGGGATTGTTTCATCCGCGGAGAAAGAAACGTCCAATCAGAACATCGTAAT
This sequence comes from Clostridia bacterium, assembly GCA_017434855.1. GTDB lineage: Bacteria > Bacillota > Clostridia > Oscillospirales > Acutalibacteraceae > UBA6857. Next base: position 13,589 of record JAFRUA010000014.1, read on the forward strand.
TTTTATGCGCTGTGCGCCGTGATTGCAAGATCGGCGCATCTCGCGCAGCGAGGCGCCCCGCAATTGCGAATTTCTAAATGCGAATTGCATTTGACTTTTCCCCCGCCGCCTGTTATAATAAACACAGCGACCCGATATTATATGATGGGAGTGGATTTGATGTTCCGCACAATTTTAAAAAAGATGCTGTCGGCGCTGCTGGCGCTGACGACCCTGAGCGCGTCGGTGTCAGGCTTCCTGAGCCTGCCGCGCGTGCCGTCCAAAGACAAGACGGTGGATCTGTCAAAGTTCACGCTGGTCTGGAGCGATGAGTTCGACGGGACCGAGCTGGATCGCAGCAAGTGGGGCTATGAATGGTGGGTGACCGAGCGCAAGGGCGGCTACTGGCACGAAGATATGGTCAGTGTCCGCGACGGCAACCTGGTCATTTCTGCCCAGTACTTTGACGAACCGCTGGAGAACCGCTATTATGACCAGTGGCATGAGAAGATCAACTTCAAGCCCTACCGCGCCGGGTGGTACACCGGGCAGGTCGTCACGCGCGACAAGTACGAGCAGTGCTACGGCTACTTTGAATGCCGCTGCATCCTGCCCGCCGCGACGGGTCTGTGGAGCGCGTTCTGGATGATGAACGAGGGTGTCTTCAACGTGGACGGCTCCGGGCAGGACGGCACCGAAGTCGATGTGTTTGAGTCGTTCTATTACAAGGATCACTGGTGGGGCGCCGACGCCATCAGCACCGGCATCCACTATGACGGCTACGGCGAAGGGCATCACGGCGATTCCATCGGCAAGTGGTACCTTGCGGGCGATCCGTACAAGGAGTACAACACCTACGGCGTGGAGTGGAACCCGGACGAATACATCTTCTATATCAACGGGCATGAGACAGGCAGACTGTCCACCGGCGGCGTGTCGCAGAACCCGGAATACCTGCTGCTCTCCGTCGAATTCGGCGGCAAAGACGGCGTCCAGTCCTCTGACCGCACCAGCACCGGAAAGATCAGCAAAACGCCGAAGGAAAACTGGCCGGCCGAGTTCATCGTGGACTATGTGCGCTGCTATCAGTACAACGAATATCTGCCGACGATCACCGACGGCGACATCATCCTGAAATAAAACGACCGCCGGAGTCCGTGATGGATTCCGGCGATTGTGTACGGTGCGGCTCAGCGTTTCTTCTTGAGCAGGACGGCTGCGGCTGTGACCGCGCCAATGCCCGCGAGAAGCTTCGGCATGTGGCGCGTGACTTGATTTGGCGAGGTCGGCGCGTGGGTCAAAACATATTCGCCCACGGGATTCGCCGGGCGAAAATCGCACAGCATGTCCATTGTGACGGTGCGGGTCGTATAGCTGCCGCCCTCGTCCAGCTCAAAGACGCGCACGCCGCGCTTTTTCCCGGGGCCGTAGACGTGGAAGCCCGCGCCCTGGGTATAGCCGAGGTCGATGCCCTGATACGGCAGCACAAAGCTGTTGTTGTGGTCGTGGCCGACAAAGACGCCCAGCACGTCGCCCTGTTCTTTCAGCGCGGCAAACTCGCCGCCGTCCCAATCCGCCGCGGCAGGGGATTCCAGCATGAAATCGCCGCGTTCCAGCGCCGCATCCGGCAGGACATAGAATTCATCCGCATGGGAATAAAAGGCCTCCACAGCGCCTTTTTGCCTTTTTTTTGCCGGTACAAGCACGTCGAAGTATTCCGGCAGCGGCACATGCTGAAACACCAGCGCCGGGACATATCGCCCGCAGGCGTCGTGCAGGCGGTCGCGCTCGGCTTTGTACCACGCAATCTGATCGGGCGTCACGGGCGGATAGATGCCGTCCCGGTTTTTTTTGCCGCTGTCGATGAGGTACAGGCAAAAGGCGGGCGCCCGGTTGTCGCTGTCAAAGATCGGCAATGCGAACGTGCCCTGATCGGTGTTGCACCGCGGCGTGCCCTGAACGAACCCGGCGTGCTTTGCATACAGCGGCATCTGCAGGTGGTTTGCCACGCCGCAGTTGTCGTCGTGATTGCCGAATGTGACGCAGAAGGGGATGGACCGCTGTTCCAGCGGTGCCAGCAGCACAGACAGCACGCGGTCAAGCTTTTGCATCGTATGACCGCGAAATGTGGAAGAGTACCCTTTGATCTGATCCCCGGTGAAAACGACAAGGTCGGGCTGCTCCCGGTCAAGCGCCAGTTCAATGAGCTTGACGGTGTCCGGGCTGACGAAGGAGACCTCCTGCGTGTCGGTGATCTGCATGATCTTGAAGCGGCCGTCCTTGAAATGCAGCTGCATGGTACCACATCCTTTCGGGTTCTATTGTGACGGATTTTTACGGAATTGTCAACCGGTTTTGAAAAAACTTTTGAGGTGATCGCATGAACAAACCAACCGCAGGCCGCATTTGGGAGCTGGATTTGCTCAAGGGCCTTGCCTTTTTGATGATGGTCTGGGACCATGTGGTCTATGACCTTGACAGCCTGTTCGGCGTTTCAATGGACGCGCTCGGCATTTTCAAAGAGGGCGTGGGCGTGGTCTGCGCCGTGATCTTCACCACGGTCTGCGGCGTCAGCGTTACGCTGGGAAGGCACAACGTCAAACACGGTCTGCGGCTGCTGGGGCTGGCGTTGGCGCTCACGGCGGGCACGCTGCTGGTCGATCATTTCATGGCCCTCGGCGTGACGATCTGGTTCGGTATTCTGCACTTTCTCGGCGTCGCCATGCTGCTGGGGCACTTTATCAAGCGCCTGCCGAACGCCGCGGTCGCCGCGCTGGCTGTCGGCTGCTTTGCGCTGGGCGTGTGGTTTGAAACGCTGACCGTATCCGTACCGTTCCTGTTCCCGCTCGGTCTGTGCGCAAGGGGCTTTATGTCGGCGGATTTTTACCCGCTGTTTCCGCACCTCGGCTATGTCTGCGTCGGCATTCTGCTGGGCAAAACGCTGTACCGCGACAAGCGGTCCCGCCTGCCCAAAGGCGGAGATGCGCCGTTGTGGCGTCCGCTGTGCTTTTTGGGGCGGCACACGCTGCTGCTGTACTTTGTGCACCAGCCGCTGGTGATCGGTCTCTTGTTTTTGCTGGGACTTTGCGGCGCATTTCCTCTTGACATTGACACGCTCTTGTGATACAATCAGTGCATCAAACAGAGTAGGCATCTGAGCGTACAGTGCCCGAAGGACGGGGAGTTGCCTTCGGGACGAATGGGGTTTCCTGCGATTCGGCCGCCGCATCCCGCTGTTGTAATCGAGGCACGTCTTCCTTTATTGCAGAGGCACTCTGTCGATGAAGGGGGATTTTTTATGGTGGAAGAAAGACTGATTGCGCCGAAGATCTGCTCCAAGGACTATTGGCGCCTTGCGGCAAAAAACTTTTCAGACGTCAAAATGCTTGCGGTTGCCGCGCTGATCATCGCGCTGCGCGTGGCGGTGAAGCTGCTGAAAATCGAAATTGCGCCGGGCCTGGCGCTGACGTTTGACTGTTATGTCAATTCACTCGGTTCACTGATTTACGGGCCGCTGGTGGGCCTTGCCGTCGGTGCGGTCAGTGATACGCTTGGCTGTATCATCCACCCGACCGGCACATACTTCCTGCCGTTTATTCTGACAGAGATGGGCAGTTCCTTTATCTTTGGTCTGTTTTTGTGGAAACGTGAACTGTCTCCGATGCGCGTGCTTGCGTCAAAGTTCACGGTGAATCTGGTGTGCAACATCATCCTGACGTCGATCTTTATGAAATGGAGCTATTACTGGTTCTACGGCGTTGAAAAGGCGCAGGCCTATAATCTCATCAACCTGGTGCGCATCGGGAAAAATCTGGTGCTGTTTCCGATCGAGGCGATGCTCATCACGCTGATCCTCGGTGCGCTGACCCCGGCGCTGAAAGCACTGAAAATTTTGCCGCGGTCGCAAAAGAAACTGGAGCTGCACCTGGAGGATATCCTGACGATCCTCGGCCTTCTGATGATCTCTGTGGCGCTCGTGCTGTTCTATATTGCATTCTTAAAAGACTTTTTGTCCCTTCACAACGTCAAGCTGGGTTGACAAGTTGCAAATCATTCGCTATAATAGAGCCGTTCGCCGCGCGCCCGTGGTGGAATTGGCAGACACGTCGGTTTTAGGAGCCGATCCTTCGGGGTGCAGGTTCAAGCCCTGTCGGGCGCACCAACAAAATTTCCCCATAGTAGGCGGATTTTTAAGCCTTCTGTGGGGCAATTTTTTGCCCGTTGTCTTTATTTTTGTCATTATTTTGTCCGCCACGCAAAACGTCGGCGACAAAATCCATTGCTTGCGCATTCGCAGAATGTATAGCGTGTGTATAAATATTCAGTGTGGTGCTGATCTCAGAATGGCCCAAAATTGATGAAACGGTCTTGACATCAATCTGACCATTGACGATCATAGCCGTGGCAAACGCATGACGAAAGCTGTGCAGACCGCGGAAGGGGAGTCCCTCTCTTTTACAGAACCGATACAGCCAAGAGTACGGCCCGTCCGGGTTGATCGGCTGACCATTCCATGACGCGACCATCAGGGGATCGGACATCGCGTCCAAATGCTTCATACTCATGTATTTCTTGTTGCCCCATTGGGTGCCGGCAACGTGGCGCAGCCTGGCGCAGACCAGCATGAGGGCGGAGTTTCCGTCCGGGAAGCAGCCGACGACGCGCGTTCGGCGCCGAATCTCCAGGCTTAGCCGCTCGATAACGTTGTTTGTGCGGATCTTGATCCAGTGCTCGGAAGGAAAGTCATAGTAGGACAGCGTTTCCTCTATTCCGTTCTCTAACTTGTTGGCCGCCTCCTTTAGTTTCATGGCTTTCAATTCCGCCACAACTGTTCTTGCTTTTTCTCTCGCAGCCTTTTTGCTTTCCTGCGCATGGATCGCTTTCAGCATTTTTGCCACTGTTTTTATTTTGGATTTTGGTACAACACTGAACACGTTGCGGTATAGCTGTTCGATTGGTTTTTCCGGCTTTGTTATGAAATACAAAGGCCAAAAGAAAGAGTGTTCACAAAATGCTTGTCATGGGATAATTGCAGTTCACTCCCTGTAACTTGCTTTTTACGGATGTTCTCTTGCAATTTGTTGGTTTTATGCTATACTGAACACGAAAACAAAAACTAAAACAAAGGAGGCCTCCGTATGAATATTGCCTTACTGGACGACGAGGCGTACGAAAACGAAAACCTGTGCGCCATGATCAAAGCCTATGCGATCAAGCGCAACTTCGACATCCATTGCGAGACCTTTACTGACGGACGGGATCTGCTCAAGAAAGACCGTTTCGACCTTTACTTTTTGGACTTCCGGATGGAGGCGATGGACGGGATTGAGGTGGCGCAGGCACTGAAGGAAAAGTACAGCCATGCCGTTACAATCTGCTATTTGACCAACTACGCTGCGGCGGCAGCGGAGATTATCAACCGGCGCATTTACGCCGACGGCTTTTTGCAAAAGCCGGTGAAAGCTGCACTGTTGGAAGAAAAGCTCGACCAGTTTTACAGCCTGTCGTTTTTTCAGCGGTTTGAGCTGCGACGCGGCGCCAACCGGCAGACCGTGTATGCACAGGATATTCTTTATGTGGAAGCGGACGACAAGCGCGTCAAGCTGCATCTTTTTGACCGGGTCGAGAGTTATAACTATCTGCTGCGCGAGATCGAAAAAATTTTGCAGAGCGGCGGTGTGTTTTATCGCATTTCCCGTTCATTCCTGGTTAACATGCAGTACGTGGACCGCTACGACGCAAAGAGCGTCACAATGAAAAACGGCGAAGTCCTGCCGCTCAAAGACAAAAACTTTCAGCAGGCATATCACGACTATATGTTCCTGCTCAATAACTGAAGAGGGAGGGATCATTCATGACGGCTCTTGCAGAAGTCATCCGGCAGATGCCGGCCCTTTACGGGGCAATCTCCATACTCGACAACCTGCTTATGGTTACCGGCTGCGCGTTTGTTACTTTTGCGCTGTTCCATCTGGAGCTGCGCAAAAAGCCCTGGCCCTACCTTTTTGCCGCGCTGTTCTGCATTGTGCTCGGTGCCGGCGATCATGCGATGCTTGCGGTGCAGGATTCGCTGCTCGATTTGATTTGGACTACGCTGACCATGCTGTTGCCGTTCATCTGTATGACGCTGTTTTTCCGGCGTCAGGGGCTTTGGAAAGCGATGCTCGTTTCGTTCGGCTATACGTTTGTTGATGCGCTGCGTTATATTGTGCTGCTGCTGTTTTTCAGGTATGACTTTGACAACGTCAACGAACCGCTGGAGATGCTCGTCGGCTTCCTTGTAAACGTGGCGGTCTGTCTGCTCGCGTTCGTGCTGCTGACCCGCTACGCGAAGAAACACGTCATCTCTCTGAATGTGACACGCAACGCATCGATCCTGTTTTTGCTCGTTGTGTTCACAGTTGCGATCTTCGTCACATCGATGCTGCTGTTTACCTCGTCCGATACCGTCACGCGGCAGATCGAGTTTGCCTTTGTGCTGCTCAATATCCCGATGTTGACTGCGACCATTGCGTTTGCACTGTTCACCATTTACCGGATGCGTGTGCAGTCAGATCGCTACAAAGAGCAGCTGAACATGCAGGTGCGGCAGTTTGAATGGATGGAGCAGATGAACGACGATCTGCGCGTGTTCTGCCACGATTTCCCGAAAAAGATGCGTCCGCTGATTCTTTATATCGACGAGGATAAGCCGGCGGAGGCGCGCGCGATGGCGCAGCAGTTTACCGACTTTGTTGCCACCCGCGGCGAACGGTTCCACACCGGCAACTACCGGTTTGACACAGTGCTGTTCTGCGAGCATCAGCTTGCGCTGAAGGACGGCATCCGGTTGGACGTTCCGTTCGACACGGTCTTCCCGAAAGAGGGCATTGACCCGGACGATATCTACACCATCTTCCCGAACGCGCTCGACAACGCGATCGAGGCCTGCCGCAAGGTGGAAGGGGAAAAGGTCATCTCGCTGCACGCGCGAATTTCCAACGATACGGTCTATGTGACGATCCGCAACCCGGTCGCGGAACCGCTCAAAGAGAAAAACGGTGTTTTGCAGACCACGAAGCAGGACAAGGAGCAGCACGGTTACGGGCTGCGCAGCATTCGGAAAGCGGCGGGAAAATACGGCGAGAACAACGTCAGTTACAGCGTGGAAAACGGCATGTTTACCTTGCGCCTATATCTCCGATTTGAACCGACCGACTGAGAAAAGATGCAGTTCACTCTCCGAAATTGGCTTTTTACTCCCTGCGCTCTTGTAAATATTGAAACAATATGGTATATCTAAGACAGCGAAGATCACGATTCTATGAAAGGTGGAAGAAATATGAAACGAACAAACAAACTTTGGCTCGCGTTGCTGCTGACGGCATTGCTGTTGCTCGGCACGGTCGCAACCGGCTTTTCCGCCGTGGCGGAAGGGGAAACAATTGTTGATTCCGGCTATTGCGGCGCGGAAGGCAACGAAGAAAACGCAAGCTGGGCCCTCAACCGGGACGGAACACTGACGATCAGCGGCGAGGGCGAAGTGTATGGACGGGTCTCCGCTATGGGCGATACTCCGTGGACGTTGTATAACTATGGCGGTGTAGAAGAAGTACAAATACAACAGGTAATCATCGAACCTGGCATCACGAATGTTCCTGCAGCCATGTGCCTTTGCAACAGCAATCTGACGCACGTTGAAATTCCGGACACTGTGACGCATATCGACGAATGGGCATTCTATAGATGCAGTCATCTTTCCTATATTGACGTTCCGGACTCTGTGACTACAATCGGCGCCTCTGTCTTTCAGTGCTGCGACAAACTGCTCTCTATCCGTTTGCCGGAACAGCTGTCTTGCATCAGCCAGAACACATTTCTTGAATGTAAAAGTCTGGAAAGTGTGATTATTCCGAAAAGCGTGACGTTGATTAAAAACGGTGCGTTCAAAGAAGCGGACAGGCTCAGTGACGTCTATTTTTCCGGCAGCGAAGAAGAATGGAACAATATCTCCGTTCAAAGCAACAATGACGAACTGCTTGCGGCAACAATTCATTTTATCAGCGAAGGACCGGAAATCGGACCTTCGCAGCCGACCGATAACTACAACTGGCAGCCGATCCCGACCTCACCCGACGATCTTGCGGAAGGCGACTGGTATCTTGATTTCACAGACTTTCAGGGTGCGCTCAATCTTATGCTCTCGATGGCGGTGCCGGGTACGGAGGACGACTGGTATTTTGACGAAGACGCTATGGTGCTGAAAGTGGAAGGCGTGATTCCGCAAGGTATGACGGTATTCAATCCTGACGGAACATACAAACAGTACCCGGAAACCATGGTCAAAATGGAACCCGACGATCAGCTGCCAGGCTGCATGGAATACTTTGTCTATCGTTTTTTGAACCGTGTCGGTCAAAGCTGGGTCTGGCTGTCTTCGCAGGATCCGTATTATTCCGTCCGGGGATATCGCATCGATTATCCGGCGCTTGCCCGTCAGGTGATAGCCGCCGATGACAGGTGGAGCGATGCGGATTATGATACCGTGCTTGCCCTCGTGCGCGAAGGCGAATGGATCGCCGATCTGGATCACGGGTTGCTGAAAGGCTGCTACGGGATTTCCACCGAGCTGACCGCATTTGGCAGAGACCAGTACCGGTTCGTACTTCCTTCCGCAGCGTTTTTTGCGGCCTGTGTCACAGATGAACCGATTCCGGTCCCCGAGATATCGGACCTGTCCTCCCTCAGCGGACAATGGGGCGATACGATCAGCTGGACGCTGGAAGACGGCACACTGACCATCAGCGGTACCGGCGAATTGAAGGAGCAAATCAACACGGTTCAGGAAGGCCCAATCTACTCCAGCCTGTATTATAACTGGGAGGAACTGTCCTTCCGCACATCCGGAAACGGCTACGGAAGAAGCCGTTCGCTGCTACAGGATGAAATCAACAATGCTTTATGTGCTCATTTTGATGTCGTGAATCCAAGCGATGACTCGCTGGAACAGGCAATCATGGATGGCAGACTGGATCCGATTGAAGCTATGGAATACTATTATGACTTGATTCGTGAGGTAAAAACGGTTGTGATCGAAGAAGGGATCACCTCTGTTAACAGGTATGTTTTGTCATCTCTCTCTCCTCAAAAGCTGGTTTTGCCTGCATCCATGACCTACGGAAACATCGAGTTGAATCTGCCGTTCTTTTTCTCGAGCTTTTTCGATGTGGATATCTATATTGCAAACCCCGAAGCAGATTTTACGCCTTTGCAGGTTTCGATTCCTGCTTTTTCCGAAGCGTTTCTTTCTCTGGCATCTGACGAAATCACCCGCTGTGCAAAGAAAATTGTGGCAAAGCAATACGAACTGATGGCGGAGGAAGATCGCTATGATTCAATCCTTAAAGAGCTGTTCGAAGTGAAAATGGGAATCAATTCCGCACCGCCCTATTACCCGAGTCTGATAAAAACCTGTGACCAGGTCGTTGCCGACTGGAACGCTCGGACCGGCAGCCACTATACTTCCGCCGATGATTTGATCGCGGATTGCATTGCGGCGATCAACGCTTTGTATGGTACTGATTTCACCGCGCCGGAGGATCTGTTCTATGCTTATCCGAGCGGTTTATCCGCTTGTGAAACGCAAGCTTATCAGGATGCAAAAAACGCTTATTGGGATCGAGAAGCACAGGAACTGTTTGCCGATGATCCGAATATGGAGGTTTTCTTCCATGAAATCTATGAGGGCGAACATCTCACATTCAGCCTTGGTCAGGCGATCCCGGCCTCGGAAGACGGCACGGTGTACTGCGTGCCGGACTGGATCACCATCCACGGTTATCCCGGCTCCACGGCCGAAACTGCGGCGGCAACCAGCGGCGTCAAGTTCGCGCCGTACGGCACCTGCGGAGACAACCTTGTCTGGACGATGGACAATAATGTCCTGACCATCAGCGGCACGGGCGCCATGGCGGACTATACCGACAGCGATCCCGCCCCCTGGATGGAATATTTTGCCGATCCCGACGCCGCGATCACCGTGCTGCTGGAAGAAGGCGTCACACGCATCGGCACAAATGCGTTCCCCGCGGCGGAAGGTCTGAAAGAGATGATCGTGCTGAACAAGCAATGTGACCTTTCTTCGCTTGTGATCTTGGAGCCGGCGATGCTGCGCGGCTATCTTGATTCGACGGCGGAAGCGTACGGCAACGCCCATGAGGACGACAGCCTGTTTGAGCCGCTGTGCCCGAAGGATTATCACCATACGGTCTCGCTGATCGAAGAGGAACCCTCCACCTGTATTGAACATGGCCATGAACCGGGCGTCTACTGCGACGACTGCGAAGAGGTGATTTACGGAAATCAAACAAGACCACTGACTGACCACACATGGAGCGAGTGGAGCGAAAAAGACGGCGTCAAGACCCGCACCTGCTCTGTCTGTAAAAAGACCCAGCAGGAGGGCGAGCGCGACAACTTCATTATGAGAGCGATGCGCGCCATCGTCGCCTGGCTCAAAAAGCTTCTGAGCTTCTTCGGCTGAGCCGCACAATACCAAAACAGCCCGCCGGTATTCCGGTGGGCTGTTTGCGTCAAACCGCCGTTCACTCCCCGTGAACGGCCTTTGTTTTTGTCTCCTCTTCTTTCAATGTACAAGCCTTCCGGGCCTTCCACCAGGTTATGTCAAGAGTTTTTCGCACATTTGAGTGAAAACCTCAAATGTGAAGATAATCAAGAGGATATTTCCAGATTCCCGAGCCTGCAGCCCTGGAATCTATGCAGAGGCAGCCACCGCCGACAGGCGGCTTGGCCTTGACGGGCAAGAAAAGTGCAGTAAACTAAACCTACGACGGGTAGGCCAAGTTTCAGGATATTTCCGAGTTTCCGTCGCCGGGCATTTTTCACTGCACTTTTCGCAGGCGGTCAAGGCTGGCGAAGATTATGCAGAGGTGCTTGCCCTTGCTGTTTGACGTTCTCGTTCCATTTCATAGAGACGGTCCATATTAAGGTAAGTTTTTACACCCCATTCCGAGGCAGAAACAAACCGAAGCCTGGCACAGACCAGCATCAGAGCGCTGTTTCCATCCGGAAAGCAGCCAACCGCATTGGTACGGCGTCTGATTTCACGATTAATCCGTTCTATTCTATGCATTTTATTCATTCTTTTTTTGTTTGAATCAATTTGAGCGGTTTAGAATATCTAGCAGTTCTCGCGGCGTTACCACGAACGGCTTTACAGGAAAGTGTTTTGTGTTTCCCGTCACAAGGTAAGCATCATCGCCTTCGGTGTGTTTTTCCAAAACGACTTCATAGAATGGCAAATCTTTCATGTCTGGCAGAGTAATGCCGGTTGGAGACGGTTCCACAAGAATACCGTACTGCTCAACTGCGGAAAGCAAATACTCCACAACATCCGGCGAAAAGCCAAATTTCTTTCGGTTTAATACTTCGCGGTATTCTTTTGTGATGTCATTGCTGTAAATCGGTATGATTTCACCGCCGAGCAGTCTAATGATTACCTGTACCGTCGCCGCATCTTCATTGCCTGACAGCAAAGCGGAAACAAGCACATTGGTGTCGATTACAGCATAACAAATCATCCGTCAGCCTCCCTGCGTGCTCTTCCGATTTCATCATTGATTTCATTAAGTGTCATGTCTGACAGACCATTCTTTTTTGCCTGCGCACGCAGCGCTTGAAAAGCCTGTATTGCTCCGTTTCTCGTAACCTGAAAATCAGGTGATGAGATTTCAAACGGGATGCGGCGCTGCCTTACAACAGCTCTTGCAAATACATTGATTGCGGTTGTCATATTCATGCCGAAATCCTGACAAAGTTTGTCAAACTGATTCTTTAATGTTTCGTCCATACGGACGCTGAATGTTGCTTGTGCCATAATGTGCACCTCCTTCATCTATATTATATGCAATTAGGTGTAAAAAGTCAATAGAAAAAACCTGATGGGTGCAAATTTCAATTTCTAATTTGTATACTCCTGACTTCGTAAACGTGTACGACGATACGCTTGAGGAGACGAAATATCTTAGTTAAAGCAATGAAAGAATTCAAGGAGGCCTTTTTATGAAAAAACGATGCAAAAATCGATCGGCGTGCTGCTTTCGCTGATTATGCTTCTGTCCGTATTCGCGGGGCTGCCTGTATTCGCTGAACCGGCGGTGCTGGCAAGCGGCGAAGTGGGCGCCGAGGGCGACAATATCATCTGGACGCTCATGAGAGATACTCTACACAGTCGACACGTCGTTTATTGACGTTAACGAACACTCCGTCATTTTCCGCATGGATCTCGGCGGCAAAAGTGCGGTGTTTACCGGCGACGCACAGGTGAATGCCGGAAACAAGACGCTTGCCGACTGGGAGAGCAGCGGCCTGATTGACTGCGACATTTGTAAAATGGCGCACCACGGACAGGACGGCGTTGACCGCAATTTCTACGAGGCCGTGTCGCCGGAGATCTGCCTTTGGCCGACGCCGACATGGGTGTGGGATAACGTCAACGGCAATCTGCAAACGCTGGAGGTTCGCGGTTGGATCGACGAGCTCGGTGTCAAGGAAAACTATGTTGCCAAAGATGGCTCCCATGTGCTGTATCTGGACTGAACCATATCACAACTGAGATTCTGTCCGATAAAGAACGATCCGTTTGTTTCATGAATTCAACGAACAGATGCCAGACTGACAAATTCCATTTTGACAAACCATCCGGAATGTATCATTTTGGTAGTAATAGACAATCAAAAACGCCCCATAACAGATGGGTTTTTAAGCCTTCTGTGGGGCATTTCTTTTGTCTGTTATCCTTACCGTTGCGGAAATAGTAAAAAGACCACATCCATGGATTTACTCCAAAGATGTGGCCTTTTCTGTTGTGGTCCCGCTTGAAGACGTCACTAAAAATGGTTAAATTGAACTGTCGTTAAGTGAGTGCATCCAAAAGGGGTCCCTTGTGTTATTCGGTTTTGCGAGATTAGTCGACGTAACCGTACTGGAAGTACCAGTAGCCGTACGGGCTGTGCCATACGCCCTTGAGGGAAGAGCTCTGGAGCCAGAAGTCGTTGTAGTAAGCGACAGGAATGTTGGCGTAATCTTCCATCATGATCTTCTCAGCGTTGTGGAGCGCCTCGAAGTGCTTGGTGGCGTTGGCGACCTTGGAGTCATCGATGGCCTTGTCGAAGTCCGGGTTGTTGTACTTACCGTCGTTGTTGCCATTGGTGGAGTACAGGAGTTCGATCATGTTGGAGGCGTCATTGTAGTCCATGACCCAACCGTTTCTGGCGACTTCATAGTTGCCTTCACGGCGCTGCGGAGTGAAGGAAGCCCACTCGACCTTGTCGATGTTCATCGTGATACCGAGGACATTTTTGTAGGTCTGCTGCAGGTATTCGGCGACTGCCACGTGGTAGCCGGAGTCGTTCGTGGAGTAAGTGATGACCGGGAAGCCTTCGCCGTTCGGATAGCCTGCCTCAGCAAGCGCTTCCTGAGCGGCCTTCTTGTTGGCCTCGTAGTCATGGCTGATGTAGGTCTCGCCGCCGTTGGCTTTGACAGCGTTGTCAAAGAAGGAACCCTGCGCATCGACGACGCCGGGGCCTACGAAGTTGTAAGCCGGGGTGTAGGTGCCCTGCATGATGGTGTTCGCGATATAATCGCGGTCGATGGCGAGGTTGAGCGCCTTACGGACGTTAACGTCGTTGAACGGCTCCTTCTCGCAGTTAAGGTTGAGATAATACGTGCCGAGGATGGTGTCGACGTAGAAGTCTCCGCCGTCAGCAGCCTTCGTGAGGCCGGGGATCTCTTCCGTCGGAACGTCTTTAATCAGCTGAGCTTCGCCGCTGGTGTAAGCAGCATAGGCAGCGCTGGAGTCTTCGAGGAGCAGGAAGTTGATCACGTCGGTGACGATCTTATCCTTGTCCCAACCGCCGTTGTAGTTCGGGTTTTTCTCGCAGACGATGCGCTCGCCCGGAGTCCAGGACTTGATCATGTACGGGCCGTTGCAGACGTAGGTCTCGGGAGCGGTTGCCCAAGCGTCGCCGTTGGCCTCGATGGTAGCCTTCTGAACGGGGCTCATGGTGCCGAACGCAACGATCTTGTCGAAGTAAGAGCAGGGATAGGAGAGGACGATCGTGAGGGTCTTTCCGTCTTCGCTGGCCTTGACGTTGAGCTTGTCAGCGTCGGGATAACCGTCGATCATGCCGACAACGGTCTCGCCGTAGGGGGCTGCAGTCTTCGGATCGCAGATGCGCTTCATCGTGTACTCGAAGTCTTTCGCGTTCAGCTCGGTGCCGTCGCTCCACTTCAGGTCATCACGCATGGTGAAGGTCCAGGTGAGACCGTCTGGGCTGACTTCCCAGCTTTCGGCCTGTCCGGGTTTGACCTCGTTGTTCTCATCGATGATGAGCAGGGTTTCAAACAGGGTGATGAGCATGTTGCCGCCGTCGACAGCGCTGTTGAGCGCGGGATCAAGGGTCTCGGGATTCGGTCCGATCTGGACTGTCATCTCTTTGACGCCGGCATCTTTGCTTCCACCGCCCGAGCAGGCAGCCAGGCCGAACAGCAGGCATGCAGCAAGAAGTACGGCAAGGATTTTTTTGCTTTTCATGGTGTATTACTCCTTTTCTTGCGGGGTTACCGCATTTTTGATTTATTCTTAACGTCTGGCCGGCGTTGATTGATTCGGCGCACGCATATCGGCGGGGATCTCCCGGTCTGCCTTCTCCTCGGTCTTCCTTCAGCAGCGCCCAGTGAAGATCTTCACCGCTATGCACACCTCGAATCAATCGTTAACGGCAAAACGTCAGAATACACTTCAGATCTCCCCGAGCCTGTGGCAGGCAGCCCAGTGCCCCGTTGCCACTTCTTTGAACTCGGGCACCTCTGCGGCGCACTGTTCGTTGGCATACGGGCAGCGGGTGCGGAACCGGCAGCCGCTTGGGGGATTGATGGGGCTGGGCACGTCGCCTTGCAGGGGAATTCGCTTGTTGGCGCGGGCAGTGATCGGGTCTGCTACGGGGATTGCGGAGATCAGGCTGCGCGTATACGGGTGCACACTGTTCGTGATCAGCTCATAGCTGTCCGCCAGTTCAACGAGCTTGCCGAGATACATGACGCCGATGCGGTTTGAAATATGGCGCACAACGCTCAGATCGTGGGCGATGAACAGGTAAGTCAGGTTCAGCTCTTTCTGCAGATCCTCAAACATGTTGACCACCTGGGCCTGGATGGAGACGTCCAGCGCGGAAACGGGCTCATCGCAGACGATGAACTCCGGGTCGACCGCCAAAGCTCTGGCGATGCCGACTCTCTGCCTCTGCCCGCCGGAGAACTCGTGCGGGTAGCGGTTGGCGTGCTCACTGTTGAGCCCGACGGTCTCAAGCAGATGGATGATGCGGTCACGCCGTTCCTTTTTGCTGTTGGCGAGCTTGTGAATATCGATGGATTCCCCGACGATGTCCGCGATGGTCATTCTCGGATCGAGGCTCGCGTAAGGATCCTGGAAAACCATCTGCATCTTGCGGCGGTAGGGAAGCATATCGACCGCGATCTTCTCCTTCTTGTCGAAGATGATCTCTCCGTCATAGATGATCCGGCCGTCCGTGGGCTCATAGAGCCGCAGCAACGTGCGGCCGACTGTCGTCTTGCCGCAGCCGGACTCGCCGACGAGGCCGAGCGTCTCGCCCTTGTAGATGAAAAACGACACGTCGTCCACCGCCTGAACGAACAGCTTTTTTTTGACGGTGCCGCGCGGAGGAAAGTATTGCTTCAGGTGCTCGACTTCAACGAGTTTTTTCTGTTCACTCACCGTCAACAGCTCCTTTCTCGAGCGCTTCCTTCTGTCTGAGCCAGCAATGGGTAAAATGCGTCTCGCTCAGGACTGTCTTTTCAGGCTTTTCGGTCAGACAGATTTTCATGCAGTTGTTGCACCTCGGAGCGAAAGGACAACCCTTTGGCGGATTCATCAAATCGACCGGCTGACCCTCAATGGGCACGAGCCGCTCAACATTCCTGGCGTCCAACTGCGGGATGGATTTGATGAGTCCCTTGGTGTATTCATGCGACGGCTGATAGAAGATTTCATCTGTCGTCCCGTATTCGACGATATATCCGGCATACATGACGGCAATCTTATCGCACATGCTCGCCACCACGCCGAGATCGTGGGTGATCATGATGATGCTCATGCCCAGTTTTTCCCGGAGCTCCTGCATCAGTTCGAGAATCTGCGCCTGAATGGTTACGTCCAGCGCCGTCGTCGGTTCGTCTGCTATGAGCAGCTTCGGCTCACAGGCGAGGGCGATGGCGATCATGACTCTCTGTCGCATGCCGCCCGAAAGCTCGTGCGGGTATTGCTTGAGTCTCTTCTCCGGCTCGTTGATGCCGACCAGCTCGAGCAGCTCGCGCGCACGCGCCTTGACCTCCTGCTTTGTTTTGTCCGTGTGCAGCCGAATGACCTCTTCGATCTGGTTGCCTATGGTATAGACGGGATTGAGGCTCGTCATCGGGTCCTGAAATATGATTGAGACCTCGTTGCCCCGCATCTTGCGGAACTCTTTCTCCGTCATCTTGTCCACGTCGTGGCCGTTGAAGCGGATCGTTCCGCCGATGAGCTTGCCGGGGAAGGCGGTGAGCCCAATGATGGAGTAAGCGGTGACGGATTTGCCCGAGCCGGACTCGCCGACGATACCGAGCACCTCGCCGTCATCCATGGAGAATGAGACTCCGTTGAGCGCCTTGACCTCGCCCGCCGGGGTGAAAAACGAGAGGCGGACGTTGTTGATTTCCAATAATTTTTCTTTCACGGCAGTTCTCCTCAGTTTTTAAGTTTCGGGTCGAATGCATCTCTCAGGCCGTCGCCAAAGAGGTTGAAAACGAGGATCGTCACGCTGATGAGTATCGCTGGAAACAGCAGCAGATGCGGGAAGGTGTTCATGCCCTTGACCGCGTCCGTAGCGAGAGAGCCCAGCGACGGCATCGGCGACGCGACGCCGAGTCCAAGAAAGCTCAGATAACTCTCCGTAAATATGGCGGAGGGGATCTGCAGCGTCGTCGTGACGATGAGCGTGCCGATGCAGTTCGTCAGCAGGTGCTTGCGGATGATCCTGCCCTTGCCGGCGCCCATGGCGCGTGCGGCGGTGACGTATTCAGACTCCTTCAGGATGAGCACCTGGGAGCGGGTGATGCGCGCCATGCCGACCCAGTAAAGCAGCACGAACACAATGAATATCGCGATCAGGTTCGGTCCGACGGTCTGCATCCATTTGAATCCGTCGACCTGCGACAGTTCCTTGAGCGGATCTCTGAGCACCATCGCGAGAATGATGATCAACAGGATATCGGGTATGGTGTACAGGATATCGGTGATCCGCATCATGATGTTGTCCACCCAGCCGCCGGCAAATCCGGCGATGGCGCCATAGGTGGAGCCGACCAGCAGAACGAGCGCCGCGCAGACGAGACCGACCGTAAGGCTGATTCGCGTCCCCATCATCAGTCTCACCGTAAAATCACGGCCGAGCTTATCGGTGCCGCAGATGTGGGGGAACACCTTTTCTCCCGCGTCGATGCGGGCCTGCTCCTGCGCGCTGTAGGTGAAGGGGGCAAGATTCTCGCTGCCCTGGCTCAGTTGCTCATAGCTGTAAGGCCAGAAGGCGGGGAGAACATATGCGAAGATCATGATCAGCAGTATGACACTCATGCTGACGACGGCGATCTTGTTCCTGAACAGGCGGCGAAAGCCGTCCTTCCAGAAGGAGACGCTCTCACGCATGACCACGAGGCTCTCTTTTTCTTCCGCCGTTGCGGGCATGAAGGCTTCCGCATCCAAGTGAAGGGATATTGGATTCTTTTTCATTTTTTCGTCTCCCTTACTTCAGATTGATGCGCGGGTCGATGATCTTATAGAGGATATCGACGATCACGTTGGCGGTGATGATGAGCGTGGCGAGGATGATTGTCGTACCCATGACCATAGTGTAGTCGCGGTTGACGATCGAGGAGACGAACTCTCTGCCCAGTCCGGGGATGGTGAAAATCTTTTCCACGACGAAAGAGCCCGTCATCAGACCGGCAAGCATGGGGCCGACATACGTTACGACGGGGAGGATCGCGTTGCGCAGGGCGTGCTTGAAGATCGTCTTGACGTTTGAAAGACCTTTGGCCTTGGCGGTGCGGATATAGTCCTGACCCATGACGTCGAGGATGCTCGAACGCATCAGGCGCGTGATATACGCCGTGGGGTAGATGGCCAGCGTCGTCACCGGCATCACGTATGACATCAGTGAGTTCAGCCCAACGGTGGGGAAGATTTTCAGCTTGCTGCCCAGAAAGTACAGCAGCAGCACACTGCTGATGAAACTGGGGATCGCAATGCCGCACGTGGTGAACACAATGATTGTGTTGTCCGCAAGTTTCCCTCGGTTGTACGCGGATATACAACCGAGCGGAATGCCCAACAGCAGAGCGATCAGCACCGCAATACCCGCCAGCCGGGCGGAAACGGGAAATTTGGAGAATATGATATCCGCCACCGTGCGCCCTCTTTGCCTCAGGCTGACGCCCATGTCGCCCTTGATGAAGTCGGTCATATACGTCACGTAGCGCTGCAGGAGCGGCTTGTCGAGCCCATACTTGGCAGCGAGCGCCGCCTGCGCCTCAGCACTGATGGACTTTTCAGCTACGAAGGGGCCGCCAGGCACCATATTCATAAGAAGAAAAGTCAAAGAAGCAACAATGAAGATGCTCAGCAAACCCATTGCCACTCGTTTGATCGTGTATTTTACCATGATACACGCCTCCAGATCTCTGCAGAGAAACCATCGCTCGGGTGACATGTCCATGATGAAACCGTTCCGCTTCCTTCGCTGCCGACAGCGGGGAGGGAACGGTATGCGCGAACGTTCATTTTCCGCAGTTATAGTATCGCTTTAATGTTACAGCATTTTCCAACATTTGTCAAGTGACGGAACCCTTTTTATTTGAAGTTTGCGCACGATGCAGATTTTATCGTCAGATTGCATCAATTTGACGCAGGGATCCTTTCGGCTTTCAAGGAAAATTTGGACAATCTGACGGTGAAAGGTGCGCGCGATCAAGCGGCGCGCAGTTTTTAGAGGTGCCCTATTGACAATAATGAATAAACGCTTCTTTATTTTGTCCTATTGGCTATGAAACGCCATGAAACAAGATGTCACGTTATGAAACCCTTGGGTGTCACAAGCTGAGACGCAGTGCGTGTTTGTGCAACGTCATGCAACACAGCTAATTCCAAATGAGCAATTTCAAGCTCTGTCGGCGCACCAAGCCAAAAAATCCTGTCGCATTTGCGGCAGGATTTTTGCTTGGTGTTTTTGCATTATCTGTTTAGCAGATAAATGCCGAGATTCAGATACCCTGCAAAGGTGACCCAGACCAGATACGGCACCATGAGCCACGCAGCGGTGCGTTCGTTTCGCCGGAACAGCAAAACGGTCAAAAGAATAAAGAGCCACAAGAATACCAGCCACACAAACGCGAACAGGTCATTTTTCAGATTGAAAAAGATCAGCGACCAAAAGAAGTTGAAAAACAGTTGTGTGCCATAGGCGGCAAATTGCAGTGTGAACGGGTGCGGCGCGACCCAGATCAGATAGGCTGCAACCCCCATCAGCACATACAGAATGGTCCACGCCACGGGGAACAGCCACGCCGGCGGCGCCAGGGGCGGCTTTTGCACTTCTGAAAAACGGTCCATCCCTTCGCGCGTCAGCAGGGCAGACAGTCCGCCAACCGCCAGCGGGATCACAAGTGAAACGATCAGTTTTTTCCATTGAATTTTCATCATCATCACCTCGTGACAGTATATGCATTTTTCGGCGGATCATACGACAGAATTTTTCATTCGCCTCTTGTAAAAAGACGGCATTTGGTATATGATATATAATAATAAAATAAAGGAGAAGCATTTATGAAAAGAGAACCGTTGATTCCGATGACCGATTATGAGACCGCTTCTGAGGCGGTGCGGCATGAATATGACGACCAGATTCAAAAGCACGGGCGCATCACCAATATGAAACGCACACTGCTGCACGACGTGCCGGCGTTCAAAACCTATATGGACTGGTACACCCTGTATGACGAGCTGCGGCCGACCTTCGGCGACCGGGCGCTGTCGATTTTTTCGCACGCGATCTCCACGGGGAACGACTGTCTGATCTGCGGGTTGTTCTTCCGCAAGATCCTGGTGGATGCCGGCGAGGACCCGGCAAACCTGGAGCTGAACGAGACCGAGCGCCTGCTGCGCGATTTCGGCGTGCAGATCACAAAGAATCCGCATCATATCGACCAGGCGATCTATGACGCCCTGCGCGCAAGGTACACAGACGCAGAGCTGGTGCGCCTGATCGCCTTTGCCGGCATTATGTACGCCACGAACCTGTTCAACACCGTCGCCAGGGTTCCGCTGGACGACGTGCTTTACAGCTATATGAACGAACCGCAAAAGGAGGACTGAACGATGGCAGAGTTTGAAGGAAAAGTTGCGTTCATCACGGGCGCAGCGCACGGGCAGGGCAGGGCGACCGCGCTTGCCTTTGCAAAAGAGGGCGCTGATATCGCCGCCTTTGACGTGGCAAAAAAGATCGAGTATCCCGCCTATGAATTCGGCACCAGCGACGAGCTGAAAAGCCTGAAAGAAGAGATCGAGGCCATGGGCCACCGCTGTGTGATCTGCGCGGGCGACGTGCGCTCTGACGCGGACGTGACCCGAAGCGTACAGGAAGCGATCGCCGCCTTCGACAGGATCGACATCCTGTTCAACAACGCGGGCATCTGCGCCTATGCCGAGATCGACACCATGACCGACGACGAGTGGAACGCCATGATCGACATCAACCTCAAGGGGCCGATGAACGTCACGCGCCGCGTGGTGCCGTACATGAAAGCGCAGAAGAGCGGCGTCATCATCAACAATTCCTCGGTCATGGGTCTGCGCGGCGGCAACCGTCTGTCGCACTATACCGCGTCAAAATGGGGCCTGACCGGGCTGACAAAGGCGTGGGCGATCGAGCTGGCGCCGTATAATATCCGCGTGCTGAGCATCCACCCAACCGGCGTCAACACACCGATGAACGACGGCCTGGCCGCGATGGAGGGCATGACCCCGCGCGAGATCGCCGAGCGTTCCGCAGGCAATCTGCAGCCCGTGCCGTGGATCGAGCCGGAAGACACGGCCAATATGGTCCTCTTCCTTGCCAGCGACAAGGCGCGTTACTGCACCGGCGGGCAGTACCTGCTGGACGCGGGTCTGCTGACGGTTTGATCGAGAGAAAGGAAGCATCAAAATGATCGGAATCATTGACGTGGGCGGCGGCCTGCGTGACATTTACGGCGCGGGGGTGTTTGACCGCCTGGCGGACGACAGCGTTCCCATTGATTATTGCATCGGCGTGTCTGCCGGCAGTGCAAACATCGCCAGCTTTGTTGCAAAGCAGCGCGGGCGCAACCTGCCGTTTTATCTGGATTATCCCGCGCGCCGGGAATACATGAGCGCCGGGAACGTGCTGAAAAAGGGCTCGTACCTGGACCTCGGGTATGTCTACGGAACCCTGTCGAAGGATGACGGCGAAAACCCGGTGGATTATGATACCATGCTGAACAACCCGACGCGGCTGGTCGTGGTTGCGACCGACGCCGAAACGGGCGAGGCGCGCTACTTTGAAAAAAGCGACGCTCCGCGCAACGACTATCGCATTTTTATGGCGTCATCCTGCCTGCCGGTCTTTTGCCGGCCGATCGAAATCGACGGACATTTTTATTACGACGGCGGGCTGTCTGACCCGGTACCGGTGCAAAAAGCGTTTGACGACGGGTGCGACAAGGTGATTTTGATTTTGAGCAAACCCCTGGATGCGCCGACGACCGGGCGCCGCGACGCATTCGGCGCACGGGCCATCCGCGGCAAATATCCCAATGCGGCAGCGGCGCTGCTGACCATGGCGGAAAAGTACCGCACCGGCGTGGAGCTGGCGCTTCAGTTTCAAAAAGAAGGAAAGCTGCTGCTGATCGCTCCGGATGACACCGACGGCGTCAAAACGCTGACCAAGGACCCCGTGCTGCTGAAGGCGCTTTATGACAAGGGGTATGCGGACGCGGGGAAGGCAGCGGCCTTTTGCGCCGGCGAATAAAAAAACAGACTGCCGCGCTGCTTGAACGGCGGCAGTCCTCTGGTGGGGTTGCACGATTCACTTCGGTTGCGAAAACAGGCGGATCTCTGTGACCGGTTCGGCGCCGAGCCAGCGCAGCGTTTCACAGGCCCAGTCAAATTTTGCGGTGTCAAGATAGGCGGCGGGCTGATGCGCGTCCACACCCACGATGGCCTTGACGTGCGCTTCGCCGGCCATGCGCCAGAACGCCGGGAAAGGATAGCCCTGCTTCCCGTCCGCGTTCCCGTGCGACAGCCCCAGCAGGTTGAATTCCAGCGGCGTATCGGTCGCAAGCGCCTTTTCAATGATGGCGCGGCTGATCCTTTCGCATGTTTTGTCAAAGACCGGGTACCCCCGCATAAAGATGTCGGGGTGGGCGATATAGGCAAACAGGCCGGAATCCATGGCGTCCAGCACATCCTGCGCATATGTGCGCAGCTGCGCCGGGGTGTGCAGCGACCCGTTATAGGTGCCGCGGGGTTCATCCTTTGAAAAGTGATGCCCCAGAATGATGTAATCCAGGCCGTATTGCGCGATCTGCTCTTTCAGCCAGTCCAGCCGCGGGCGAAAGAATTCGCACTCCAGACCAAGCAGAATTTCAATCTGCCCCCGATACTTTTCCTGCAGCGCGCGCACACTGCCAACGTACCCCGGCAGCTCCGCTTTGTGCATGCGCATGCCGGACACAAAGCCCTGATAGTTCCACGGTGTGTGATCTGAAAAGCCGATGCGGTCAAAGCCCGCTTCGATCGCCGCCTTGACAAAGTCTTCGTCGCTGCCCTTGGCGTGCATGCAGCGGGTGGTGTGGGTGTGATAGTTGACTTTCATAAAGATCGTCCCCTCAGAAACAGATTGCACATATTATAACACAAAAAAATAAAAATGAAAATAGGCAAAAAAGATTTGTAAAACAGAAAAGAATGTGATATGATAAAAAACAGAGCAGGTTCTGTTTGAACGGACGCAAAAAGGATGTGGATGCATGCAGTTGAAATTGTTTGAAAGTGAGGCCGCCATTGCCGCCGCCGTGTCAGGCATTCTGATCCGTCAGGTGCAGACAAAGCCGGCCAGCGTGCTCGGCTTTGCCACGGGCAGTTCCCCGGTCAAAACCTATGACGCGATGGTGCAGGCGTATCAAAACGGCCTCGTCAGCTTTCGCGATGTGGTGACGTTCAATCTGGACGAATACTGCGGGCTGTCAAAGACCGATGAAACCAGCTATTATGCGTTTATGCAATCGCATCTGTTTGGGCGTGCGGATTTTCAGCAAAAGAACATCCACTTTCTGGACGGCAACGCGGTCCATGCAGAGGCGGCCTGTGCCGCATACCGGTGTGAGATTGCGGCGGCCGGCGGCATCGATATCCAACTGCTCGGCATCGGGACCAACGGGCACATCGGCTTCAACGAACCGAGCGACAGCTTTTCCGACGGGCCGTTTCAGGTGCACCTGGCGCAAAGCACCAAAAACGCCAACGGCAAATATTTCAAAGACGGCGCCATGCCGGACACGGCGCTGACCATGGGCATCGGCGACATCCTGCGCGCGCGGAAGCTGCTTTTGATCGCGACCGGCGAAAGCAAGGCAAAGGCGATCCGGGCCATGGTGAAGGGCGAGGTGACGCCGCTTTGCCCGGCGTCGGTGCTGCAGACACACAGCGACGTGACCGTCTTTTTGGATGCGCAAAGCGCAAGCCTGCTTGCAGAGGAGGACCTATGGCAGCGGAACTGAAAAACAGGATCAAGGGCCGGCCGGAATTTATCCGCGCGGCCGAAACGGACGACGGGGCGGTGTTCCTGGCCTGGAGAGAAACCCCCGGCGCGCAGAAATATATCATTGAAAAGTATAACTGGGAGATCGAGCACTTTCGCCGCTATGCTGCCGTGCCGGGCGACACGATGGAGTTTGTGGACACCGACGTGGAGCCGGGGCGCGTGTATCGCTACCGCATCAATGCCAAGCGTAAAAACCCGGGCGGCGAGGTGCTGTCGCGCCGCGGCATGATGACCAGCGTTTCAACCACGTCAAAAGACACCGTGCTGCTGACCGAGGCGCAGCACCCGGCCTTTGGCCAGGCAAAGCTGACTTGGCAGCCTGCGCCGGACGTGGACGGCTATTGTGTCAACCGGCGGCCCGCCGAAGTGTCAAAGCCGCTGCCGCTGGCCTATGTGGACCAGTATCAGACCGGCTATCTGGACCGCACCTGCATTTCCGGCCAGATTTATTTTTACAGTGTGCAGAGCTTTCGCCAGTACGGCGACGACGAACTGATCTACAGCCAGGTCGGCAACGAAAAGCGTGTGGTCAATCTGGACACGCCGCAGATCCTTTCTATCAAAAAGCACGGCAGAACGGCGCAGTTTAAGGTGCGCGTGACCGCCGGGGCAGACGGCTATCTGCTGCTGCGTGCAGACACGCCGGACGGGCCCTTCACCGAAGCGGCGCGCACCGACAGCGGCACCACGCTGACCCTGACCGACAGGGGCGGGCGCAGCCACGGCGGGTGTTACTATGCCGTGTGCTGCTATAAAAAATATGAGGGTGAAGAGCTGCATGGGCCGGCAACGGCGCCGCAGCATGTGTAAAGAACAAGCGCAGAAAGACATTGGCTGACCGCCGGTGTCTTTTTTTGACCTTTTTTCATTTCGTTCCCGATTTTCGCGATTTCGTTCCGAACGTCTTGCTTTTGTTCTTTCGGTTTTATACAATGAGGATATCCGACAGAAGGATATTTATTTT
Organism: Clostridia bacterium; assembly: GCA_017434855.1. GTDB lineage: Bacteria > Bacillota > Clostridia > Oscillospirales > Acutalibacteraceae > UBA6857. The sequence goes on from JAFRUA010000014.1 coordinate 38,480, forward strand.
GAAAGAAAGAAGGAAGTCCAATGAAACGAATCATTTCCATTTTGCTCGTCTTTCTCCTTTGCATCAGCTTTGCCGCGTGCAGCAAGAAAGTCAAATCCATTTCCATCTCAGAAAGTGAAGTCTCGGTCTATCTGGATGAGACTCATCAGCTCGAATACAAACTTGAACCGGAAAAAGCATCTGCCGACGTAACGTGGGAAAGCTCCGATCCGACTGTTGCAACCGTTGACAACAACGGTCTGGTTGCTGCGATCGGGGTCGGCACCGCTTCGATCAAGGTTTCTGCGGGCGATGATATTAGCGCATCCTGCACCGTTACGGTTTCCAGAAAGGAAATCATAGAGACAAATTATACCACGATAAAAGGATTGTATGTTGACGAATCTTATCGAGACAGCAAAAGCGACGATCTGCGTCTGGTTTACATGGTATACACAGTGAAAACCGATTCGGAAAATCTGAAAGTCAGCAGCATTACACAACACATCATCGTTGACGACATCAACGACTATACTGCGGAACATATTCCGGATGTCAACCGGTATATGGATAATTATTATTACAGTTCGTATATTGAGAATGTCTATACGGGAACAGAGTTAAATGTTATCAGCACATTTAAAATTCCGTCCACAGAACTTGTCGCAGGGAAGGTTTATACATTCTCCAATTCTTACATTCCCGAAACGGAAAATCTTTGCTTCTTCTCCGATCATGTAAAGACCTTCAAAACCGCGGAGGAGCTTGCAAAGGAGATCGATCCGGAAGGGTACAAGAGCGAGCTTGATAAACAAAAGCCCGCAGACAGCGAAACGGAAGCAAAGGTAAAGAATCAACTGTATCAGTATGATTTTAACTTTTATGTAAACAACACTTCCTATAAGCTCAGTTTCTCTTCTCCGAATCGCTTCACACTTCGTACTGCATACAACACAAGCTCAGGTACATATGTCGTAAAGAACGGTTACGTTTCCATTACACACGACAGCAACAACGAAACCATTGATATTCCATATGACTTCAAAGAAAACGGAGACATTAATCTGCACACAGCTGAAGCGTTTGATGTCAAAGGATAATCGCTTGAACACGGATATACTGAAAAAAGAATCAAGAATCTGCCAGGTCGGAAAGTCGGCGAAGTTCTCGCCGGCTTTTCTTTTGCCTTTTTTGTTTTTTCAATTGTCTTTTTCTTTAATCTGTGTTATAATAAACCGAAATCAATGAAATGTGAGGGATTGCTTATGAACATCACCGATTCCATCCGCTACGTCGGCGTCAACGACCATCAGCTTGACCTGTTTGAGGGCCAGTACATCGTGCCGAACGGCATGGCCTACAACTCCTATGTCATCCTGGACGAAAAAACCGCCGTCATGGACAGCGTCGATAAAAACTTCACCCATGAATGGATGGACAACATCGCCGCCGCGCTGGGCGGAAAAGCGCCGGATTATCTGATCGTGCAGCACATGGAGCCGGACCATTCCGCCAACATCATGAACTTTGCCAAGGCGTACCCGAACGCGACGATCGTCAGCTCGGCCAAGGCCTTCACCATGATGCAGAATTTCTTCGGTACCGATTTCAGCGACCGGCGCATCGTGGTCAAAGAGGGCGACGTGCTGTCGCTCGGCAAGCATGAACTGACCTTTATCGCCGCGCCGATGGTCCACTGGCCGGAGGTCATCCTGACCTATGACAAGACTGAAAAGGCACTGTTCTCTGCCGATGCGTTCGGCAAGTTCGGCGCGCTGGACGTCGAGGAGGATTGGGCGTGCGAGGCCCGCCGCTATTACTTCGGCATCGTCGGCAAGTATGGGATGCAGGTGCAGGCGCTGCTCAAAAAGGCCGCCGCGCTGGAGATCGAAAAAATTCTGCCGCTGCACGGCCCCATGCTGACCGAAAACCTCGGGTATTATCTGAATCTCTACAACACATGGTCATCCTACGGTGTGGAGAGCGACGGCATCGCGATCTTTTATACGTCCGTGTACGGCAACACCAAAAAGGCGGTGGAGCTGCTGGCAGACAAGCTCAAGGCAAAGGGCTGCCCCAAGGTCGCCGTCAGCGACCTTGCCCGCGACGACATGGCGGAGTGCGTGGAGGACGCTTTCCGGTACGGCCGCATCGTGCTGGCCACCACGACCTACAACGCCGACATCTTCCCGTTCATGCGCGAATTTATTCTGGACCTGACGGAGCGCAATTTCCAGAACAAGACCGTTGCCCTGATCGAAAACGGCTCCTGGGCGCCGATGGCTGCCAAGACCATGAAAAAGATGCTGGAAGGCTGCAAAAACCTGACCTTCACCGACACAACGGTCAAGATCACCTCCGCGCTCAACGACATCTCGAAGCAGCAGATCGAGGACCTTGCCGCCGAGCTGTGCAAGGACTATCTGGCGCAGCACGATGAAACGGCAAACAAGAACGACCTGACGGCGCTGTTCAACATCGGCTACGGCCTGTATGTTGTGACTTCCAACGACGGCAAGAAGGACAATGGCCTGATCGTCAACACCGTGTCGCAGGTGACCAACACGCCGAACCGCATCGCCGTCACGATCAACAAGGACAATTATTCCCACCACGTCATCAAGCAGACGGGAAAGATGAACGTCAACTGCCTGTCGGTGGAAGCGCCGTTCAAGGTGTTTGAGACCTTCGGTTTCCAGAGCGGCCGCACAGTCGACAAGTTCAAGGACTGCGAACCTCTGCGGTCCGACAACGGGCTGGTCTTTTTGCCGAAGTACATCAACGCGCTGCTGTCGCTGAAGGTGGAGGACTATGTGGACCTGGACACCCACGGCATGTTCATCTGCACCGTGACTGAGGCCCGCGTGCTTTCCGACAAAGAAACAATGACCTATACCTACTATCAGAACAACGTCAAGCCCAAGCCGAAAACCGAGGGCAAAAAGGGCTTTGTGTGCAAGATCTGCGGCTATGTTTACGAGGGTGACGAGCTGCCCGACGATTTCATCTGCCCACTTTGCAAGCACGGCGCGGCAGATTTTGAGCCGATCGCCTGAGGGAAAATAAAAATCGCACGGACCGGGAAGGGGAACTTCGCCGGTCCGTGTTTCTGTTTGCGGTACAAAAAAGAGGCAGGGGAGAAGCCTGCCTCTGAATGTTGGGGTTGCTTATTTCTTTTCCAGCGCGCCCTCGTCCACCTTTTCAAGGAACTTGGCGGAAACGGCAAAGCAGTCGGCCATGCCTTCCTCGTTCATGTTGTCCCAGGTGTCGCGGCGGGTGTGGTAGTAATTTTCAAGCTTGTGGTTCAGGCCGGTGATGCCGCCGGAGCGAAAGCCCTTCTTGACAAATGCGGCGTCGTCGGTCGCGCCGCCCATCGGCGGAACCATGCCCTTTTTGCAGAAGATGCCGAGGTCCTGCGCCGCTTCCATAAACAGGTCGCAGATCTCTTTGTCGGTCTTGACGGTGCCGTTCAGGTTGCGATAGTTCGCCATGAGCTGCTTCGGGTCATAGATGGTGTCATAGGACAGGATATAGGTCGGGACGTCCTGGAACTCGCCCTGGTGCGCATCGCCCCAGGCCAGTGCGCCGCGCAAACCAGCCTCTTCGGACCCGGTGATGATGACGCCGACTTCGGTGTTTTCAAATGTGATGCCCTCGTCCTGCAGCATCTTCATCAGTGCGATGCCCATGTAGCAGCCGGACAGGTTGTCGTTGGCGCCGTCGACCACGCGGCGTTCGTTCCACAGGAAGAACAGGCCGATCCAAAGCGGCACAAAGGGGATCAGCGCCCAGATGGCCCAGCCCCAAAGCGGGGACGCGGTGCTCATGACGCCGACGGGGCCTTCTGTCACGGTGCGGATGATTGAAAGTGCGAGGTAATAGAACGCGCCCAAAAAACCGAGGATGGCGTGACTTTCAAACCCGACGCCGCCCAGCGCATAGTTGACGGGCCATTCCCAGGCCGCGTCCACATGGCCGTTAAAGAACACGCGGCGCTTCACTTCGCCGGTCGGCTTTTTGATCGCGGTGACGTTGTGGCCGGTCTTTTCGGGGAAGAGCCTGTCAACGAATTTCCAATACAGACCGAACTGCAGCACGGCCAGCACCAGACCGAAGACGATCAGCACGATGGACGCCACGGGCAGGAAGAACAGCAGCGCAGACGCCGCCAGCATGCACGTCACGGTGATATAGATCCAGCCATAGAACGAACCGGGATTTTCTTTGAACGATTCCAGCTCGGCGCTGTCGCAGCCGCACTGTTCTTTCAGAACCTTTGCCATATATTTGCAGCCCTCCAGCTCACCTTCGGAGCCGGGGTCGCGCTTCGGCAGATTTTTGCAGATATAGGTGATCTCGTCATGGATATACTTTGCAGCTTTGGCTTTTTGGTCGATGATGGATTGCAGTTTCATTTCAAAGTCCTCCTTCAAAAATCTGTCATAATTTTAACAAATTTTATGAAGAGTGTCAAGATGATTCTATGCATTTCCTTGCGTTTTCACAGTTTTTTTACATTGAACGAATACAAAAAGGCACCGGCCGCTTTTACGGTCGATGCCTGTTGTCGATTGCTTTTTCGGTCAGATTACGCTTTCACCGGCAGCCAGTTGAGCAGCAGGAGATAAAACGCCTGAAACAGTCTGATCAGTGCCTGCATCCGAATCGCTTCCTTTCACTGAAGGGGATGATTATTTCACCATGCTTGCGATTTCCGCAGCAAAGTTGTCGGCCTTCTTTTCAATGCCTTCGCCGCGCTGGAAGCGGGTGAAGCCGGTGACCTTGATGTCTGCGCCAAGCTTTTTGGCAACGTCGGCCACATAGCCGCTCACATTGCCGTCAAACAGATCGGAGCGCACAAACACCTGGTTCAGCAGGCAGATCTCTTTGATCTGCTTGTTGATGCGGCCGTCGACCGCCTTGCCGAAGATGACGTCGTTCACAAACAGATCCTTGAGCGAGACCGCAACCTCGGCCAGCTTCGCAACGCCTTCCTTGGACAGGAAGTTGAACAGGAACTTGTTGTTTTTCTGCTCTTCATAAGCAGAAGCGTCTTCGTCGCTCCAGAGCTTTTCGGAAAGCACCTTGTCAAAGACCTTCTTCAGAATCGGCTTCGGCAGAGAGTCGGGCTTATTGAGCGCGCTTTCGATCGTGATGGTCTTCATCTTTGCAAGCTCATCGGCGGTGATGTCGCTTTCGCTGAGGTATTCAGGACTCATGGCCGCAACCTGCATGGCAATGTTTTTGCCCATGGCGACAAATTCGTCCTTCGCAGCCGTTGCGTCGTCGGTCTCAAAGCGAACCATGACGCCCACGGCGCCGCCGGCATGGATATAGGTTTCCACAACGCCTTCCACACGCGCAAAGCGGCGGACCTTCATGTTTTCACGGATGGCAAGGAAGAGCTCCTGCACCGCTTCTTCCACGGTCTCGGTCCCGTCGGCGATCGTTTCCTTCAGCAGAGCGTCAACATCGGCCGGGTTCTTTTCGGCAACGGTCTTGGCGATTCTGTTTGCAAGCGCGACGAAGTCCGGGTTCTTCGCGACGAAGTCGGTCTCGCAGTTCACTTCGACCAGAACGCCGACCTTGTTCTCTTTGTCGTTATAAGCGACAACAACGCCTTCTGCCGCCACGCGGGACGACTTTTTCTGCTGGGTGGCAAGACCTCTTTCTTTGAGAATCTCAACGGCCTTGTCCATGTCGCCCTCGGCCTCGACCAGGGCTTTTTTGCACTCCATCATGCCCACGCCGGTCTTTTCGCGCAGAGCCTGAACGTCTTTTGCGGTAAATGCTGCCATAGTATATTCCTCCAGAAATCAATTTATTTGGCACAAAGAGAGGAACAAGTCGCTGTTGAATGTTCCTCTTGAAAAAAGCCCGCAGATGAATACGGGCTTCGGGTTGTTTTATTCGGCGGCGGCCTCTTCGGCGGCCGGAGCTTCGGCGGGCGCGTTGGATTCGCCCTGCTTGCCCTCGATGATGGCGTCGGCCATGGCGCCGGAGATCAGGCGCACGGCGCGGATGGCGTCGTCGTTGCCGGGGATGACGTAATCGACTTCGTCCGGGTCACAGTTGGTGTCGACGATCGCAATGATGGGGATGCCGAGCTTGTGCGCTTCGGCGACGGCGATCTTTTCCTTGCGCGGGTCCACGATAAAGATCGCGGCCGGCTGCTTTTTCATACCGGTGATGCCGCCCATGAACTTTTCAAGCTTTTCGATCTCAAGGTTGAGCTTGATGACTTCCTTCTTGGGAAGCATGGCAAACGTGCCGTCCTGCTCCATCGTCTTGAGCTGGGCCAGGCGCTTGATGCGCTTTTGGATGGTGTTGAAGTTGGTGAGCATACCGCCGAGCCAACGGGCGTTGACATAGGGCATGCCGCAGCGGGTCGCTTCCTCACGGATGGAGTCCATCGCCTGCTTTTTGGTACCGACGAAAAGCACTTCGCCGCCGTTTTCGGAAACCTCGCGCACGAACGCATAAGCTTCCTCCAGCTTCTTCACCGTCTTTTGCAGATCGATGATGTAGATGCCGTTCCGTTCTGTGAAGATGTACTCTGCCATCTTCGGGTTCCAGCGTCTGGTCTGATGTCCGAAATGGACGCCCGCTTCCAGAAGCTGCTTCATTGATACAACTGCCATGTTTGTATCCTCCTTCATAGTTTTTTAACCACCGCGGGTTCAAAGGCTGCCGCACGCCGAACGGCGCGAACCGGGCAGACAATCCCCCGCGTGCGATATCCGAGACATTATAGCACAGCGTTTTTGAAATTGCAAGCACTTTTTACAAAAAATTCACCAGTTCTTTTTTTAACCGCTCCATGATCTTTTTTTCCAGCCGTGAAATATAGCTTTGCGAGATGCCGAGCCGCGATGCGACCTGCTTTTGCGTCAGGGCGGGTCTGCCGTTCAGACCGAAACGAAGTGTCAGGATCTCGCGTTCCCGCGGCGGCAGCCGGTCAACCAAAACACGCAGGCGCCGGCATTCATCTGCGCGCTCAATGTTGTCAAAGACGGTGTTTTCGTCGCTGCCCAAAACGTCAGACAGCAGCAGCTCGTTGCCCTCCCAGTCCACATTCAGCGGTTCGTCCAGTGAAAGTTGGGTGCGCCGGCCGGCGCCCTTGCGCAGCACCATAAGGATCTCGTTTTCGATGCAGCGCGACGCATAGGTTGCCAGCTTGACGTGCTTATCCGGCGAAAAGGTGTTGACCGCTTTGATCAGGCCGAGCGTCCCGATGGAGATCAGGTCGTCGGTGCCCACGCCGCTGCTTTCAAATTTTCGCGCCAGATACACGACCAGGCGCAGGTTGCGCACAATGAGCTCTTCCTTGACGCTGTCGTCGCCGGCGGCCAGCCGCTGCAGCAGTGCGGTCTCTTCCTCCTTGGTCAGCGGCGGGGGCAGGGTTTGCGCCGTGCCTGCGTAAAAAACGGGGGTTTCACCTTCGGCAAGCAGGCGGCGCAGCGCGGCGGCGGCCCGGGTGAAAAGACTCATTATATTGAAAAGAAAACGCATTGTGTCAGCTCCTTTTGCGGTGTGGCGGTGGGGTTGTCAAACAGGCCGGGCGGCAGCAGGGCACGGAACGCGCCGCCGCGCAGCGGTTCGTCTGTCAGGGCAAGAAAAACGTCGCGGGTCGTGAACCGGACGCGGGCACCGCGAATCTCCGCCTCTGTGGGGCGAAAGGCGCGCAGCAGCCTGGTGCCGCCCAGCGTTTCGATCGGGACGCAGCGCAGGGGCGTGTCGGTCCCTGCCAGCAGCGGCACGCAGACCTCGCGCTCGACAAATATGACGGGAAAGCCGGAAAACGGTTCGGTCACGGCGTTGCCCGTGTCCAGCAGCGCGCTGCAGGTCACGCTGCGGCCGTTCAGCGCCACGGTCAGCGTAAACAGCGCGTCCGGCGGGCGGCGCAGGGCGATCAGCTTCCTTGCCAGCGTGAGCAGCCCGTAGCACAGCGCCGTGAACAGCACCAGCAGCGGCACGTTCAAATCAAAATAGACCACGCTGCCGAAGCACAGCAGCGACCGCGGGCGCACAAAGAACCACAGCGCAAACATCAGCCCGGCGAACGCGAAGTTGACGGCAAAGAACGTGGCAAACAAGCGCAGGAACCGCCGCACCGTTCCGCGGCCAAAGGCGACAAAAACCAGCCCGGCAGCAACGATCACACGGGTCAGTGTCAGCGCCCAGTGCGGCAGCGAACAAAAAATGATCATGGCATAGCCGCCGCCCAGGACCGCGCCGCCTGTCAGCCGCAGCCGCCGCAGCGGTTCGTGTGACAGCGCCTGCGTCAGCCGCAGCAGAAAGTAGTTCACATAAAGATTGAGAAAGAACAGAATGTCGGCATAGACGGTCATGCGGCACCTCGCGAAAGATCATTTGCTTATATTATCCGCGGGGACGTTCAAAAAGTCGGTCGGCTTTTGTCTGACAAAAATTTTTTCTCGGTACACGAAACGACCGGCCGCAGAAAGCGCTCTGCAGCCGGTCGGTGGCTTCATTATATACTATTTTTATTTGCCGAAGCGTTCGCGCATCTCCTGCATCCGGCCGCAGCTCATGCGTCCCTCCGGACAGCGGCCCTCGCACACGCAGGACGGGCCGTAATCAGCAAACAGCAGCGGGCACCGTTCGCGCAGCAGACGCAGCGCCTCGATGGCAAAGGCGCGGATCTCCCACTGGGCGCGCGTGCAGGTGCGCAGCTTCAAAAACAGCCGCAGCTCCCGGGCGTTCATCGTTGTGACCAGGTCCATGACGTTGCCGGCCAGCAGAACATAAACGAGCGTTTCTTCCGTTTCGCCGCTTGCTTTCAGGGTACGATACAGCGCGGCGGTGCCTTCAAACGCGCCGACATACAGGTCCAGCAGCGCTTCATTCCCGCGCACCGCGGCGGGGATGATGTAGCTGCCGCGGTCGCAGGCCGTCAGACCCGGCACGCAGATGCTCTGGATACGGTGGCGGACAAAATGCGTCACCGCTGCCAGCGACACGTCGTTGAACCGCAGGGTAAAGACGGCGCTTTCCAGCGCGCGGGGGCGGTCACAGTGCACGGCGTAATCCAGCGCACGGCGCAGGGTCGCTTCGTCGTTCAGCGCGGCGCGGACGGCGTCGGTCGGCGCGCCGGTCGCTTCGATCAGGGCGCTTTCGGCCACGGTCATCTGCGCGTCGGGCGACCCGGCCAGCAGCTCCACGGCGGGGCGCGGCCCGTCGGTCCCATCCGGTACGGCGACAGCGGGGCAGGGCGGTGCGGTGCGGCGCGTTTCATGCTTTTGTTCAAAGTCGGCAAACACGCCCGGTGCGGCCTCGCGGCACTGCTTCAGCAGCGAAACGCCGATTTCGTGAATCTCCGAAAAGTCCTTTCCGCGACCGTACAGCATCTCGTCCAGCACATGCAGCAGCTCCCGCCCGCCAAGCGAGCAGAAGAAGTTGGAATAAAAGCAATAGGGCAGTACAAAGCGCGCGTCCTCCTTCGGCACGTCGGCGGCGCACAGGGCGGTGTAAACGCCGAAGAGTTTGTCCATCTGCTGCCGGAACACAGCTTCGTTTGCCGGGTCGCGGAACGCCGGTACAAAGTATCCGCAGTCGGAAAAATCGACATAGCGGCGCGACTTGACCGTGAACGACGCCAACCGGAATTCGATCATGAACTGCTCGACGACGACCGACACGTTTTCAAACGCAAGGTTGAAAAAGACGTGCTCCACCGTGGACGTGTGGCCCGAGGCCGTGACCTTGCCGATCAGCTTTTGATTTTTTTCCGCGTCGTGCGACCGGTCAAAAATTTCAAGGGCAGAGCCCTGTTGGGTTGAAATGCGCCCCGCGGCGGCGCAGACCTCCTCGTTGCATGAGGAGACGCCGATGATGAATGCTCCGTGCTGCATGACGGTCCCTCCTGTCGGTTGATATTCCAATACCAATTATATCGAAAGTGAAGATTTTGTCAAGAAAAAAATGATTGCCCACCCCTTGACAACCGCCGTGCACCGCGCTGGAATCAATTGTAAATTTTTGAAAAAAAGGGCTGACGGGCATGGCGCGGCGTGCGACAATTAGTCAGTCAGTTAGGCGAACTCTGTTCTTTTCCGAAAATTTGTGATCAATGGACAAGTTGTTACATTGACCTATGAGGCTGATTATTTCGCCACTACAATTGGCTTTGGCTTCCTTCAGGCGCCAGATGATTCCGAACCGACGGCGCCCGTGTGCGCATGGTGCGGCGGCGATCACAGCAACGGCTTCTTCCAGATGATCATCGGCTGGTTCCACGGCATCCTCGCCAACATCTTCGGCGCGAAATACTGAGAGCTGTTAGCGGTTAGCAGTTAGGTAAGCACTGATTAATTCTTTTCAATTACCATAAAAAGTGATATAATAGAAGCACCAAGAAGAAGAGGGTGCGAAAGAATGAATCAGCAGATGAATTTGTCCGATTTGGAGTATTCCAATCGGAA
>JAFRUA010000015.1 GCA_017434855.1 Clostridia bacterium
CGTTTCGTGATCCTTTTCCGATTGGAATACTCCAAATCGGACAAATTCATCTGCTGATTCATTCTTTCGCACCCTCTTCTTCTTGGTGCTTCTATTATATCACTTTTTATGGTAATTGAAAAGAATTAATCAGTGCTTACCTAATATCTAACATCTAACTGGGGGTGTGCCCGATGGAACACTTCAGGGGCTTTGACCGCGACACGTTTTTGATGCTGGCGGAAAACAAATTCAACGACAGCCGCCCGTATTATGAGTCGGTGAAAGAAACGCTCAAGCAAAAAGTCACGCTGCCGATGCGCGGGCTTTGCAGCCGGATGGCAGACGAACTTTTTGAAATCGACCCGCTGATGAACCTTGTTCCCGGCAAAATGGTCTCACGCATCCGGCGTGACACGCGCCGCGCCAAGGAAAAGAATATGTACCGCGACAACATCTGGGCCATGTTTATGCGCCCGAAACAGGAATGGCGGTGCCAGCCCTGCATGTGGTTTGAGGTGTTTCCGGGCGGCTTTACCATCGGCGTCGGGGTCTATGACGTCGATCCGTCGTTCATGGCCGCGTTCCGTGAGTCGCTGCTTGCGGACCCGGAGGGCTTTCGTGCGGCGCTGCAGTCTGTCAGCCGGGTGGGCGCGGTGGCCGACCTGGAGCGGTACGCCAAAGACAAGCCCGGTTCCGACACCGTGGGCGACGATCTGAAACTGTATTACAACGCCAAAAGCTTATATTTCATCCGGTATGACAGCGACATGGAGCCGCTGTTTGACGGACGCATCGAAGACCTGCTGCGTGAATCCATCCGCGCCTATGCGCCGATGTATCGGTTCTTTTTGCGGGTCATGGAAAAAACGATTGAAGAAAAGGGGAAGCAACATGAATAAAACCTATCGTGCACTGAAAAGCGGGACCGACATCCGCGGCGTGGCTGTTGCATCCGAAGGCTCGCCGCTGCAGCTGACCGACGAAGCGGTCTTTGATCTGACGGGCGGTTTTTGCCGCTGGATCCTGAACGGCGGCGTCACGCCGGGCGCCCGCATCGCCGTGGGTCACGATTCGCGCATCTCGGCCGAACGGATCAAAACGCAGGTGATCGCCGCGCTGACGGCGTTCGGGTTCTGCGCGGTGGACTGCGGCCTGGCATCCACGCCGGCCATGTTTATGACCACGGTTGATTTTGACTGCGACGGCGCGGTGCAGATCACGGCAAGCCACCATCCCTTTGACCGCAACGGGCTGAAATTTTTCACCAAACGCGGCGGCGTGGACAGCGGCGACCTGGACAAAATCATTGAAAACGCCGAAGCCTGCGCGGTCCCGGAAACGGAACCCGGCAGTGTGGTGTGCGCCGATTATATGGCGGTCTATGCCGCACGGCTGCGGGGCATGATCTGTGAAGAGCTCGGTGTTCCCGAAGCGCAGCAGCCCCTGAAGGGCTACAAAATCGTTGTGGACGCGGGCAACGGCGTCGGCGGCTTTTATGCGACGGACGTGCTCGCACCGCTCGGCGCAGACATTTCCGGCAGTCAGTTTCTGGACCCGGACGGCATGTTTCCAAACCACGCGCCGAACCCGGAAAACAAGGCGGCGATGGACGCCGTCAGCGCCGCGACGGTCAAGGCCGGCGCCGACCTCGGCATCATCTTTGACACGGACGTGGACCGCGCGGCCTGCGTGGACGAAACGGGCAAAGAGATCAACCGCAACCGGCTGGTCGCTCTGGCGTCCATTATCGCGCTGGAAAACAACCCCGGCGGCACCATCGTCACCGACTCCGTGACCTCCACGGGGCTGACGGATTTCATCAACAACACGCTCGGCGGCGTGCACTACCGCTATAAGCGCGGCTATCGCAACGTCATCAACCGGCAGCTCGACCTGCTGCGCGGCGGCGTCAACTGTCCGCTGGCGATTGAAACCAGCGGACACGCCGCGTTCAAAGAGAACTACTTCCTTGACGACGGGGCCTATCTCATCACGCGCATCGTGGTCAAGGCCGCCCAGATGGGCCGCGAGGGCAAAAAGCTGACAACCCTCATCGACGGTCTGCGGGACCCGCTGGAGGCGAAGGAGCTGCGGCTTAAAATCAACACCGACACGTTCCGGCAGTACGGCAACGACGTCATCGCCGCCGTGGAGCAGTATGCGGCCGAACGGGCCGACTGGCGTGTGGCGGACGACAACCGCGAGGGCATCCGCGTCTTTTTTGACGACGAAGCACGGGCGGGCTGGTTCCTGCTGCGCCTGAGCGTGCACGACCCCATCATGCCGCTGAACCTGGAAAGCGACGCCCCCGGCGGTACGAAACAGATCGCCGCGTCGCTGCTGGGGCTGCTGTCACGGTTTGACAAACTGGACCTGACGGTGCTGCGTGACTTTCTTGAATCATAAATGACCGCAAAGGAGGACGGACTATGGCGAAAACAAAAGCCTGCGCGCTGCACAAGACCTCGGTCGGCGGCCAGGCATTGATCGAAGGCATCATGATGCAGGGGCCGAAGGGCGCCGCGCTTGCGGTACGCCTGCCGGACGGCAGCATCGATACCGAAATGAAAGAGGTCAAACACATCCGCGACAAGGTGAAGTTCCTCGGCTGGCCGTTTTTGCGCGGCTGCGTCAACTTCATCGAGTCCATGATCTTCGGCTACAAATGCCTGATGGAATCCGCCGAAAAATCCGGGATGGAGGACATGGAGGCGGAAGAAAACGCCTCCAAGCTGGACAAGTGGCTCAGCGAGCATCTGAGCAAGGGCGTGATGAGCGTGCTGACCGCGGTCGCCTCGGTGCTCGGGATTGCGCTGGCGTTTGCGCTGTTCTTCTTTTTGCCCACGGTGATCGTCAATTTCTTCAACAAACTGGCCGACGGCGCACTGACAAACGTCCGCGCTCTGCTGGAGGGCGTGATGCGCATGATCATCTTTGTGGCTTACATTGCCATCGTGTCTTTGATGAAGGACATCCGCCGCGTGTTCATGTATCACGGTGCGGAGCACAAGACGATCTTCTGCTATGAAAACGGGCTGGACCTGACGGTGGAGAATGTCCGCAAGCAAAGCCGCTTCCATCCGCGCTGCGGCACCAGCTTCATGTTTGTCATCATCATCATCAGCGTGCTGATCTCCTCGGCGATCTCGGTTGCATTCCCGTTCCTGCGTGACATCACGGCGCTTTGGATGGCGGTCAAAATTCTGATCCTGCCGGTGATCATGGGCCTCGGCTACGAGTTCATCAAATACGCCGGCCGGCACGACAATCTGTTTGTCAAAATCCTTTCCGCGCCGGGGCTGTGGATGCAGCGCCTGACGACCAAGGAGCCGGAGGACGACATGATCGAGGTCGCACTGTCCGCGTTCAAGGCGGTCATCACCGACAATCCCGCCGACGACGCCATCGTATGACCGGCTTCGCGCTCAAAAAAGAACTGACCGCCGTGCTTGCGAACGCCGGGGTGGAGGACGCCGCCTTTGAGGCGCAGCAGTTGCTGTGCCATGTGACCGGGAAGGACTCGGCCGCCTGGCTGCTTACGCAGAACGAGCCGCTTGACGCCGGGGTACGCGAACAACTTGACGCGCTGCTTCATCGCCGTTTGAGCGGGGAGCCGCTGCAATACCTGCTGGGGCAGTGGGACTTTTTCGGCGCGCCGTTTCTGGTCGGCGACGGGGTGCTGATCCCCCGGCCCGAAACCGAAGCACTGTGCGAAACGGTCATCGACGCGATCCGGCGGGACGAACGCCCCGTGGTCTTTGACCTGTGCGCGGGCAGCGGCTGCATCGGCCTGACGGTCAAACGCTGTGTGCCGCAGGCGCGGGTCTGCCTGTTTGAAAAGTTTGACCCGGCGTTGGTCTGGCTGAACCGCAACCGGGAACTGCACGGCCTGACGCGCGACGTTTCGGTGATTCAGGGCGACGTGCTGCGCGGCGCGAACCTGTTTTCTTCGCTGCCGCGGCCGGACGTGATCGTATCCAACCCGCCGTATGTCGAGAGCGGCGCACTGCCGACGCTGCAAAAAGAGGTGCGGCGTGAGCCGCAGACCGCCCTGGACGGCGGCAAAGACGGCCTGGCGTTTTATCGCTGCTTTGCCGATTCATGGTACGACTTCTTAAAGGACGGCGGCCTTTTTGCCGTGGAATGCGGCGACGAACAGGCCGAAGCTGTGGCGGGGCTGTTTTTGGCCCGCGGCGCCGACGTCGAAATCAAATACGACTTCAACCATATCCCGCGATTTGTGATCGCACGAAAGGAACCGACATGATTTTTGATATTATCAGAAACGGCTTTACTGCGGCGAATCTGGTGCCGCTGCTGGCGCGCGTGTTCGTGCTGTTCTGCGTGCTGCCGGTCCACGAGTTTGCCCATGCGCTGGTGGCGTACCGGCTGGGCGACAAAACGGCCAAGCTGGCCGGGCGGCTGACGCTCAACCCGCTGGCGCACCTGGACCTGTTCGGTACGCTGATGATTTTGCTGGTCGGGTTCGGCTATGCAAAGCCCGTGCCCGTCAACCCGCGCAGCTTTAAAAATCAAAAGGGCGGCATGGCGGTCGTGGCTGCGGCCGGCCCGCTGTCCAACCTGCTGATGGCGGTGCTTTATCTTTTGGTTTGGCGCCTGATTGCAAAATTTGCGCCGGATCAAACCGTCAGCCTTGATAACATCTGGTATCTGCTGTATCTGTTTTGCTATGCTGTGGCGCAGGTCAACGTCATGCTGGCCGTGTTCAACCTGCTGCCGATCCCCCCGCTGGACGGGTCGCGCATCTGGGCGCTCTTTTTGCCGGACCGCGCCTATTACAAGCTGGTGGAGTATGAGCGCTATATCGTGATCGGCGTGTTTGCACTGCTGCTGTTCGGCATTCTGGACATCCCGCTGTCGTGGCTGACGACGAAGGTGATGGCGGGGCTTGTGAAACTGGTGACGCTGCCGTTCGGCGGCTGATGGAGTCGGTATGGAAAAACTGCAATATAAACTGGAGGTGTTCGAGGGTCCGCTGGACCTGCTGCTGCACCTCATCGCAAAGCACAAACTGAATATCTATGACATCCCGATCTTTGAGCTTGTGGAGCAATATGTCGATTATGTGCGCCGGATGGAAGAGGCGGACATGGAGATTGCCAGCGAATTTGTCGAAATGGCGGCGCGGCTGATCTATATCAAAACAGTGTCGCTGCTGCCGGTCTATGACGAGGCAAAGCAGCTCAAGGAGGAGCTGACCGGCGAGCTGCTGGACTATCAGGAATGCAAAGCGCTGGCGCAAAAGCTGGCGCAGCACACCGAGGGCTTTGACCGCTTTGTGCGCGAACCGGTCAAGCTGCCGGCGGACCGGACCTATCGTCGGCTGCATGAAGCGGCGGACCTGCTGGCGGCATATCTGAGCGCGGTCGGCAAAGGGCAGCGCAAGCTGCCGCCGCCGATGGAAGCATTCACATCCATCGTGTCAAAAAAGGTGGTCTCGGTCAACGAGCGCATCGTTTTCATCTATCGCAAACTGCTCAAGGAACGCACACTGCGGTTCGGCGCGTTTTTCGATCATTCCGCGTCGCGCTCCCAGATGGTCGCCACCTTCCTGGCCATGCTGGAGCTGGTCAAAGCGAACCGCATCACACTGGACGACGACAATGCCTTTGTGACGCTGCAACGAAGAAAGCGAGGGGAACCATGAATCTGAAAGAACTGCAAAGTACGCTGGAGGCCGTGCTGTTTGCGGTGGGCGACCCGGTGGAGCCGGAGCGCCTGGCCGAAGCGCTGGAAGTCGATGCGCTGCTCATCAAACAGATGCTTGAAAACCTGACGGCAAAATATGATGAGGAAGACAGCGGGCTGCAGCTACTGAAGCTGGGCGACCGCTATCAGCTCTGCTCGCGTGCGCAGTACGGCGACGCGGTGCGCAAGGTGTTGGAGATTCGGCGCAACACGCCGCTGTCACAGGCGGCGATGGAGGTGCTGGCGATTGTGGCATATCACGAGCCGGTGACCAAGGCCTTCATCGAACAGATCCGCGGTGTGGACTGCTCTGCGGTGCTGTCGTCGCTGTGTCAAAAAGCGCTGATCGAAGAGCGCGGACGCTTGGAGCTGCCCGGGCGGCCGCTGATTTACGGCACCACGCCGAACTTTTTGCGGTGTTTTTCCCTCTCGTCGCTGGAAGAGCTTCCGAAACCGCCGGAAAAGCCTTTGCAAAATGAAGCGGCGCCGACGGATGACGAAAAAAAATTCAAAGAAATTTCATCAGAATCGCAACAAAAGGTTGACGAAATCTGAAATTTATTGTAACATATATGCAGTGTATTTTTTTCTCGGCAAGGGGGTGTGCGTGTGACCGGCGGTCAAATCGTTTTGGTGGTCCTTGCGTCCATCGTATTGTTCATCGTTCTGATCCTTTCGATCCCGGTTCATCTGACGTTCGCCTATGACGAACAACTGCACCTTTCCGTGCGCTACATATTCCTGAAGTTTTCGATCCTTCCGATGAAGGAAAAGAAAAAAGACGAGGCCGCCGAAGGCGAAGCGGCGCAGGAAAAGAAAAAAAAGAAAAAACCGAAAAAGCAGAAAAAGCCCAAAAAGAAAAAAGAAAAGAAGCAGCCGGAGCAGACGGCGCAGGCCGCCGAAGGTGAAAAGAAACCGAACGCCATCCTCTCAATGGTGCAGGCCAACGGCTTTGACGGCATGATGGAGGTGCTCGGCAATCTGGGGCGTGTCTTTGCCCGGTTTGGCGACCGGCTTTTGAAAAGCGCAAGGTTTGACGAGATCACTTGCAATGTCACCGTCGGCAAAGGCGACGCGGCAGAAACGGCGATCGCCTATGGGCAGACGTGCCAGAAGATTTATCCGCTGTTCGGGTTCCTTTGTTCCAATTATCTGGTGAAGCGATATGACGTTTCCGTGGACGTCGATTTTCTTGCAAACAAGAGCAGCGGTGCGTTTTTCATCGATTGCCATCTTGTGATCCGTAAAATCATCAACGCGGCGATCGCGATGGTCGTTCGCTTGATTTTCAAGGTTTTGGTCAAGTTCCTTTCCAACGCAAAGAAAGGGAAAAAGGCCCAAACCGAAGCAGCAGCGCCGGCAGCCCAGCCCGCCGCGCAATCCACCGGTTCAATAATGAAAGGATGATAGAGTATGTCAGAAAAATCAGCAGGCGCGATCCTCAGCGCAACCATTGAAAAGATTCGTGATCTCGTTGACACGAGCACCATCATCGGTGAGCCGATCACTGCGGACGGCACCACGATCATCCCTGTTTCCAAGGTGACCTACGGCTTTGCGTCCGGCGGCGCGGATTTTCCGTCCAAGAGCAGCAAAGACCTGTTTGGCGGCGGCGGCGGCGCCGGCGTCACGATCACCCCGGTGGCCTTCCTTGTGATCGCAGACGGCGAAGTGACGCTCAAGCACATCACGGCCTATGACAACGCGGCGGAGCGTGTGGTCAACCTGGTGCCCGAAATGTTTGACAAAGTCACGGGCCTTGTCAACAAGTCAAAGAAAAACAAGGTCGTCGACGTTCCCGTTGAGGAATAAGTCCGCAGTACATAAACAACCTTCAGCAACCGCCTGCGCATTTGGCTGTCAGGTGGTTGCGTTGTTGCATCAAAACCTTTGATCGCCGCGTTCCGGATGAAGAAGCGCGGCAGCTTCTGGAGAACGATTATGGCTGAAAAGCAAGTCCGACTGCAAAAATATCTGGCCGACTGCGGTGTTGCGTCACGGCGAAAAAGCGAAGAACTGATCGAGGCCGGCAAGGTCAAGGTCAACGGAAAGATCGCCTCTGTCGGTGACAAGATCGACCCGAAGGCCGACACCGTTCTGGTCCACGGCAAAAAAGTGGTGCGTCAAAAGAAGCGCCTTTATATCATGCTCAACAAGCCCCGCGGCTTCATCACCACCATGAGCGACGAAATGGACCGCAAGTGCGTGGCGCAGCTCATTTCCGACGTGCCGGAACGGGTCTATCCCGTGGGGCGGCTGGATCGGGAATCCGAGGGTCTGCTGCTCTTTACCAACGACGGCGCCTTTGCCAACGCCATGACCCACCCGTCAAAGCATGTGTCAAAGACCTATCGCGTGACGGTGCGGCCGGGCGTCACGCAGGAGCAGTTGACGGCGCTCACGCAGGGCATCATCATCGAGGACCGCATGACCGCCCCGGCAGAGGTGCGCGTGATCACGCGGGAAGAGAACCGCGTGGTGCTGGAGGTCATTCTGTATGAGGGCCGCAACCGGCAGATCCGCAAGATGTGCGAGGCGCTGGGGCTGGAGGTCGCCCGTCTGCGGCGCACCGCGATCGGTTCGGTCAAGCTCGGCATGCTCAAGCAGGGCGATTGGCGCGACCTGACCGAAGATGAGGTCCACAAGCTGCTGGTCGCTTCCGGCGCGGAACGGCCGAAGAAGTAAGGAGAAACGCCATGCTCTTTTTTAAGCCGACAACGGTCGGCAGCGACACAGTCACGGTGCGGTTTGACGCGCTGGACGGGGATATCTGCCTTGGGTCCTGCGACCTGCTGATCCACGACGGCGATGCGGATGTGACGCAGCTTTCGGCAGAGGACGCCGAAACCGGCGAGGGCCTGCTGCGCGCGGCACTGAACTATGCGGCGAACCGCGGCGTCTATATGGCGGTCTGTACCGCGAAAGACGCGGATGCGTTCACATCGCTGCTGCCGTTTGAAGACCGCGGCGGCGTTTTGACCAACGATATTCCGACGCTTTTGACGGGCTGCTGCGGCGGTTGACAAACGACAAGATTCGTTATATAATAACCTGAATACATTCAAAAACGAAAGAAAATAAGAGATCGGGCTGTTTTACATTCGCCCGAAACCAAAAGGGGGAACCCGCAATGATACGGAGTATGACCGGCTTTGGCCGCGCGCAGGCGGCCCTGGACGGAATGCAGATCACGGTCGAGCTCAAAAGTGTGAACCACCGCTATTTTGAGTTTTCGGCCCGCACGCCGAAGGGCTGCGGCTTTTTGGATGAAAAGCTGAAAAGCCACCTGCAGACCCGCGTTGCCCGCGGCAAGGTCGAATGCTATGTTTCGCTTGAAATGCTGGATGAGCCGGACTGCACGGTGCAGATCAATCACTCGCTGGCGGCCGGGTACCGCGCGGCAATGAACGAGCTGGCCGAGCGGTACGACCTTGAAAACGACGTGACCGTCAGCACCTTTGCGCGGTACTATGACATCTTCACGGTGCACAAGGCCCAGACGGACGAGGACCGCATCTGGAACGCGGTGCGCACCGTGGCGGATACGGCGGCGGATTCGTTTGTCTCCATGCGTGAAAAAGAGGGCGAAAAGCTGCGGCACGACATTCTTTCGCGCTGCGAGCTGATTCTGAAGGACGTGGAGTTCATCGAGGCCCGCTCACCGGAAACCGTGCGGCAATACAACGACAAACTGCTGGAGCGGATGCGCACCGTGCTGGAGGACGTCCATGTGGACGAACAGCGCCTGTTGACCGAAGCGGCCATCTTTGCCGATAAGGTCGCCGTTGCGGAAGAGACAGTCCGCCTGCGCAGCCACATCGACCAGATGCGTTCCTTCCTGGAATCGGACGCCACGATCGGCCGCAAGATGGATTTCCTGGTGCAGGAATTCAACCGCGAGGCCAACACCATCGGCTCCAAGGCGCAGGATGTGGAGATCGCCCGCCGGGTCATCGACATCAAGGCAGAGATCGAAAAGATCCGCGAGCAGGTTCAGAACGTGGAATAACAGGAGGCGCAGCGTGAAACTTGTGAACATCGGCTTTGGCAACATGATCAACGCCGGCCGTCTGGTCGCGGTCGTCAGCCCGGATTCCGCGCCGATCAAGCGCATCATCCAGGACTGCAAAAAGCGCGGCACTCTGATCGACGCGACCCAGGGCCGCCGCACCCGCGCCGTCATCATCATGGACAGCGAGCATGTGGTTCTGTCCTATCTTCAGGCCGAAACGGTTGCGAACCGCCTGGGCAGTGAAGAAAACACATTTGCGGAGGATATGGACGATGAATGACCAGGGTTTGCTGCTTGTGATCTCCGGTCCCTCCGGCTGCGGCAAAGACACCATCATTTCGCGCGTGCTGGAGCGCATCGGCGACGAAGGCTTTCTTTCTGTCTCAATGACGACACGCGAACGGCGCGGGAACGAAGTGGACGGCGTGCATTACTATTTTGTGTCGCAGGAAGAATTCCAAAAGGGGATCGAAGAGGACCGGATGCTGGAATACGCCCGGTACGGAAAAAACTTTTACGGAACACCGGTCGGCCCGGTCCGCGACCTGATGCGCGCGGGGAAGACGGTGATTCTGAACATTGAAGTCACCGGCGGCAAAAATGTCCGTCGCCTGATGCCGGACGCTGTGGAGGTGTTTGTCATTCCGCCGTCGATCGCCGAGCTGGAACGCCGGCTGACCGGACGGGGGACGGAGACGCCCGAGGCGATCCGCCGCAGGATGGAGATTGCGAAGAAAGAGCTTCGCCACGCCTGTGAATATGATTATATTGTGGTCAATGATGCATTGGAGGACGCCGTGGACGACGTGCTGGCGATCATCCGTGCTTCCAAACTGAAAACCGAAAAATCCACCCAAAAGATATGTGAGGTTATGGACTATGCTGAATCCTGATTTGAGAAAACTTTTGAAAGACAAAACCAGCCGCTACTCTCTTGTGACGGCGGTTGCAAAGCGCGCGCGCCAGATCACCGAAACGCCGGAGCTGCGCGAAAAATGCGGTACCGAAAAGCCGGTCAGCTATGCGCTGGACGAATTTCTTGCCGGCGACCTTTCCATCAAAGAGCCGGAAGAGATCCGCGACATCTGAAGAACCGTTGCTCCAATATTGATATGGGATGTGAAATGATATGGAACAGATTCTCGCGCTTGTGGCCGTTGAACATGTTGCATATCATTTTGACGTTCTTTACGGCTATCTGATTCCGCAGGCGCTGCGTGCAAAGGCAAAGCCGGGCAGCCGTGTGCTGGTTTCCTTCGGCAACGGGAGCGGCAGACGCCAGGGCGTGATCTTTGCGATGGATGCACCGCAGGAAGGCAAACGCTACAAGGCGCTGCTCGACGTGCTGGACGACGCGCCGCTGCTGTCGGAAGAGATGCTTGCGCTGGCGCGCTTTCTCAAGGACCGCACGTTTTGCACCTTTTTTGAGGCGGCGAAGGTCCAGTTGCCCGCCAGCTTCAACGTTCGGGTCACGGCGGCCTATGCGGCGGTGCAGCCGCTGCCGGCGGTGCGTCTGACCGCTGCCGAGCAGGCGGTGTATGACGTGCTTTGCGCAGAGGGGCGCGCACTGGAAAAGAAAGAGCTGCTTCGCCTTTGCGATCAAAACGGGGCCGACGAGGCGCTCGCGCGCCTGGTCCGAAAGCAATGCGTGCAGCGCAATTATACGCCGACACACGGCGTGGGGGACCTGACGGTGAAAACGGCGGCGCTTGCCCCGGCGTTCGGGTCGGCCGAACAGCTTCCCGACGATTTGACCGAAAAACAGCGCCGCGTGGCCGAAACGCTTCTGGACGTCGGCGCGGCCTCGGTGAAAGAGCTGTGCTATTTCACGGGCGTGACGTCGGCGGTCATCAAAAACCTGGAAAAGCGCGGCGTGCTGACCGTTTTTGACCGGGGGACCTACCGTGTGCCGCAGGTGCAGACCATGGACCGCGCGGCAAAGCAGGACATTACACTGACCCCGGCGCAGCAGACCGCGTTCCGAAATCTGCGGCGGCAGTATGAGACCGCGGGCGGCACGGCGCTGCTGTACGGCGTCACGGGGAGCGGAAAGACCTCGGTCTTTTTGAAACTGATCGATTCTGTTCTCGCGGACGGCAAACAGGTCATCATGATGGTGCCTGAAATTTCTTTGACGCCGCAGATGATGGCAATTTTCAAGGGGCGGTACGGCGACGCGGTGGCGATCTTTCACTCCGCGCTGTCGGCCGGGGAGCGCAAGGACGAGTACCGCCGTGTGCGTGACGGCGCTGTCAAAATCGCGCTTGGCACCCGGTCTGCCGTGTTTGCCCCGTTTGACAATCTCGGCCTGATCGTCATGGATGAGGAACAGGAGCATACTTATAAGTCGGAGGGCGCGCCGCGGTACCATGCGCGCGACGTTGCAAAATTCCGCGCCAGACGGCACGGTGCGCTGCTGCTGCTTGCGTCGGCCACGCCAAGCGTTGAAAGCTACAGTTATGCCGAAAAAGGCATCTACAGCCTGCACACGCTGCCGGAGCGTTACGGCGCCGCCGTGCTGCCGGACGTGACGGTGGTTGATCTGAAGCTGGACCGTCAGCGCGGCAACAGGCACACGATCTCCATCCCGCTGCTCGATCTGCTGCAAAAGAATCTGGACGCCGGCAAGCAGTCGATCCTTTTGATGAACCGCCGGGGCTACAACACCTTTGTGGCCTGCGACAGCTGCGGAGAAGTCGCGTCCTGCCCGTCGTGCAGCATTTCGTTGACCTATCACGCGGCCAACGGGCGGCTGATGTGTCACTACTGCGGCTACAGCGCGCCGTTTACCACGCGCTGTGCGCACTGCGGAAAAAACACCCTGCGCTATGCCGGCACAGGGACGCAAAAAATAGAAGAGGAGCTGAAAACGCTGCTGCCGGGTGCCCGCGTGGTCCGCATGGATACCGACGCTGCGGCAACGCGCGATGCGTTTGAAAAAAAGCTGCTTGCCTTCGGCAGCGGTGAATATGATATTATGATCGGCACCCAGATGGTCGCCAAGGGGCTCAACTTTGAAAACGTGACGCTGGTCGGCGTGCTCAACGCGGACCTGTCGCTGCACAACGACGATTACCGCAGCGAAGAGCGCACCTTTGATCTGCTGACGCAGGTTGTCGGCCGGTCCGGGCGCGGCGAAAGCCGGGGCATTGCCCTGATCCAGACCATGACGCCGGAAAACGGCGTGATCCGCCTGGCGCAAAAGCAGGACTATCCCGCGTTTTTTGACACAGAGATCAAAATCCGCAAGGCGCTGATCTATCCGCCGTACTGCGATCTGTGTGTGCTGTTCTGCAGCGGAGAGGATGAAGCGAAGACCCTGCGTGCCGCGCAGAGCCTTCTGGAACAGCTCAAGGCGCTCGCTGCCGGGGAGTACGCCGATCAGAAGCTCATTGTGCTGCCCGTGATGCCGCCGCGCATCGGCAAGGTCAACAACCGCTTCCGGTTCCGCATCATCATCAAGTGTAAAAATACCAGGCGATTTCGGGAGATGATCGGGCGGCTGCTGGCGGAATTCGGCGGCCGGGCGGAATGGAACGACGTGTCGTTTTCTGCAGACGTCGACCCGGAAACACTGATCTGAATTTGTTTAAATTTGATTTTATGAAGAAGGGCTATATTGATGGCAATCAGAAAAATTGTGACAGAGGAGGACCCGATCCTTCGCAAAAAGAGCCGCACGGTCGATAAGTTCAACGACAAGCTGGCGATGATCCTTGACGACATGAAAGAAACCATGTATCATGCGGAGGGCGTGGGCCTGGCCGCCGTGCAGGTCGGTCTGCTGCGCCGCGCCGTTGTGGTGGACATCGGCGACGGAGAAGGCCCGCTGGAGCTGGTCAATCCGGAAATTGTGGAAGCGGACGGCGAGCAGGAGGGGCAGGAGGGCTGCCTTTCGCTGCCGAACAAGTGGGCGATCGTCAAGCGGCCGCTGCACGTCAAAATCAAGGCGCAGGACCGTCATGGCCGCTGGCACAGTTATGAGGCCGAAGGATTGAAGGCCCGCTGCTTTTGCCACGAGATCGATCATCTGGACGGCCATCTGTTTACGGACCGGATGACAAAGATGCTCACACAGGAAGAACTGCGCCGCCTGCAGGAAGAGCGCAGGAACGGAAAGGGTGATTGATATGCGGATCGCGTTTATGGGAACGCCGGATTTTTCCGTGCCGTGTCTGCGCGCGCTGGTGCAGGCCGGGCATGAGGTGGTCGGCGTGTTTTGCCAGCCGGATAAGCCGGTGGGCCGAAAGCAGGAATTGAAAGCACCCCCGGTGAAGGCCGCGGCGCTGGCGCTTTCTTTGCCGGTGGTGCAGCCGAAATCGCTGCGCGGCGGGGAGGGTGTGCGGCTGCTGGAGCCGATGGCCCCCGATCTTGTCATCGTTGTGGCGTACGGAAAGATTCTGCCGCCGGACGTGCTGGCATTTCCGAAATACGGCTGTGTCAACATCCATGCGTCGATTTTGCCGAAGTACCGCGGCGCGTCGCCGATCCACTGGGCCGTGCTGAACGGCGAGCGCGAAACGGGCGTGACCAGCATGCAGATGGACGAGGGCATGGACACCGGCGACATTCTGCTTTGCGAAACCACGCCGATCGGCGAAAACGAAACGACCGAGGACCTGTTTGAACGCCTGTCGACGCTCGGCGCAGAACTGATGCTGAAAACGATCGCACAGCTTGAAGCCGGCACTTTGCAGCCGAAGCCGCAGGACCACAGTCAGGCCACGACGGTGGGTCTTTTGACCAAAGAGATGAGCGCGGTCGACTGGGGGGCCGACGCCCAAACCATTCACAACAAAATCCGCGGGCTGTATTCCTGGCCCGGCGCCAGCACCACGCTGGACGGCAAACTGCTCAAGCTGCACAGTTCACGCATGACAGATAAAACAAGCCGCGGCCAGCCGGGTGAGGTCGTCTGCTCAGACGGAAAGCTGCTGGTCTGCTGCGGCGACGGCCGGTGTGTGGAACTGCTTGAGGTGCAGCCGGAGGGAAAAAAGCGGATGCCTGCAGCGGCGTTCCTGAACGGGCGCCGTATCCCTGTGGGAACCATCCTTGGACAATAATGAGGTGAAAATATGTACGGTTATTTCATTGACTATTATTATATCATTCTTGTGGTGCCCGCCATGCTGCTGTCGCTGCTGGCGCAGGCTTGGGTCAAGGGCGCCTATCGCAAGTATTCAAAAATCGACAACGCCCGCCGGCTGACGGGCGAGATGGCCGCCCAGGCAGTGCTGCGCAGCTACGGGATCACCGATGTGCGCATCGAGCCGGTCGCGGGCAACCTGACCGACCACTACGATCCGCGCAGCAACGTCATCCGCCTGTCTGAGGGCGTGTTTGCCGGCACATCCATCGCTGCCGTCGGCATCGCCTGCCACGAGGCGGGCCACGCCGCGCAGCATGCCCAGAACTATGTGCCCATCAAGGTGCGCAACACGATTTTGCCGGTGGCAAACATCGGCTCGTCCGGCGGCATCATGCTGGCTGTGCTCGGCCTGGTCTGGGGTTTCGATATCCTTGTGCTGATCGGCATTGTGCTGTTTATGTTCGTGGTACTGTTCCAGCTGGTCACGCTGCCGGTGGAATTTGACGCCAGCTCCCGTGCGATGAAAATCATCGGTGAAAGCAATCTGCTGGAAGACGATGAAAAAAAGGGCGCGCGCAAGGTGCTGACCGCCGCCGCCATGACCTATGTCGCAGCGCTGATCGTTTCGATCGCGTCGCTGCTGCGGCTGGTTCTGCGTGCCCAGGGCCGGCGGAGATAAGCGCGGTATGGATCGGGCAAGAACCGCTGCGTTTGAAATCCTGCTGCGTCTGCAAAAGGATGGCGCGTATTCCAATTTGTCGTTGGAAGGAAACGCCGCCCTGGCGCCGATGCCGGCGCGGGACCGCGCGTTTGTTGCTTCGCTGGTCTATGGCGTGACGGAGCGGCTGCTGACGCTGGATTATAACCTGTCGCTCTATCTGACAAAGCCGCTGTCGCGGCTGCAGCCGGAGGTGCTTTGCCTGCTGCGGCTGGGTGTGTGTCAGTTGCTGTTTTTTGACAAGGTCCCGCCGTCCGCAGCGGTGAACGAAACCGTGCAGCTTGCAAAACGGCGCTGCGGCTATGCCGCCGGCCTGGTCAATGCGGTGCTGCGCAAGGTGGCTGCGGCGGGCCTTTGCCTGCCGAAAGAGGACGATCCTGCATTTCGCAGTGTGAAGTATTCCTGCCCGCAGTGGCTGATCGACCGCTGGGACGTGCAGTATGGCAAAGAGAATACCGACGGTATTCTTGAAACGTCGCTGCTGCCCGCGCCTGTGACGGCGCGGGTCAATCCGCTGCGCACAACGCCGCAGGATTTGCGCAAGGCGTTGACGGCGCAGGGGGCTGCCGTTTCAGACGGCCCGGCGCCGGAGCTGCTGACGCTGGAAAAGCTGCCCTGCCCGGTGGACGAATTGCCCGCGTTTTGCGCCGGCTGGTTCCATGTGCAGGACCCGGCCAGTTTTTTCTGTGTGAAGGCGCTTGACGCGCGGCCGGGCGACACGGTGTTTGACCTTTGCGCCGCGCCGGGCGGCAAGACCTTCGGCATTGCCGAAGAGATGCAGGATCAAGGCTTGGTGCGCGCATTTGATTTGTATGAATCCCGCGTAAAACTGATTGCCGGCGGTGCAAAGCGGCTGGGGTTGACCTGCGTTCAGCCTGCTGTGCAGGACGCAAGCCGACCGGCGGGCATCGGCCTTGCCGACCGGGTGCTGTGCGACGTGCCGTGCGCCGGGCTCGGCGTGATCCGCCGCAAGCCGGAGATCAAATATAAACCCGAAGAAAGTCTCAGGTTGCTGCCCGCGCTGCAGCTTTCGATTTTGCAAAACGGCGCGGCCTGTGTCAAGCCGGGCGGGCGGCTGATCTATTCCACCTGCTCGCTGTCCGGGGCGGAAAATGAGGACGTCTGCGCTGCGTTCCTTTCCGGAACGGGCGATTTTCGTCCGGTGCCGCCGCTGCCGCAACGCGGCGAAGACTGCATGCTGACGCTGTTTCCGCACAAAGACGGCTGCGACGGATTTTTCATCGCGGCTTTTGAAAAAAGGGGAGACCGATGAACGACCTGCTTTCCATGACCTTTTCTCAGTTGGAAGCCGAGCTTCTTTCCATGGGTGAAAAAAAGTATGTTGCCGGCCAGGTGTTTTCGTGGCTGCATGAAAAACAGGCTGCATCGCCCGACGAAATGACCAATGTTTCCAAAAATCTGCGCGAAAAACTAAAAAATTTTTACAGCTTTTCTTCGTGTACTATTGAAAAAAAGTTGGTTTCAGTGTATGATAATACAGTTAAGTATCTGTTTCGTCTGCAAGACGGCGAACGGATCGAATCTGTGGTCATGCAGTATAAATACGGCCACACGATCTGCGTGTCCAGCCAGGTCGGCTGCAAAATGGGCTGCACGTTCTGCGCTTCCGGCATCGCGGGGTTTGTGCGCAACCTGCTGCCCGGCGAAATTCTGGCCCAGCTCTATACGGCGCAGCGCGACCTCGGCGTGAGCATTTCTCACATCGTAATGATGGGCGTCGGCGAGCCGCTGGATAATTTTGACAACGTGATGACCTTCCTTTCGCTGGTGACAGACGCGCGCGGTCAGAATCTGAGCATGCGCAACATCTCTTTGTCCACCTGCGGCGTGGTGCCGATGATCGACCGCCTGCGGGAACAAAAGCTGCAGTTGACGCTGTCGGTGTCGCTGCACGCGCCGAACGACGCCATCCGGCAGCAGACGATGCCCGTGGCGCGGCGCTGGGATATGGACACGCTGCTGAACGCCTGCCGCCGCTATGCCGACGACACCGGGCGGCGCATCTCGTTTGAGTACGCCATGATTGCCGGGGTCAACGATTCCGACGCCTGCGCCGAAGAGCTGGCCAACCGGCTCAAGGGCATGCTGTGTCATGTGAACCTGATCCCCGTCAACGCCGTGAAAGAGCGGGATTATGCCCGCAGCAGCGACCGGCGGATTCGCTCGTTCATCGCTGTTTTGGAAAAGCACAAGATCAACGTCACTGTGCGGCGCACGCTGGGCAGCGACATCAACGCGTCCTGCGGCCAGCTTCGGCGCGGGGAAGGACCGCAAACCAACGCATCATTACATAAAGGGTGAGCGCAATGAAAACAGTCGGGAATTCAGACATCGGCAAAGTCCGCAAAAACAACGAAGACGCCTTTCGTTTCGGCCGGATCGATGACAATGTGTCGTGGGCCGTGGTTTGCGACGGCATGGGCGGTGCGGCCGGCGGCCAGATCGCCAGCACCGTTGCGGCGGACATGGTGGGCAAAAAGATCGAAAAGTGTTATCACAAGTCCATGGGGGACGGCTCCATCGAAAACATGCTGCTGTCTGCCATCACAACGGCGAATGTGACCGTCTATGACCGGGCACTGGCCGATGAATTCCTGAACGGGATGGGCACGACCATCGTCTGCGCTGTGGTCAAGGACGGCACGGCCCGCATCGCCCACGTCGGCGACAGCCGCTGCTACCTGATCCATGACGGAGAGATCACGCTGCTGACCAAAGACCATTCTCTGGTGCAGGAGATGCTGGATAAGGGCCAGATCACTCAGGAAGAGTTTGAAACGCACCCGATCCGCAACATCATCACCCGTGCGCTTGGGGTTGCGGAAAAGGTCGAGATCGATTTTGACACGATCGAGTTCGGCGCGGGCGACGTGCTGCTTTTGTGCTCCGATGGTCTGAGCGGCTCTGTCAAAGCGCCGCAGATGCTTGAGATCTTTCAGCAGACGCCGTTTGAAAGCTTTCCGGCAAAGCTGATCGAAACCGCGAACCGCGCGGGCGGAAACGACAATATCACGGCAGTGGCCATGATGGGATAAGGAGAGACAAAGATGGAAAATTACGTCGGTAAGCGGCTGGACGGCCGCTATGAGATCATCGAGATCATCGGCGTCGGCGGTATGGCCGTGGTCTATAAGGCCTTTGACAATATTGACAAGCGCATCGTTGCGGTCAAGATCCTGAAAGATGAGTATTTGGGCAACGAAGAGTTCCGCCGCCGCTTCCGGAATGAATCCAAGGCGATCGCCGTGCTTTCACACCCAAACATCGTGAAGGTGTTTGATGTCAGCTACGGCGACCGGCTGCAATACATCGTGATGGAATATGTTGAGGGCATCACCCTCAAGGAGTATATCCAGCAGCAGGGGCGCGTGGATATCCGCGAGTCGATCTATTTTGTGACGCAGATCTTGCGTGCGCTGCAGCATGCGCACGACAAGGGCATTGTGCACCGCGACATCAAGCCGCAAAACATCATGCTGATTTCTGACGGAACCATCAAGGTCACGGATTTCGGCATTGCACGCTTTTCACGCAGCGAAACCAAGACCATGACCGAAACCGCCATCGGTTCCGTGCACTACATCAGCCCGGAGCAGGCCAAGGGCAGCGTGGTCGACGCCAAAACCGACATTTATTCCGTCGGCGTGGTGATGTATGAACTGCTGACCGGCAAGCTGCCGTTTCAGTCAGACAACGCGGTGTCGGTTGCGCTGATGCAGCTGCAAAACGACCCCGTGCGTCCGCGCGAGCTGAACCCGGACATTCCGATCGGGCTGGAGCAGATCATCATGCGCGCGATGCAAAAGAATCCGAACGACCGCTACCAGTCCGCGTCTGAGATGCTGGTGGACATCGACGCCTATAAAAAGAACCCGAACATCAAGTTCGATTATTCCTACTTTGTGGACAAATCGCCGACCAAGTATCTGCCGAACCAAAAGCAGCTTTCGGAAGAACTGGCAAAGAACCGCGCGGCCCAGCCGGCGGTCAGTCAGCGCCCCGTGGTGCGTCCCTATGCGCCGCAGCGCCCCGTCAACCGCCCGACCCGGCCCGGCAACCGGCCCATCCGCCCGGTCCGCCAGACCATGTCGAAAAAAGAACGTGCCGCAAAACGGCGGACGATCGCCGTGCTGTCGGGCATCCTTGCCGCGGTGGCCATCATTGCAGGCATCGTGATCGCCACGATCTTGAAGGGGCAGGGGTATCAGAAGGTGCCGGACCTGGTCGGCAAAACCTGGGAACAGGTCAAGGACACGGCGGACTTTGCGCTGAACAAAGAGTTTGATTACAATAGCAATTCCCTGCCGGGCACGATCGTCAGGCAGGAACCCAAAGCCGGCACGCGGCACCAGAAAGGGACCAAAATCACGGTCTGGATCGCGAGCGACGGCGATCAGGCAACGGTTCCGGACGTGGACGGGCTGGAATACGGTGTTGCGCATGAAAAGCTGAAAAGCGAGGGCTTTGAGGTTAAGGTTGAAACCGTGCCGAGCGCAGACGTCGAGAAAAACCGCGTGGTCAAGACCGATCCGGCCAACGGCGAAAAGGTCAAAAAGGGCAGCAAGATCATTGTCTATGTTTCAAACGGAGAGACTGACGAAAAGGTGAAGGTGCCGGATATCATGGGCGATTCCGCCGAAGAGGCACAGGAGGCGCTGGAAAAGGTCGGGCTCAAAATGGACGAGGATTATCGTGCGAGTGAGGCCGAGCGCGGCACCGTGGTCGGTTATGATCACCAGGGTGAAAGCGTGACGGTCGGCACGACCATCAAGGTCTATATCAGCGAAGGCCCGGAACGGACCACTGAGCCGACGACCGAAGAACCGACAACCGAAGAACCGACCACGGAACCGACGACCGAGCCGACGACGGAGCCGACCACGGAACCGACAACGGAGCCGACCACCGAACCGACGACCGAGCCGACCACGGAAAAGCCGACGGAGCGGCCGACAGAAAAACCGACAACGCCGACCACGGAGCCGACGACCCGCGGCGATGACCCGGTGCTTGACGGATAACGGATTCAGAAAGAGGTTTTATGCAGCAGCTGAATGGATTCATCTTAAAAGGAATCGGCGGTTTCTACTATGTGGAGACCGCTTTCGGCGTTTTTGAATGCAAGGCCAAGGGCCGCTTTCGCAAAGAGCGGATCACGCCGCTGGCCGGCGACCGCGTGACGATCACGGTGCGTGAAGACAAAGACAACACCGTTGATGAGATCTTGCCGCGCAAGAACGCGCTGCGCCGCCCGCCGGTGGCAAACATCGACCAGCTTTTGCTGGTGGTGTCCACGGTGTCGCCCGTGCCGAATGTTCTGGTGCTGGACCGCATGACCGCGATTGCGGAAAAGGCGGGGATCGTGCCGCTGATCGTGGTTTCAAAAGATGATCTTTCCCCGGCGCAGCCGCTGCTGGACGTCTATCGTACCACGGGGTATCGCGTGTTTCTCAATACGGAGCTGGATGCCATCCGCGACGCGCTGCGCGGCAAGACCACGGCCCTGAGCGGCAACTCCGGCGTCGGCAAGTCCACGCTGCTCAACGCGCTGGACCCGTCGCTGCAGCTTGCGACCAATGAGATCAGCGAAAAGCTTGGCCGCGGGAAGCACACCACACGCCAGGCAGAGGTTTTTCATGTTGCGGGCGGCCTTGCGGTCGATACCGCCGGCTTTTCGTCACTGGACCTGTTTGCAAACGACGGCATTCAAAAAGAAGACCTGGCCGAGCTCTTTCCCGAGTTTCGTCCCTATCTCGGACAGTGCCGCTTCACGTCCTGCGCCCACATCGGCGAACAGGGCTGCAAAATCTGCGAGATGGTGGATGCCGGCGTGATCAGCGACAGCCGCCACCGCAGCTATGTTGCCATGTACGAGGCGGCGAAAGCGGTCAAACCTTGGGAGATCAGACAATAGATGTTAGATTTTAGATGTTAGATGTTAGATCGCGGGGAAGCTTTTCCAAAGTGGGAAGGTTGCCCCGCGGCTTTTTTGTCTTTCCTTTTTTCTGTACGCGTGAAATCGGCGGCGCGTACAAAACAGAAACAAAGAAATCACAGACCGGTCCCTTCGCGGACGAAACCTTCGGTTGCCCGATCGTATCAGCGCGACCGAAATTCCGAATTATAACTGCAAACTGCACACTGCACACTTATCCGCGCGGCGCTGACCTTTCGGCAGCGGCAAACTTCCCTCTCGCGCTAACAGCTAAGTAAGCACTGATTAATCCAAATAAACTCGTCAAAAGTGTAAAATATTTAATCGTGTCAGTAAATCAAGAAGATCAAAGGAGATATAATGTGAGAAATCCTCATATTTCGCATGGAATAAGGGGATTCCTCCTGTCC
>JAFRUA010000016.1 GCA_017434855.1 Clostridia bacterium
CAGGTGGCGGGAACCACGTCTTCCTGGGTTGTGGTGTTGTTGCCGGTGTGGTTGGTGGAATCAATCGCGATTTCCTTGCCCGGCGTTCTGGAGAGTTCGGCGCCGCATTCGCAGGTCACAACCTCGGTGTAGCTGCCCTTGGCCATGCAGGTGGCGGGAACCACGTCTTCCTGGGTTGTGGTGTTGTTGCCGGTGTGGTTGGTGGAATCAATCGCGATTTCCTTGCCCGGCGTTCTGGAGAGTTCGGCGCCGCATTCGCAGGTCACGACCTCGGTGTAGCTGCCCTTGGCCATGCAGGTAGCGGGAACCACGTCTTCCTGTGTCGTGGTGTTGTTGCCGGTGTGGTTGGTGGAATCCTTTTCTCCATATGCCTGATGGCAAACGTCGCAGACCGATTTTGCCATGCAGGTCGCCGCGGTGCCGGCATGTGTGGTCTTGCCGTCGATCGCGTCGCAGTTTGCGCACTTGTACCAGTGGTGAGTGCTGTCGTACTGAAGATCATTGAAGGCGTGCGGGCCGGGGGTGCTGTCGTCCGTCGACGTCAACACGGTCGTTCCGTCGGCTGCGAAAAGCGTGCCGCAAACGCCGCAGGTGTAGTAGGCCACGGTGCCCGTGGTCTGGCAGTTGGAAGCGGGAACCGCCGGAGTCAGCGCGCCAAGCTGATGCGCGCCGTAGGTGTTGTCGCTCAGGTCGGTCAGTTCGTTCGTGCCGACTTCGTCATCGAAATCCTTTTCACAGACGCTGCAGTGGTAATAGGCAACCGTGCCGTAGTGTTTGCAGTCGGTGCCGGCCTCGGCGGCGTGCGGCGTCATGGTGTGGCCGTTCGGGTCGCCGCTCGTGAACGTCTCGGCGCCCTTGTAGCCGCAGGTGCAGCTGTAGTAGTACGTCGCAGCATGCGTGCAGTCCGCGTCGCTCGCCTTATAACCGGCAGTCGCGACCTCCTGATCGAACGTGTGCGCTTCGGACGCGAAGACCGGCGTCACGTCGGTGTCCTCCTGAATGTTGGTGTAAGTCGTCCAGCCGGTGAAGGTGTAGTGGTTGTCCGCGTCGCTGTAATCGTCCAGATTGTCCGGCGGGGTGGCGTCTTCGCCGTAGGAAACGTCCTGCGGGAAGCCGATCATGTTGCCGTCCTTGTCATAGAACGTCACGGTGTAGCTCTTGATCTCCCAACTGAACTGCGCGGTGTAGGTTTTATTGCCGGTGACAACGCCGACCATGGGATCCCAGCTATAGGTGGTGTAGTGGTACTGCGCATCGTCCTCTCTGGTCGGTGCCTCGCCGTCATAGCTCGGGGTTGCGCCGTAAGGCACATTTTCGTCCGTTTCCAGCTCGGTGCCGTCCCAGTTCTTCCAGACGATGGTGTAGGTGTTGATATCCGCATCGCCAAGGGTGATGGTGGTGTTGCCGGTGACGTTCGGCACGGTGTAGGTGATCACATCGCCGTCTTTGCTCGAGGTCACGGTGCCGGCGTTGGTCGCCGTGCAGGTCGGCGCGGCGCTGTCGGTGTAACCCTCGTCAAGCGTGATGCTGAACGTGACGTCGTCGCCGTGATTGACCTTTGCGGCGGGTTCGGTTGAAACGGTATAACCGCCGTCTTCAGCAGTGTTGAGCGTCACATCGTATTGGTCGATCTCCCACACCGCATACAGCGTGGCGTCGTCGTTGATGCTGCAGGTGTCGCCGGGCTGATACTCCGGTTCGGTGGCGTCGTCAGTCGTGGCCCAGCCGAGGAAATGATAATGCGCGCGGGTGGGTTCGTCTTCGGAAAGCGTGATCGAACGATTATAGAATTTCTCATGCTCAACAGTGGGCGCATTCTCGCCGCCGTTGGCGTCATAGTCGATCTTGTAAACGCCCTCAAAGTGGAGCTCATAGGAACCGGTCGGCACATTTCCGTTATTGTCTGTTGAGTCATGGTAGGCCTTTGCGCCGATCAGGTACGTTGTGCCCGCCGTCAGCTCTGTCCGGATGAAGAAGTTACGGTTGTAGGTGCCGACAAAATCGTGGTGGCTATTGCCGCCGTCATCGTCTGCAGTAATGTTTGTACCGTTTGCACGGTATGTATCGCTTTCATAGATCAACACGTAGGGATCAGGGTTCGAGTTCGATGTGCCTTCTACTACACTCGATGAAATACTGTAAATCAGATAATCCCGCGTCTTTTCCGGCGTATACGCAAAATACTGGATTTCAGAAGCCGTGCTGATCGTTACGGTATTGGTGCTGTCAAGCGTCAGCTCCGTCGGACTGTTCGGCGCCCACAGGGCGTAATAGGTCTTTGCCGAAGTCGGAACGGTGATCGTGGCCGAAGCCAGCTTGTACAAGGATTCTTCGCCGGTTCCGCTGGTTGACCAGCCGACCAGCGTGTGGCCGGTGCGCGAAACGTTGGTTTTGTCCAGCTTCAGCGTATCGTAGCCTTTGGGCAGGTTATACTCTTTGCTTGTGCCGCCCGTGGCATTGAATGTCACCTTCACCGGCGTCGCGACCCGCACCGGTGTGTCGCCGGAAGAGGAAGCAGAATATGCATCGACTTTGAAATAATAGACCGTGCCTGCGGTCAGCGTCATTTCGTCATAGACCTGATAGCCCAGACCGAGCAATTGTCTGATGTAATAATCGCCGTCATCCTGTTCGCGGGAAGCCGAAGTGGCAGCATCCTCATACAGCTCATACTGCGTATCATAGTCGGCATGGGTGAAGAAGATGTAGCTTTTGGTCGTGGACGGCGTAAAGGAGAACCAGACCTCGCCGCCGGCAGCAAGGATGCCCGTGACGTCCGTATCCAGCGTCAGAGGAATCGCAAAGCGCAGATTGTTCTTGGCGGTGGTCAGGTTGGTCACTGCCGTGTCGATCTGAGACTGCGTGGCCGCCGGATTACCGAGGACAGTTTCTGCCGCCTTCAGCGCGTTCTCATAGGTCGTCCAGCGGGAGCCGGTATAATACGGCTGCATATATTTGCCGACGCATTCATTGACAAGGGAACGCAGGTTGGCCTTGGTGACGGTGGTGATTTTCAG
The DNA here is from genome assembly GCA_017434855.1 of Clostridia bacterium. Taxonomy (GTDB): domain Bacteria; phylum Bacillota; class Clostridia; order Oscillospirales; family Acutalibacteraceae; genus UBA6857. The sequence goes on from JAFRUA010000016.1 coordinate 3,018, forward strand.
CAGCACCATTGCACAAGAGATCGCGTAGGAAGATTTATAGCAACCCGAAGCACATCCACGAAAATACTGAATCGTGGTAGCGCCGGAACCGGAAACCGCAACGCTGATCGGGCTCAGATACTTTTTGCCGACGTCGTCAGTGCTGCCGTCAATGTTGCTGCCCTGTGCGTCGCCGCCAAGCTGCGGCGTAGAAGCGCCGCTGCTTTCCCACAGTACGGTGCCGTAGGAGTTTTGGTCAGAACCATATATTTTTTTCATTTTGCTGTCGCTTCTCCAATAGGAGTGCTTCAAAATATCAGTTGAGTCAACAACGAGGGTTGCCGAGCTAAGATTATTGGGATTCGACACCTTGCTTGTGCAGTTGGAAACATATGAGTGTCGTCTTGAATTAGTGTTTTCATAGTCTGTGACCAAAAATCCAAGCTTCAAATTCGGAAGCTGGCTGGTATTGGAGTATCTTGAAGTATCAATAATCACTTCGGCTGGGGTCTTATTGCATGCGATATGACCGGTCCAATCGCTGTTGTTGCCGTAATCCTCGGATGCAACACAATTGCATGCGGCAAAGGATTTTGTTGCTCCGGTGAAGGGAGATGAACCCCCGCTGTAACTGCCGGGTTGATTGTCATCCGGAACCGAGACGCCGTTCACCAGGGGGTCAAGCATTCGACCGTCGATATTTTGATAGTTATAAGAGTCGGCACTGTGAAATGAATCTATACTGCTCATCGTTGATGCGGCCGTCGTCTGGGCGCCCTGGATATAAATCAAGCTGGAGGCGTATGCTGCATTATAGTTGTTATCGCTATAACCCGTCATACCGTGCGCCGTGACGTTGCGGTTCGGGGCATAGGCCACGGAATAGGCCGTGGCGGTGAAGGTGCCCTTGTCGGTGGTGAACGTGACCGTCCACGGCACCAGTGCGGTCGCGTTCATGTTGATTGCGCTGGAAAGCGCGCCACCGCTGATGATCCCTTTCAGCTCACCGTTGGTGGAAGACGTCTTGGAAAGCGACGGACTGACGCACCCGCAGGTCAGGCTTGTGACCGCAGTCGCAGTATCGCATTTGAAATAGTACCACGCGGAGGTGTCGCCGTTCGACGCGGTCAGGCTGCCGTTCACAGACTGCGCGCGGTCAACATAATACTGGAACGTCTTGTTGTCCGCCGGGTTCAGATAGATCGTCTCCGGCACATAGAAGGTGAACGTCGGCAGATCGCTCTGCTGCGTCACGGCCGCGCTCGCCTGCGGCAGCGTTTCCGGCGCAACAAACACCCACGCCGTCAGGATCATCAGCAGGCTCATGACCACGGCAAGCGATCGCCGAAGGGTCGATTTGGTTCGGTTCATAATGAGTCCTCCTTTAAAATGAAGTGATGATGGTTTTCTTACCGCAAAAGGGTAGACGTATACAAGGTTATTTTACCTCTGTTTTCAGAAAAAGTCAATAGAAAAATTGCACACATTAAAAGAAAAAAGTGCACGTCGACCAAACCGGATCGACGTGCACAGGTAGATTGACAGGTTACTGCGCGGCGGCGTTTGCTTCTTCGGTATAAGCGTGGATGCGCTTTTCACGCATTTCCGCCAGTTCCAGATACATCTGCGCCTCACGCGTTTTGTTGAGCGGCCAAAGCATCTTCGGCACGATGCCCAGAATGCTGGTCACAAACGGCACGACCGTCGCCAGCGCAAACAGCCAGAACTTGGTGCTGTCGCTCTGGGTACCGATCTTGGCGCCCTGCACATAACCGATCTTTTTCATGACCAGCAGGCGGATGGACGTCATGCCGACGTTTTGCATCTTGATCACCAGGCCCTTGGCAACGCTGGTGGTCGCCTCCATACGGATGCCGTGCTTCCATTCGCAGAAGTCCATCGCCTGGTTCCAAAGGTCGGCGTTGATGACCTTGTTGACGCCGAACAGCATCTTTGACAGGAATTCGCGCACACCGTACGCGACCAGCATGGGTCCGACCTTGGTATAATTCTTTTTATACATACCGAACAGGAAGAACCCGAGGGTACACATGTCGCCGTAGAAATCGGCGCCCACCCAGATGAAGCGGGAGGAGAAGCGTTTGCGCAGCGGGGCCACAAACGCATAGCTGATGGAGCCGACCGGGCCGGAGATGCCGCTGACCAGTGCTTTCAGCGTGTTGATCATGTGGTTGCCGCCGAAAACGTCGATCCAGTAGTTGTTTTCATCCGTACCGACGCCGAAGCCGGCCAGGAACTCGGACAGGCACATCAGCAGCACCGGATAGTTGGTGAACACCGCCTTCATCCCTTCGCGGACATTCGGCTTTTCGATGGACTGCGGCACGCGCTCCTTGGACTGCAGGAAGAACCAGAACGTAAACGCGGACGAGACGACGGCGCAGCCGACGCCCATGCCCATGAAGATGGAGCGCATCTTGACGCCCCACCGACCGGTGGAAACCAGGTCATACAGGAAGCCCATGATGTAACCGGGCATATCCTCGCCCATGTAGCCCGTGAGCAATTCCGCCAGGGTAATCAAACGCACACGTTCGTTCGGGTTCGGCGTGATGGTCGACATATAGCCGCCCTTGGCAAGGCCGGTCAGGGTGGTGGACGTTTCGTTGATGACGCCGAAGACGAAGTAAAAAATCAGCTTTGGCACAAACGTCCCCGACGTGTTCGGGAAGAAGTACGGCAGGAACCAGTACAGCAGACCGAACAGCGACAGCGGAATCTGCAGCATGACCAGGTACGGGCGGAACTTACCGATCCGGGTGCGGGTGTTGTCAACCACCGCGGCAAGGATGATGTCGTTGAAGACGTCCCAGATGCCGGTGAAGATGTTGACGATGGCATTGATGCCGAAGTCGATCTTGACAACGTCCCAGATGTAACGGGTGCTGAAGCCGTTGATGTTGAACGTGTTGGACCAGTCATTGAAGAGGTACGCAATCGTCTCTTTGGTACCGACATAGTTGTAGCTGCGATAGATGTTATCTTTTTTTCGGTTGTCGATCTCACTGTCGACATTGAGCGCTTCCGTGCTCTTAAGGTCTTCAGCCATTTGTATTCACCTCCAGTTGCAGATCCGTGACATAGACAAGCATCGTGTCCGTATATTCATGGCCCAGATAGCTCAGGACCACGGTGACTGTCACGGGCTCCTCTGCCGCGCTCTTCGCGATCATCAGGCCGTCGTCGTGAACCTCCAGCGCATCCGGATTGGAGCAGGTGGCCTTTGACGTGAAGTCGTCGTCGGTCGCGTCGGGCTTCAGGTTCAGATGCAGCGGCATGTATTCCTCATCGCCGGGCTTCATCGCAACCTGACGCTGGGTGAAGTATGCGCCGTAATAGTTGAAGGACGCCGTCTGGGTCGTCACATACGGCACCGTGATCGTGGCCTTGCCGTCGTCGGTCAGGGCACGGTAGGCGTCGGTCAGCGTTGTCGCCGCCGTCACCTGAAAGCTGCGTGTATACGCCACGTCGTTCAGGTGGCCGTTGGTCCGGTTGACACTGAAACGGACGCTGACGCTCTGCGGCTCGATTTTGATTTCATCCACGGTTGCGGCAGAGGCAAACAGGTCTGTGATCCCTTTATAAATATCGCTTTGCTTCATGGCTTCCACGTCCGCAACGGAAGGATCGATGTTGAACGTGATGATGTAATTGTCGCCCTCTTCCGCGCCTTCCGCAGAAAGCACGTTTGATTTTTCCAGCGGCAGCTCGGGAACCGTTTCGGCATACAGCGGCGCGATCTGGCCGGCCGCGTTATCACGGATCAAGCCGGCAAGCGCATTGTCCGCCGGGCGGAACGGTGTGACCAGTTCCCCGGCCAGGCTCACCGCGGTGCCCCAGCCGTGCGTCACGTCGTCGGCTGTGGTTGCCGTTTCATACAGCTCTGCGGAAAATGCGAGCAGCGCGTCCTCCCCTTCCGGAAGTTCCACGATAGAGGGACGGGGCGCTTCCGGCGGCATCTCAAAGGTCTTTTTAACGCCTTCTTTTTTCAGATACAACGCGCCCAGCCCCAGGCACAGGCCGATCATCGCCAAAACGAACAAGGTCCAAAGCAGGGCCTTGACGCCCTTTTTCATCGGTTTCTTTTCTTTCTTGACCGCTTTTTCTTCATCGACCTTTACGGTCGGCGCTTCATCGACTTTTACGGTCGCTTCTTCTATATTGCGTTCTTTTTCGTTTTCCATGCATCTCACCCCTCTTCTTCCAAGGTGTGCTCCAGCGCCTTCATACGCGCCTCGTACTCTTCCTTGCTCTCAAACACGGGCAGCGACAGGTCGTCCAGATTCACTTCGCCCTTGCGGACCTTTTTGAGCAGTTCTTTCCGCTTCGGATCATACTCGCGATAAGTCGGCTCCACACCTTTTTTCAGCATGACGTGGTTCAGCAGGAACAGCACCAGAAAAACCGCAAACGCCGCCGCGCCGCCAAAGCCGAAGTGATCGCTCGCGACCGGTGATTCCGGCGTCTTTTTGACCAGAATGATCGCGGCGATCTGCACCGCAGCCGAAGCCGCCATGCCGACGACCGACATCACGCGCATGAATTTGGTGCTGCGCGTCAGGTTCAGAAAGCCGAGCAGGAACGCCGCAAAGATCACCAGGCTGATCACCAGCAGCACGCAAAGGAGGATCAGGCAGGTGGTGGCCGTTTGGGTCTGCTGTGCAAGCAGCGTGCTGTTTTTCAGGTCAGACAGCCGGCCCAGCGTTCCGTTTGTCATCATCTGGATCGCTCCGATCAGCCCGGCAGAGATCCCTCCGCCAAGCAGCGGCAGATTGAACGTCATGCTGCCGACGGGAACCATCAGCACGCACACCGAGGCAATCACGGCGATCATCCGAAGGATCGCCAGCTTTCCGCCGATGAAATTGGACTTGATGCGGGCAATCACCATCCGCGCCGCACCGGCTTCCAGCTCGGTCCGCTTTGCGTCGCGGGCCAGCAAGGTATCCTGCGAATAATAGAAGATGTTGACGCCGCAGTGTTTGCAGTTGGGTTTGAGATCATAGAACGGGATCTCGCCCCCACATTTGGGACATTTCATCTTGTTTCACCTTTCCTTTCTTCTTTTATTTCAAATCGATGCAGATCGCATCGTCACTTCCGGTCCGGTTGTTATAGAGGAAATCCTCCGCCATCTCCGCCAGCGAAGAGCCGGGCGGGATCAACTTTTGCACCGCCTCGATCTTGTGCTTCTGCACCATGCGGTCCAGCCGCGCCGCCGCGCCGTGCAGGGCGATGTATTCCACCGTGTCGGGCGTAAAGGGCGCGTTGCCGGGATAGATGTGGCGGCAAATCTCAAACGCGACGTCCATCAGCGGCGTTTCCTTCGCCGCCTTCTTTTGCGCGGCGGTCAGCGTCCTCCACGTTTTGCCGAGTTTTGCCGCAAACGCCAGCTTTCGCTTCGATGCAAAGCGCAGTCCCAGCTTTACCAGACGCTTGTGCGCACGCAGTTTGTCTGCCGGAAGAACGCCGTCCGTTTCATCCAGGAACCGGTCAAAATCGGTTTTGACCAGCGGGAAGCACTTCTCAACCCGGCCGGCAAAGTTGATGCCGTACAGATACTCGAACACCGACTGCCCGCCGGTGTCCACGCCGGTGATGTGGTCCAGCGGCACGCTGGTCACGTCGCAGACGCCCTGTTCCGGGTCCACGGTGACGCGGCGCATCTTGCCCGCGGCGTTCACCGCCGCAACGGTGGCAACATCCACAAACCAGCGGCCCTGCGCATCGGTGTATTTGCGGATGCTCTGCACATGGGTGTGGCCGGTGAAGACCACGCGCACGCCCTCTTCACACATCAGCTTCCACAGCTCGCGATAGCCGCCGTACAGCTCATAGTCCGCCATGTGGCGAAAGACCTCCCACGGTGCGATCACCGGATGATGGACCGCCAGCAGGATGTAGTCGCCCGCTTCCTTTGCCGCGTGTATTTCATCGGTCAGCCAGCGCACGCCCGCTTCAAACAGACCGCAGTGACTTCTGCCGTTGCCGTTGTCAACGATCATGCAAAGGCGCACGCCCGCGCCAAGCTGCACCACATAGGAGCCGCTTTCACTGTCGACAGACAGCGCCTGCTTCGGGCCGTAATCGGCATAGAAATCAAACAGGTCCTTGCGCAGCATCATCGGGATCGGTTCTGTTCCGGTGGCGGTATAGCGCACCGCGTTGTGCGAAAAGCACTCGTCCTCTCCGTTCGGGCTGCAATAGTCGTGGGTTGCCGTGGTCACATAGACCTTTTTGCCGGCGGCGGTCAGCTTTTCCAGCCGGGCGCGGAACTCCACGTGCGAATTCATATCGCCGTCATCCACATTGTCGCCGGTGAAAAGCACCGTATCGACCGTATCGTCGGCCAGGATCATTTCGATGAACGTATCCAGAATCTCGGGCGACAGCTTCAGCGCAATCTGGTCGCCGCGTTCCCGCCGTGTGAACGGCCCGCCCTCGACCCAGTTCTGTTTGGACACATAGTGGGTATCCGTCAAAAGATAAAACGACGTCGGTTGTTTCATGCAAAGTCTCCCCTCTTCGGGCATAGTTACACCAATACACTATAACTATACAGCATGTTGTCCAACAAATGTCCAACAAAATCGAAGATTTTTTATGAATCTTTTGTAAACTTTTTGAAGTCATCAGAAAAAATCTTGTGTTTCCACCCTTGTCACCGCTGCCCGGTCTGTGATATAATGACATTGAACAGGCGCCCGCCCTGTCATTTCTTATCAAGGAGGTCCATCCCCATGAAACGCATTTTACACCTTCCTCTGCGCATCCTGTCCATTTTGATCGCGCTTGTCTATGTGCTCGGGTTCGGCAAAGCGACCGGCGAAGAATTTGACGTGCGGGACCCCGGGGCCTGCAAGCTGAACTTCACCGTTTTGTCTGACGTCCATGTGGAGACCAACAACTTCACACGCTACAGGATCATTTCCCACAGTCTGCAAAACGTGCCGAAAAACAAGAGCGGCAACGACGCCGTCGTCTTTCTCGGCGACAGCACGATGAACAGCCAGTATCTTGAAAACGCGATCTTTCACGGCACGGCGGCGCTGCTGCTGAAAAACGAAAAGATCATCTCTGTGCTCGGCAACCATGACGCCGGCAACAGCGAGGGCGACTATGAAAAGATCATGAAGCGCTGGTACCGCTTCACGGATGCGTTCTTCGGCTATGACCTTGCGCAGCCCTATCATTACGACGTCATCGACGGCTTTTACTTCATTGTGCTCGGCTCGGAGCTGAACCGGGTCTATGAATGCGTGATCTCGGAAGCGCAGTTCGCATGGCTCGAGCAGGTGCTTTCGCTGGCTGCCGAAAGCGGCAAGCCGTGCTTTGTCTTCAACCACTTCCCGCTCAACTGCATGACGGACGAGAACCTGCAGCACACCGACCGCCTGACAAACATCCTGCGCGACTATGCCGCAGAGCACGACCTGTTCTATTTCTGCGGCCACTATCACACCCCGCTTTCACGCGGCGCGTCGTTCCGCGAGGATTACGGCTTTCCGCAGATCAATGCCCCGTCGCTGTCAAGAATGGGCGGCGAGGACGGCATGCAGATCGACGACCGGAGCGGCGAAGGCATTGTTGTGGAGCTGTATGCAGATCATCTGCTGGTCCGCGGCCGAAACTTTTATGAAAGCAAGTGGAAGTATGACGCGCCCCTGACGCTGTGCGAGCGAACCTATCCGCTGAAGCATCCGCTCTCCTGACGGCTGCGCCTTCCCGTTTTCTATATATATTATGGAATCAAAATCATCGAAAGCAGGTGTTTTTATGTTTTCAAACCTTCTCCCCTGTCCGGCCCATCTGAAACCGCTCGGCGGGTCCCGCGCGCTGGCCAAACACGAACCGACCCTTTTGAACGACCCCGGCCTGCCGGCTGAGGGCTATCGCCTGTCGATCACGGCGGATGAAGCGACGCTCGCGTATTCAACCGACGCCGGAAAGTTCTACGGCCTGCAGACGCTTTTGCAGCTTCGTCAGACCGACGGCACGGTCCCCCTTGCCTTGATCGAGGACGCCCCGGCGTTCCGGTGGCGCGGCTTCATGATCGACTCCTCGCGCCACATCCAGACCGTGGAGGAAATCAAAACCTTCATCGACGCGGCGTCCAGGTTCAAGCTCAACGTCTTTCACTGGCACCTGTGCGACGACCCGGGCTGGCGGCTCGAGGTCGAACGCTATCCCCGCCTGGCTGAGGTTGCGGCCTATCGCGACGGCTGGGGCTTCGGCAACGACAACCCGGAGCGCTACGGCGGCTGTTTCACCAAAGCGCAGATCCGCGACATCATCGACTTCTGCGCCGCGCGCCACATCACGGTCGTGCCGGAATTTGACATTCCCGGCCATTCCAGCGCGCTCATTCACGCCTACCCGCACCTGTCCTGCACCGGGGACGACGTTGCCGTGCTGAAGGACGCCTGCGTTTCCGACAACGTGCTTTGCCCCGGAAAGGAAACGACCTTTGACTTCTGCGAAGGCGTGCTGGAAGAGATCATCGACCTGTTTCCCGGGCAGTACATCCACATCGGCGGCGACGAGGTGCCGAAGGACAGCTGGGACGCCTGCCCGCTTTGCCAGAAGCGGATCGCCGACGAGGGCCTTGCCGACAGCGAAGAACTGCAGGGCTACTTCACCAAACGGATCGCGGCGTTCATCAAATCGCACGGTAAAACGCCCATCGGCTGGAACGAGGTGCTCAACGCCGGGCTGGACCCCGACGACGTGGTGGTCTGCAAATGGCACGACGACCGCAGCCGCTGCGACGATTTTGCCAACCGCGGCGGCAAGATCATCATGGAAGAAACCAAACACGTCTATCTTGATTATGATTATCACCGGACCCCGCTGCAGCAGACCTACCGCTACAACCTGCTGCCGGATTCGCTGACCGCGGCGGGCAAACAGAACGTGCTCGGCATCGAGGCGCCGATCTGGACCGAATGGGTCGAAACCTTCCGCCGCATGTGCTACATGTGCTTTCCGCGGCTGCTGGCGGCGGCGGAGCTGGGCTGGTACGGCAAGGCCGCCACGGACTATCCCGACTTTAAGGCGCGGGCCGAAGCGCAGCGAAGTGCGCTTGCCGCGATCGGCGTTGAGATGGCGCCGCTGTCTGACTGGGACCCGGAATAAAAGGAGCAGCCCATGAAAGCATTTGACTTATCCGCTTTTCAGGCACGCATCCTGTGTGAAGAAGAGAACGCGGACGCCGCACTGGAAACCGTGCTGCACGGCAGCGCGCTGACCCTTTTTTTGACAGCGCAGCGCAGCCGCCCGAAATTCATCGAGCTGACCTGGCAGACCGAAACCGACGGCCGGGCGCTTGTGCTCGGCGACGCATGGGAGCGCAGCTACGGCGACCTGGAATTTTTGCCGGTCCGAAACAATGACCGGTGGATGCCGTGGTACTTCATCATGGACGAAGGCAACGCGCAGGTCTGCTTCGGCGTCAGGACGCAGCCGAACGCCTTTGTCAGCTTTCGCTGCGGCGAAAGCAGCGTCACCGCCCTGTTGGACTGCCGCAACGGCGGCTGCGGCGTGCGGCTGAACGGGCGCAGGCTGCAGCTTGCAACCTTTGTATTCAAGGCGTATGACAGCACCGACACCTTTGCCTGCCTGTGTGATTACTGCAAAACGCTTTGCGACATGCCGTTGCTGCCCGACCGCATGATCTGCGGCGGCAACAACTGGTACTACGCCTACGGCAGCAGCGACTATGAAACAATCGTCCGCGACGCCGCGCTGCAGGCGAAGCTGGCCGACGGGCTCACGAACCGCCCGTTCATGGTCATCGACGACGGCTGGCAGGTGCATTCCTGCGAGGGGCCGTGGGTCCCGAACAAAAAGTTCCGCGACATGAAAGCGCTGGCGGACGACGTCAAACGCCTCGGCGCGGAGCCCGGCCTCTGGGTCCGGCTGCTGCACAACCGCGACAAAGCGCTCACTGCCGACGTGCGTCTGGAACGCGGCGGCGAACGGCGCTATCTTGACCCGACGCACCCGCGGGTGCAGCAATCTCTGCGCGACGACATCGCCCGCATCCGAAACTGGGGGTACCGCCTGCTGAAGCACGACTTTTCCACCGTGGACCTCTTCGGCAGCTACGGCATGGACCTGACCGCCGCCATCACCAACGACGACAGCGACTGGCACTTTTTTGACCGCAGCAAAACGAACGCAGAAATCGTGCTGGACCTGTACCGACTGATTCTGGATTCCTGCGGCGACATGCTGGTGCTGGGCTGCAACACCGTGTCGCACCTGTGCGCGGGGCTGGCGCACCTCAACCGTACCGGCGACGACACCAGCGGCCGGGAATGGGACCGCACGCGCGTCATGGGCGTCAACACGCTGGCGTTCCGTCTGGCGCAAAACAATGCCTTTTATCTTGTGGACGCCGACTGTGTGGGCATCCTGAAGGACTGTATCCCGTGGGAGAAGAACCGGCAGTGGCTCGACCTGCTGGCCCGCAGCGGCACCGCGCTGTTTGTGTCCTGCGACAAAGCGGACGATGAAAAGGCGCGCGACCTTGCCGCCGCCTTCAGACTGGCGCAGCAGCCGCACGCCCTGCGGCCGGTGGACTGGAAGACCACGCGCACGCCGCAGCACTGGCAGGACGGGGACGCCGAACTGCGGTACGACTGGTGAAATTAAAATGGGGGCCTCTAAAATCTCAAGTCGTTTGAGCTGCGCAGTTTTTAGAGGCGCCCAATAAAGAATTGCGGTCGCGGGGAAACCTGTGGCCGCTTTTCACTTTGCTGCGCGGAAGGACGGATTTTCAGGCAACATGTGCAAAAAAAAATCATTCGCGCCAAAAGCCGTATGTTTCGCGCCGCCGAGGTTGACAGTTGCCGGAACGAATCCTATAATAAAATCAAAAAAAGGTGAGAACATGAGAATCGCGCTCCTTGATGACGACCCGAAAGAAAACGAAAACCTGCGCACATTGATCGACGCCTATGCCGCCGCGCACAATTATGATATCCGCTGCGAAACATTCACCTCCGGCAAGGCGCTGCTGGGGCGGGAACGCTTTGATCTGTATTTCCTTGATTACGTCATGGACGAGATGGACGGCGTTGCCGTGGGGCGGGCGCTGAACGAAAAATTCAGCGGAGCGATCACCGTCTGCTACCTGACCGGGATCGAGGCGGCGGCCAGCGAAATCATCAACGCCGAGATCGGGGCGGTCGGCTTTTTGACCAAACCGGTCAAGACAGAGCTGCTGTATCAGAAGCTCGACCGGTTTTACAGCGCGGCGTTCGGCGGGCGGCTGCAGTTCAAAAAAGAGGGCCACGCCCTTGAGACCGTCTTTGTGCAGGAAATCCTTTATGCCGAGGCGGCAGACAAGCGCACGCGCGTCCACTTCCGCCGCGGGGAAGAAACCTATCACCACTCCTTTTCCGAAATGGAGCGCATCCTGTCGGCCTATCCGATGTTCCTGCGCATCCATCGGTCTTACATCATCAACCTGCTGCATGTCAAGTCATATGACGCAAGGAACGTCATGATGCAGAACGGCGACGTGCTGCCGCTGAAGGTGCGGAATTTTGCGGCGACCTATCGCAGCTTTGTATTCAAAGAGATCAATGATTGACGCTTTGCCTGGAAAAAGGAGGAACCGTTATGACCCGGCTTGCAGAAACCATCACGGCCAACACCGCCGTCTTCTGCGCGTTTTCCATGGCCAACCACATTTTTATTTCGCTGATCTGCATTCTGGCTGTCTCTGTGGTGTTCCGCGTATCACTGCGAAGGCACCCGCTGCTTTGGACCGCCGCCGGCCTTTTGAGCATTGCGGTGGGCATCGCGCGCCCGTTTTGCATCGCCGGCAGCGACGCGGTGCAGTTAATATGGGAAGGGCTTTCGCTGCTGCAGCCGTTTGTCTGCGCGCTGCTGCTTGTCCCCTTTCGGAATCTGCTGAAGGGCTTTGCGGCGGCGCTGGGATACAGCCTGCTTGAGCTGCCGAAATATCTGATATTGATGCTGTGCTTTCATTATAATAACAACGACCCGGACACCCCGGCGGCGTTCCTGGTGGAATTCCTTTTGAACCTGGCGTTCTTCCTGGTGTTCCTGGTGCTGTATGTCCGCAGGGAGCGCAAAAAGAACCTCTTTGCGCCGTTTTTGCGGCTGGACCCCGTCTTTTTCGTCCTGATCGTTTTTTCGCTCGGCGGGTTCATGGCGTCGCTGGTGCTGTTTTCGTCGACGTTTTCCACCGACAAGCTGCCCGAGTTCGTGTTCGTGATCATCAACATCCCGCTGTTTGCCGCAACGGTCGTCTATGGCGTGGCGACCACGCTGCGTACCAAAAAGGCGGAGGAGACCTATCGGCGCGAGCTGGACCGGCAGATTCTTCACTATGAGGCGATGGAGCGCAACAACGAGGACCTGCGGATGTTTCGCCACGACCTGCAAAAGATGCTGCGCCCCATGGTCGCCTATCTGGACGAAAACAACCCGGCGGCGGCAAAAGAGATTGCCGCGGAGCTGGGCGCGTTCACCGCGGCGCAGGGCAAGCGGTACCGCACGGGCAATTACCGGCTGGACACCGTGCTCTTCTGCGAGCAGCAGACGGCACAGGCGGACGGCATTCAGATCGTCTTTTCCGACGACAGCCGCTTCCCCGCCGACGGCGTTGCCCCGGAGGACATCTATACCATCTTTCCGAACGCGCTGGACAACGCGATCGAGGCGTGCCGGCAGATGGACGGCGAGCGTGAAATTCTTGTGACCGCAAAGACGGTGGGCGACGACGTGTTCGTCACGATCTCCAACCCCATCGCCGGGGCGCTGAACGTGAAAAACGGCGTGCTGCAGACCACCAAAGCCGACAAGAAGCAGCACGGCTACGGGATGCGCCTGATCAAAAAAGCCGCCGCCAACTACGGCGCCGACAACGTGGACCATCTTGTGGAAAACGGCCGGTTCATCCTGCGCATTTCCCTGCGGTACAAAAATTCTTTCTTGGAACAATAAAGGCAAAATTTCCGGCAACAACACTTTTCGCGCCAAAAACGGTATCATTCGCGCCAATTGGCTTGAAAAAATGTGCGTTTTGGATATAATCGGAAGTGTAGGAACAACCTATAACATCACTTGTAAAGGAGTAAAAATCATGAAAAACGCAAAGAAACTCATGTCCGTTCTGCTGGCGGCGCTGCTGCTGCTGCTGTCCTGCGGCGTCGTCGCGTTTGCCCAAGAAATCCACTGGCTGCCCTATCCGATCGCGAGAAAAGACGACCCGAATCTGGATAACGGCGACTACTACATCGACTTCACCGATTACATCACCGAGCTGCACGCAAACGATGTAACCCCGCCCACAGCGCAGGAACTTGCCGATGAGATCGCCATGTACAATTTCGGCGATTACTATGTCGATGACACTTACACCTATATTCATGGCCTTTACTATACGGCCAACGAGGAAAGCGGCGGTTACTATGCCAACAGCTTCCCCGCTGACGGCACGTATCTCGCAGGCATCGTTGACAAGGTTTTGAAGCGCTTCCACTTTGACGAAGCGACCTGCAACTGGACGCAGGTTCCCACCTCCACCGCAGGACTGCACGGCGGCAATTACTACATCGACGTGCAGGGCTATGTAGATCAGCTCACCGATGAAAACGGCAACCCGCTGAGCCCAACCTCAGCCGAATACGCACAGGCGCTGGCCATGTGGAGCGCCGCCGATTATTATGTGGACTTCAATCAGCAGATCATCAAAGTGACCCTGCATCTTCCCGACGGCAACGGCGGTATCATCGACCAGTATGTTCCTGCGAACCGCGCCATGCTGCCGATGCTGCTCAAAGTGTATTACAACTGGACGCCCGTGCCGACCTCGACCGACGGGTTGAACGACGGCGACTGGTACATCGACGTGCCGGGCTTTGTGGATCAGAAACATCACGAAGACGGCAGCCCGCTCACTGCGGAAGAGCGCGAAGCAGAGCTTCAGATGTGGAGCAGAGGCCCCTATCTTGTCGACTTTGACCAGATGCTGTTGACGGCAACGGTCTGGATTCCGACAGAAGACGGTTCGCTCATTTCACAGGTGGTTCCTCCTTCAAACGAACTTGCGCGGATGATGCTCAAGCAGTACACCGCGCCGACGACGCCGACCGAACCGACCGACCCTGACCAGCCGGACGACCCGGGCACGACCGAGCAGCCGCAGAAGCAAAGCCCGTGGAAGGCGATCGTTGCGTTCTTCCTGCGGATCGTCAACTTCTTCAAGAACCTGTTCAAATAAGTCATAAAGCAACAGCGCAGTAAAATAACGGCACAGCCGGGACGACATGAACCGTCCCGGCTGGGTTTGTTTTGGTTTCCCACATTGCCCCCTCCACCGCAAGCGGTCCCCCTCTCCCGCTGAAGCGAGGGAGGCTATCAAGCCCTCCCCACATGGGGAGGGCTAAATACTTCCCCTTACCGCCACGTTATGTTGGCGGGGCGTCACTGACGGTCACCGATCTGTTCCCCGCGTACAAAAAAAAGAAACGCAGCAGTTACCTGTGCGTTCCTTCGCGGCGCTGACCTATCGGCAGCAACATATTTCAGCGCGTAATTCTCCATTCTCAATTCTGCATTGCGGTGCGCCGCGCCGTCTCACACCGCCGTTTCCACCGTGATCTTGTTCGTCATGTAATCAAACGTCACCTTCACCACGGTGTTGTCCTGTTCAATGACGAGCGGGCCTTTGTCGCCGGTACCGCTGAACGGGAACGGGTGCGCCGTGCTCACACAGGCGGACAGCGTGCCCCAGGTGGACACGGCAAAATCGTATTCCCCGGCAAAGGGCAGCACAAACGAAAGCGTATATTTGCCGCCGCCGATGTAGTACATGCGCGTGATCTCGCTGTTGGAATCGTCCTTTACCGCGCCGACATACGGCTGAAAGCTGCCGTAAAGCACCACCTTTTCCGGATATCGCACGCCGGTTTCCGGGTCATCCTGCGTCTTGCCGCCATAGTCAAGCATTGACGGATTGCCGAGCGGACGGTACTTGTCATACCCGGTCCGCAGCAGATCGGCAAGCGCGTCCTCCTGCGAAAAGCCGCCCGGGCAGGCGTCGGAACGGTTGTTGAGCTTATAGGTCCGGTCCTGCCCGTCGCCGCCGGGACCAAGGCCGCGCATCAGCGGAAAGGCAAAAAAGCCGTCCGGGTTGTTGACCGCCGTCCACTTGAGCGTATAGTCCAGGAACTTGTTGCGCGCGTCTTCGGGCTGATTCGCAAACCATGAGATCTGGTCGCCGCCCCACCACTGGTTCCACGCGCGCTCTTCATAGGTCTGGTGTTCATATGCCCAAAGATCGCGGCCGCCCCAGTTGTCGTATTCATACAGGAACGGCAGCGCCTCTTCATACACGCCCTCGGGCGAGATTCCGCCGCCGGACTTGCCCTCGCGCACCAGCACAAGCTTTTCGCCCGGCCGGTCCAGCACCGGGAAGCGCGTCAGCGGCATGGCGTTGTAATCGAGCAGGCTTTTTCCGTTCACAACAAGGGAATGCGAATGCGCGTCAAAAAGCACTTTGTGCCGGCGGGCATGCGCTTTGCCGTAGTCACGCAGCATGGCAATCACCTTGCCGATGCCCCGGTACCCCCGGTCGTGGCCGGTATAGAGATGGATCTGCCCCATGTGGAACGCTTCGTACCCGCAGTCGATGTAACGCCGCCCGCGGTAATAGAACCAGAGCTGCGTTTCCTGCTGCGAAATGTCGGGCATGTTGCTCCACGTCCCGGCGTCCGGTGGAAAGATACAGACGTCATAGTTGAAATTGCGCGTTTCTGCCGGCAGGCCGAACGCCTCAAACGCCCACGCCGGCACCGGCACCGGCTCCACGTCCTCGCGGTACATCGCCTCAAAGATGCACGCCTGCAAAATCACCTCGGGGTCGGCGGCATGGATCTTGTCCGCCGCAGCCTTCACTTTGGCAAAGTGCTCCTCCTCCGGCAGATCGCCCTTCCAGATGCCGGCGGCACGGCCGAGGAACTTCAGCCCCGTTTTCAATATCACACGGATGTCGTCGTCCAGCGTGTCGCTCATCGAGATCCACTGCGCAGAAGCAGCGTGCGAAAGATAATATTCCAAAACCCGGCGCGGCATGGCGCCGTCAAACGTTCCCTGTGTCATAGCGGTCCCCCCTCATTTGCTTTTTATTATAACACACGCGCCGGAAAATCCGGGCGAAAAAATCAAAATAATCAAAAATCGAATGTAGAAAATCCACTTGTGTTTTTTGTGAAAATGTGATAAAGTAAAACCGATCACATGCAACGAAGGGAGCGTGCTTTCATGACGCAAAGCTTTCAAAGCGTTCTGACGCTGCTCACGCCTTTGATTCTGCAGCTTTTGATTCTGGTCTTTTCCGTCCTGCTCGATCCCTACCTTCGCAAGCGGGACAAGCGGTTGCTGCTGGGCATCGCGGCGCTGCTTTTTGCCCTGATCGTGCAGAACGATCTGGACGGGCGGCTGCAGGACGATCCCACGCTTGACACCTGGCGCACGGTTGTTTCCGTCTGCGGCTACTGTATCCGGCCAACGATTTTGATGCTGTTCATCCGGCTGCTTGACGTCAAAAACCGCTTTCGCCCGCTTTGGGCCCTCATTGCCGCAAACACCGCAGTCTATCTGACAGCCTTTTTTTCCGGCGTCACCTTTTCTGTCACAAACGGTCAGTTTGCACGCGGACCGCTTGGCTGGACGTGCCACGTCGTCAGTCTGGTTCTGATTCTTTTTCATCTGGCGCAGGCGCTGGTCAGCTTTTCGGACATTCGAAAACCGGAGGCGCTGATTCCCGTACTCACGGCCGTCCTGATCATTGCGGCCACCGTTGTCGACACCTGGTTCAATACAGATTATATATTCGGGGCGCTGACCGTTGCGGTCATCAGCGGCAGCCTGTTCTATTACATCTGGCTGCATCTGCAGTTTGCGCGCGAGCATGAACGGGCGCTGCTGTCAGAGCAGCGCATCCGTCTGATGATGTCACAGATCCAGCCGCACTTTCTTTACAACACCCTGTCCACCATCCAGGCCCTGTGCCGCACCGACCCGGAAAAGGCCTTTGACACGCTTGAAACCTTCGGCACCTATCTGCGGCAAAACATCGACTCGCTGGAACAGCCGGACCGCATCCCCTTTGTGTCCGAGCTGAAACACACACAGGTCTATACCGAGATCGAAATGCTGCGTTTCCCCTCGATCCATCTGGAGTATGAAATCGAAGACGACGATTTCACTCTGCCGGCACTGACCGTGCAGCCGATTGTGGAAAACGCGATCCGCCACGGCGTGCGCATCCGCAGCCACGGCGTCGTTTCGGTGCGGACCTTCCGTGACGGGAAAGATCACGTCATTTGCATCCGCGACAACGGCAAGGGCTTTGATCCCGACGTCAACGATCACCCGGACGAAACCCACATCGGGATCAAGAATGTGCGCGAACGCATCGAACGCCTGTGCGGCGGGTCCCTGACGATCGACAGCCGCCCGGGCGAAGGCACCGCCGTCACCATCCGGGTCCCGGAAGAAAGGAGCAGCCATGAAAGCCATCTGCGTTGACGACGAACCGCTGGTACTGAACCTTGCGGTCTCTTTGTGCCGGGAACTGCCGGAGCTTGAAACGGTGGAGGGTTTCACCAATGCCCGCGAAGCCCTGGCCTATCTGGAAACAGAATCTGCCGACCTGGCGCTGCTTGACATCGACATGCCCGATATCAACGGCCTGATGCTGGCGGCAAAGCTCAAGGAACTGTGCCCGCAATTGTCCGTCATCTTTTTAACGGGCTATGCCCAATATGCCGTGGACGCATTTGAGCTGCACGCCTCGGGCTATCTGCTCAAGCCCATCCATCGTGAAAAGCTGGCTGCCGAGGTCAGTTATGCGCTGTCGCGGCATCCGTCCAAAAAGGCGCCCCGCGTCACCGTGCAGACCTTCGGAACCTTTGAGCTTTTGATCGACAGCAAAGCCATATCGTTCGGGCGGTCAAAAGCCAAGGAGCTGCTGGCCTATCTGATCGACCGGCAGGGCGACCGCATCAGCCGTGCCGAAGCCTTTGCCGCCCTGTGGGAAAACGGGCAATATGACCGCTCCATGCAAAAGCAGCTGGACGTCATCATCCGTTCCCTGCGCGACACGCTGCAGGAATACGGGCTCAGTGATCTGTTTGAGATCAAGGGCGGCGTCATGCGCATTGTTCCCAGCCGCATCGACTGTGACCTTTATCGTTTTTTGAACGGCGACATCGACGCGGTCAACGCCTATCGCGGCGAATATATGAGCTCCTATCCCTGGGCCAATATCACCGAAGCATATATGACACGCCAAAAGAACGAGGCGGCCGATCGTTGAATCAAACCAAAAATACAGCCGCTGCGCACCACACGGAACGCAGCGGTTTGCTTTATTCTGTTTTTGCTCTTTTTCGCTCCAGCACAGCCGAAACCCAACAGGCCGCGCACGCTGCGGCGCCAAACCCCGTCAGACAGAGGAACACGCTGTTCCATGAGGCGTGGTCGGCAATATAGCCCAGCAGTCCCCCGCTCATCGCGCTGCCCACATAGCAGAAGGTGTCAAGCACGCCGGCCAGCAGACCGGAATCCATCGTGTCGCGCAGATACATCGGGATGATGCTGGTGATCACATTGTTGACCGCCATCATCAGCAAAGCGGACATGGCAAACAGCACGATCAGGAACACCGGGTTGCCGGCGGTCAGGTGCGACTGCGACACAAACATGACCAGCAGCAGCGTCGCCGTTTCTGCAAAGTACAACATGCCGTTGAGCACAGACGTGTTCTTTTGGCGCTTATGCAACCGGGTGGAGATCCACGCGCCGAAGATCGCGATCAGCGGCAGCAGCAGCGTCACAAAAATCGACAGCGAATCCTTCAGCCCGTAGTTTTCTTTCAGGATAGACGGCGTCCAGGTGGTCACACCGTCTTTGATAAAGCCGTTGGCAACGGCGGCAAACATCACCAGCAGCGCCAGGCAGACGAACGCCGGCGTCAGGGCCGGGCGCTTTTTTTCCTTCGGCACATAGCTGTCTTCCCCCGCCGCGTGCAGGGCGTCGTCCGCTTTTCCGATCAAAAGGAACCACAGCACGCCGATTGCCGCCATCAGCACCGCCGGCACAAAAAAGACCACGCGGTACGGCACACTTCGCCAGGAAAACAGCACCGACATGCCATAGGCTAAAAAGGTACCCAACGCCGCCGTGGAGCTCATCACCACGATCGCCTTTGGCAGTGTCTGATCCGACAGGCGGTCTGACAGCGTTTTGATCAGCGAACTCCAAAGGATCGCCTGGAACGCGCCGTTCACCAGCCAGACGTATTTCATGGCCGCCGCGTCCGGACACACCGTCATGGCGGCGTTCACCGCGGCGGACCCGAGCAGCGCGACCGTGACTGAAAAGCGGGTGTTGTATTTGCGCGACAGAATGCCGTGGACCAACTGCCCCGCGCCGTATGAAATTGAAAAAAACGTCGTCACCAGCCCAAGCGCTTCTTTCTGTGCGCCGATCTGGTCGCGGATGGGCTCAAGGTAAGCGACAAAATTATAGCGCCCAACATATGCGGCCGTATAGACCAGCCAGCACAGAAAAATGGTCAGGCTTTCACCCCGCCCGATTTGTTTTTTCATAACGATCCCCGCCCTTTTGAACAATGCGCAAAAAGTATAGCAAAGTTCCGCTGCGGTTTCAATATGGATTTTGTTAATTTTTTTAAGGCATCACCATGCATTCCGGTCGTTCTTCCTTCGCCGCTGCTCGATCATCTTTGTCAGTGTTCAACATTTTTCAGCAGCATTTTTTGTGCGCCAAAGACAAAAAGTGTTTCTTTTTGTGAAAATGATTGAAGAAAAATTCTCCGTATGATATAATAATTGAAATCATCATTTGAACAATTGTTGCAAATTGTCTGCCATTTATTCTTAGGCGCTTGTGCAAAATCCATCAATTATGGCAAACACGTCTGACTGTTTGCCGGAAACGAGGCATCCCGATCCATGAAGTTTTCCGAATTCCAATATACCCGCCCGGATATGGGCGCTGTCAAAGCAGATCTGTGCGCCCTGACCGAAGCGCTGCGCACCGCGCCGGATTATGCGGCTGCAAAGGACGTGTTCCTGCGTTCACAAACACTGGAAAAGCAAATTTCCACCGCAAGCAACCTGGTGACGATCCGTCATTCCATCAACACGCGCGACCCGTTTTACGAGGCGGAATCCACGTTTTTCAACACCGAGCTTCCCCTGCTGGAAGAGGCCAGACAAACGTGGACCGCGGCCATGCTTGAAAGCCCCTTTCGCGCACAATTTGCGAAAGAGTACGGCGACATCGTTTTTTTGAACGCAGAGATCGAGCTGCGCACCTTTTCGCCCCGGATCATTCCGGAGCTGCAAAAAGAAAATGACCTGGTGCAGGCTTATGAAAAGCTGCTCGCAGGCGCGGCCATCCCCTTTGAGGGCAAAACCTATACCATCGCGCAGCTTGCGCCGTTCAAGCAGGACCCAGACGACGCGCGCCGCCTGGCGGCCTGGAAAGCGGAGGGCGCGTGGTACAAAGCAAATCAGGATGAACTGGACAGGCTGTATGACGAGTTGGTCCGCCTGCGCCACACCATGGGCAAAAAGCTCGGCTATGACAACTATATCCCGCTCGGCTATGACCGCATGGGGCGCAACTGCTATGACCGAAACGACGTTGCCGCTTTCCGCACCGCTGTGCAAAAATATCTGGTTCCCGTGGCAGACGCGATCTTTCGCGCCCGCGCCGACCGCTTCGGCAAGCAGTACCCCATGAGCTTTGCCGACAATGCAATTACCTTCCGTTCCGGCGAAGCCAAACCGATCGGAACCGCAGACGAGATTTTGCAGTCGGCCGCCGCGTTTTTTGACGCGCTGTCACCCGAGACGGGGCTGTTCTTCCACACCATGCTGGACGCCGAGCTGCTGGACGTGCTTTCGACCGAGGGCAAACGCGGCGGCGGCTACTGCACCGAGCTGCTGAACTATGACGTTCCGTTCATCTTTGCCAACTTCAACGGGACCCGCGACGATGTGGAAACCCTGGTGCATGAGGGCGGTCACGCCTTTGCCGCGTGGAAAAACATCCGCCGCATTCCGATCGAAACAATCTGGCCGAGCATGGAGGGCTGTGAGGTCCACTCCATGTCGATGGAGTTTTTTTCCTGGCCGTGGGCAAAGCTGTTTTTCGGAAAAGAGTGTGAAAAGTTCCGCTACAGCCACCTGGCCGGCGCGCTGACCTTCATTCCCTATGGCACAATGGTCGACCATTTTCAGCACGAAGTGTTTGCGCACCCGGACTGGACGCCGCGTCAGCGGCATGACTGCTGGAAAGAATTGCTGGGCATCTATATGCCGTGGCAAAAACTGGACGGCGACATTCCGTTTTATGCCGACGGCGAGGGCTGGCAGCGGCAGCATCACATCTATTCCTTCCCGTTTTATTACATCGACTATTGCCTGGCGCAGACGGTCGCGCTTGAATTCTGGGCAAAGGCGCAAACCGATTTTGGCGGTGCATGGCAGCAGTATCTCACATATACCTCACTGGGCGGCAGCCTGACCTTTACCGACCTGCTCAAAGCTGCCGGGCTGGACTCGCCGTTTGATGAAGCCTGCCTGCGGGCCGTCTGTGAACAGGCGACCCAGTGGCTGAACGCCGTGGACCCGGCGTGTCTGGTCTGATGGCGGGCAAGCGGCCGTGGCTGAGCGACTTTCACCCCGGCGGCAACGGCGATTATGCCTATCGCGGCGGCCACAAGCAGTTTTCCGGCGGCGCCGACTGTTTTCGCCGGTTCCGCCTGACCGTCGGCATCTGCACTGCAGCGGCGGCAGCCTGTGTGATCGCGTCGGGCTGTTTGCCGGTGAGCGCGCTTTATAACACGGCCTATGTGATGCTTCCCTATGTGATCGAGGTGGTGCTCACCGTGGCTTTTGTCTGGTCGGCTGTCCGGCTGCTGGCAAACGGCGAGCTGCTGCGCGGCTATGTCCACAGGCAAACGGCGCAGCGCCTGCCGGTCCTCGGCGCGGCACTTGCGCTTGCGGTGGCGGCCACGCTGGTCTGCACCGTGATCTTTGTTGCGCTGCATTGGCCGGTGGCGCCGTGGTTCTGGGGCCTGATTGCACTGCAGTTTATTCTCATCCTTTCATCACTTTACAGCATAAAAGTGCTTCGCGCCGCCCGCTGGACCGACGTTTGAGGCAGTCATCATGGGAAGGGATCCCTTCCCATTTACGCAATGCCATGGCATTGCGGCGATTTTTGGGTAATAACAGTGACTCGCTGCTATTATAGATTATCAACAAAGGAGTGTTTGTTTGTGAAAACAACGAAACGAGTCATTGCGATTCTGCTGGCAGCGCTGATGTGTCTTGCTGTCTTTGCCGGCTGCAAACGCAAAACCGACGACAAAATCCTCGTCGTCGCAACCAACCATTTTGAAGCAAAGTTCTCTCCGTTCTTTGCTGCAAGTGCAGAAGACATGCACATCGTCGACATGACACAGGTCAGCCTTCTGAGTCTTGACCGTGTCGGCGCCCCCGTGCTCAAGGGCATCGAAGGTGAGACCCGTCCCTACAACGGCACGGATTACACCTATTTCGGCACCTCTGACATTGAAGTCACCGAAAACGATGACGGCACCGTCACCTATGACATCAAGCTGCGTGAGGACCTCAAGTTTTCGGACGGTGAACCGATCACCATCGACGACGCCATCTTTTCAATCTACGTCTATTGCGATCCGACGTATGACGGCTCCACCACGCTTTACAGCCAGCCGATCAAAGGTCTGGAAGAATACAGAAGCGGTATGGAATCCCGCGTCAGCCTGATCCTTGCAGCCGGCCCGGATGGCTACAAGGCCAACGATCATTACACCGAGGACCAGTACAAAGCGTTCTGGGAAGCGTTTGACAAGGCCGGCGAAGCTTTTGTCAACGGTATTAAGGAAGCCTGCATCGGCTATGAACTCAACACCGAAGAGGACTCCATTGCGGCTTGCGCTGCGAACTGGGGATATGAGCTTCCCGAAGACGCCACCGCTGCTGACTTCTTCCAGAAGTTCGTTGAGGCCTACGGTTATGATATCTCTGACAATGGCATCAACTGTGAAAAGGGCACTCTTTCCATCACCGACGCCCTGGCCGCAGAGCTTGGCGATGCGTGGGCAGACTATCAGGCCGGCGTGCAGACCGGCAAGACCGCGCCCAACATCACCGGTATCGAAAAAACCGGCGAGTATTCCATGCGCATCACCGCCACGGAATTTGCCGCGAACATGATCTATCAGATCGCCATTCCCATCGCGCCCCTGCACTATTACGGCAGCAAAGACGCGTATAACTATGACAACAATCAGTTCGGCTTCACCAAGGGCGACCTGTCTTCGGTCCGTGCCAAGACCACAAAGCCGCTGGGCGCCGGCGCCTACACCTTCAAGGAATTCACCGACGGCATCGCTTATCTGGAAGCGAACCCGACATATTTCAAAGGCGAACCCAAAACCAAGTATCTCAACTTCCGCGAGACCACCGATGACGACAAGGTCCCCGGCATCAAATCCGGCACCTTTGACATCTCTGACCCGTCCTATTCCAAAGACGTTGTGAAACAGATCCAGGAATATAACGGCGGCAACATCACCGGCAGCGTCATCACCACCAAGCTGTATGACTTCCTCGGCTACGGCTATATCGCCCTCAACTCCAAGAACGTCAGCGTAAAGGGCGAAATCGATTCCGACGCGTCCAAGAACCTGCGCAAGGCCATCGCGACCGTCATTGCCGTTTATCGTGACGAGGCGATCGACTCCTATTACGGCGAGACCGCTTCCGTCATCAACTATCCCATCTCCTCCACGTCCTGGGCTGCGCCGCAGGTCACCGACGACGGCTACACCGTGGCCTATTCGGTCGACGTGAACGGCAACCCGATCTATACCGACGATATGACTGCAGAGCAGCGCTATGAAGCCGCGCTGCAGGCTGCCCTCGGCTTCTTTGAGGCTGCCGGCTATACCGTCAAGAACGGCAAGCTGACTGCGGCACCGGAAGGCGCCAAGCTGAAATATCAGGTCAACATCGGTGCAGGCGGCAACGGCGACCATCCGTCGTTCCTGCTGCTCAAGACCGCGGCTGACGCGCTCAAGAAGATCGGCTTTGAATTGGTTGTCAACGACATCACCCAAGCCGCCGACCTTTACTCCACCTATCAGAGCGGCACGGCCGAAATGTGGTGCGCGGCATGGGGCGCCTCGGTCGACCCGGATATGTATCAAGTCTATCACAGCAAGGGCACCACAAACTATTATGGCATCTATGACCAGAAGCTTGACAAGCTGATTCTGAAAGCCAGAACATCCAGCGATCAGAATTTCAGAAAGAACCTCTATCGTCAAGCGATGGAAATCGTGATGGATTGGGCTGTGGAAATTCCCATCTATCAGCGCAGCGAAGTTTACACCGTCTCTACCGAGCGCGTGAATGTTGACACCCTGACGCCGGATATGACGCCGTATTGGAGCTGGATGAACGAAGTGGAAACCATTGAGATGAATTAACATCTCGCCCTGATTCTGCGGGCAGGTTCACCTGCCCGCAGAACCCTTGCAGCAATAACAAAGAATTAGATATTAGATTTTAGATGTTTGCAAGTTCTGATCGTTCAAAATCTAACATCTAACATCTGATATCTAACATCGAACTGGAGTTGATTCTATGTGGAAGTTCATTCTCAAACGATTGGCGCTTTCGGTCATGATCCTGTTTTGCGTCACGTTCATCATCTATCTCATCATGCGTTGTCTGCCGTCGTCGTTTGTTGAAACCCAGGCGATGACGCTTTCGCAGGCGCCGGGCGCCAAGCCCTATGCCGAATGGCTCGACCAGCTCAGCGAAATGTATGGCATGAATCAGAATGTCTTTGCCGGTTATTTCGGCTGGCTGAAAGATTTCTGCGCCGGCCGGTTCGGCGATTCCTGGGTCTATAACGTTCCGGTGATCGAAAAATTCCACGAAACGGTCTGGCTGTCCTTTATCATGGGCGCGATCTCGTTCTTTTTTGAGATCATCATTGCCGTGCCGCTGGGCGTCATTGCCGCCACAAAACAGTATTCCAAAACAGATTATGCGATTTCAACCCTTGCGCTCATCGGCATCTCGCTGCCCTCGTTCTTTTTCGCCACGCTGCTCAAGCTGTTCTTTGCTGTCAAGCACCAGTGGTTTGAGATCAGCGGCCTGGTCAGCCGGGACTATTTGCTGATGACGCCGAGCCAGCAGTTCTGGGACAAGGCCATGCACCTGGTGCTGCCCATCGTGACGCTCACCATCGTGTCGATCGGTTCACTGATGCGTTATGTGCGCACCAATATGCTTGAGGTGCTCAACGCCGATTATATCCGCACGGCGCGCGCCAAGGGCCTGTCAGAGCGCAAGGTCATCTATCATCATGCGTTCCGCAACACGATGATCCCCCTGGTGACGATCATCGGCGGGTCGCTGCCGGGATTGTTTGCCGGCGCGCTGATCACCGAGCAGCTCTTTTCCATCCCCGGCATCGGTTTTGCGTCTTATCAGGCCATGATCAAGGGCGATATCCCGTTTTCCATGTTTTATCTGACCTTTATGGCCATCCTGACGCTGCTGGGCAATCTGATTTCTGACATTCTGTACGCCGTGGTCGATCCGCGCGTGCGCATCGCTTGAAAGGAGGGCGGAGCATGAAAAAGCAGGCAGATCTGAAAAACAAGCCGGCCGCTGAAAAGACCGAAGCGCTCTCGCTCAACGATGACCGCCGCGTCAAAGTCCTGTCTCCCACCGCGCTGGTGCTCAAGCGGTTTTTCCGCAACACCCTGTCGGTCGTGGGACTGGTCATGATCGTGGTGATGTTCCTGTTCTCTTTCCTTGGCGGGTTCTTGATCCCCTATGATGAAGATGAAATCTTTTACACCTATACGGACATGAAAAAGAATTTTGTCACCGCCGAAGTCAACGACCGCTATCGCTATCTGACCACCAACAGTCAGACATATGACCATGATGCGTTTGAAAAGGCATTGAACGACAGCAAAGACCGATATCGCAGCGGCGGGATGGAGTATGAGATCCAGACCCTCGGCACCGACCTTTATCTGATCCGTTCCAACAACGCAGACGTCGCCATTGAATATAAAGAAGCATTAAACGCACTGGATACATCACAGAAGTTTTCATTTGACATGACCAAGGCGGCGCTGACCGCGCACGCGGAAAAAAGCCCGCGCTTTTCTGCCGACGGCAGCGACTATACCATCGACGCGGACGGCGTTGTTTTTGAAAACAATACCCCGATTGCCGTTGTCAGCCGCTTCATTGTGACGTCCAAAGAAAACGGCCGCCAGATCCCTCTCGGTTTTCGCAACGAACTGCAAAAGGCCGTTGAAAACAAAGAGACCGAGCTGCACTATCAGGACGAAAACGGAACCGAATACGATTACTCGCTGGAATACAAGCCGGCCAATAATAACTGGGACGTCAAGCAGGGAAAAAGCACGTATGTCAAAGACACCTACAGCAAGCCGTCCAAAGCCCACCCGCTGGGCACCGACAGCAACGGCATGGACATGCTCACCCGTCTGATGTACGGCGGCCGCGTGTCGCTGGTCATCGGCTTCATCGTCGTGTTCATCGCCGCCTTTCTTGGCGTGCTGTTCGGCGGCATCTCCGGCTACTTCGGCGGCTGGGTCGACAACCTCATCATGCGTATCGTCGATATCTTCTATTGCATTCCTTCCATGCCGCTGATCATCATCCTGGGCGCGGCCATGGATGCGATGCAGATCGAGCCAAAGATCCGCATGCTCTATCTGATGCTCATCCTCGGCTTTTTGAGCTGGCCGGGCATCGCCCGCCTGATCCGCGGCCAGATCCTTTCGCTGCGTGAGCAGGAGTTCATGACGGCGACCGAAGCGTGCGGCATCAGCGTGCACCGCCGCATTTTCCAGCATCTGATTCCGAACGTCATCCCGCAGCTCATCGTCATCTGCACGATGGACCTCGGCTCCACCATTCTGACCGAAGCGACGCTGTCCTTCCTCGGCCTTGGCGTCAAGTTCCCGTTCGCTTCCTGGGGCAACATCATCAACGACGTCAACAACTCGTTTGTTATGGAAAATTACTGGTTCATCTGGATTCCCGCCGGCTTCTGTCTGTTGATTTCCGTGCTCGGGTTCAACTTCATCGGCGACGGTCTGCGCGACGCGTTTGACCCGAAGATGAAACGCTGAGAAAGGAGGCAATCGAAATGGCAAAGAAAAAAGGCGCCGGATATCTTTCCGCAAGGGAATCTCGCCGCATTTCACGCGAAAACCGCCGCGTCACAAAAAAGCTGGAACAGCAGCACAAGCGCAAAAATGTGCCGGAAAGCGAATATCTGTCTGAAATGCACAACCCGGCCAATACGCTGGAAATCGACGATCTGCACTCCTACTTTTTTACCGACGTCGGCACCGTCAAATCTGTCGACGGCGTATCGTTTGAAGTACCAACCGGCAAAACCATCGGCGTTGTTGGGGAATCCGGCTGCGGCAAGTCGGTCACCAGCCTGTCGATCATGCAGCTTTTGCAGCGCCCGCAGGGGCAAATCGTCAGCGGCGAAATCCGTTTGAACCTGGGCGACAAGGTGATCGACGTTGCCAAAACGCCCACCAGCGTGATGCGTCAGGTGCGCGGCAAATGCGTTTCCATGATCTTTCAGGAGCCGATGACCAGCCTGAACCCCGTGTTTCGCATCGGCGAGCAGATCAACGAGGTACTGCGGCTTCACAATGAAAACAACCTGAACAAAGCCGAAATTGCCACACGCACGATCGAGCTGCTCAAGATGGTCGGCATCGCCAACAGCGAGGGCGTATACAAAATGTTTCCGCATGAGCTGTCCGGCGGCATGCGGCAGCGCGTGGTCATCGCCATGGCGCTGGCCTGCAACCCGAAGCTGATCATCGCCGACGAACCGACCACTGCGCTGGACGTAACCATTCAGGCGCAGATCCTTGATCTGCTGCGCCAGTTGAAAGATCGCATCAATTCTTCCATCATGCTCATCACGCATGACCTTGGCGTCATTGCAGAAATGGCTGATTATGTCGTTGTCATGTATGCCGGAAAGATCGTTGAAAAAGGCACAGCCGAAGAAATTTTTTCGCACCCATGCCATCCTTATACCATCGGTCTGATGGCGTCCAAGCCCGTTGTCGGCAAAAAGGTCGACAAGCTATATTCCATCCCGGGCAAGGTGCCAAACCCGGTCAACATGCCGAATTACTGCTATTTCAAAGATCGCTGTGAACAGTGTGTTCCCCGCTGCAGCGGGGAATATCCGCACGAGGTCAGTCTTTCCCCGACCCACAAGGTCAGTTGCTACCGCTATTATGACGAACAGAAGGAGGGCGAAAGCAATGGCTGAAAACAAAACCAAGGGCGATTTTATTCCCGCTGTTGTGGACCCGCAGTATATTCTGCAGGTCAACGCACTGCGCAAATACTTCCCCATCAAAAACGGCATTCGCGTCACCGGGAACGTCAAAGCGGTAGACGGCGTCACATTCAACCTCAAGCGCGGCAGCGCCATGGGGCTGGTCGGTGAATCCGGCTGCGGCAAAACGACCACCGGCCGCACGATCCTGCGCCTGTATGACAGCAAAACCGACGGGCAGGTGCTGTTTAACGGGGAAGAGGTCTATGACCTTTCGCGCAAGGAACTGCGTGCCCTGCGCACCAAAATGCAGATCATTTTTCAGGACCCGTTCTCTTCGCTGTCGCCGCGCATGCCGGTCGGCGAAATCATCGGCGAGGCCGTGCGTGAGCACAAGCTGGTTCCGAAGGCAGAGTTCAACGACTATATCGATTCCGTCATGGACCAGTGCGGTCTGCAGCCCTTCCACCGTCAGCGGTACCCGCACGAGTTTTCCGGCGGGCAGCGGCAGCGCATCTGCATCGCGCGCGCCCTGGCCCTGAACCCGGAATTCATCGTCTGCGACGAGCCGGTCTCTGCGCTGGACGTATCCATTCAGGCGCAGATCATTAACCTGCTCAAGGACCTGCAGAAAACGCACCATCTGACCTATCTGTTCATTTCGCATGACCTTTCGGTCGTGGAGCATATTTCTGACACTGTGGGCGTCATGTATCTCGGCAGTCTGGTCGAGTACGGCGAAACGGGCGACATTTTCCGCAACCCGCTGCACCCGTACACCAAGGCGCTGTTTTCGGCGATCCCGATCCCCGACCCCACGGTCAAGATGAACCGCATCGTGCTGGAAGGCTCCATCCCCTCCCCGGCCAATCCGCCGCAGGGCTGCAAATTCCACACCCGCTGCAAATACTGCACCGAGCGCTGCAAGACCGAGGTGCCGCAGCAGCGCGAGACCGAGCCCGGACACTATGTCGTCTGCCACCTGTATGACGACGTCCGGACGCAGCCGGCGCAAAAGGAGACCGACAATGAAAGAACGCAAGCGCTCGTTTGAAGATGACGACGGCCGCACGATCGCCGACATGAGCGGCGTGCAGCGCGACCGCATGTTTCTGCCCCGCTCGCTGAAAAAGCACGGCACCTTTGCCAGACAGGAAAAAGAGGACACGCAGCCGAAGTGGAACGACGATCAGCGGCGCTCTGCCGTCGGCGGCGCCGTCTCTGCCGCGGCGCTCATCGCCGGGATTTTCATCGGCGCGGGCGCCATCCTGATCTGGCTGCTGACGCTGATCTGGCACTGACACCATAAAAAAAGCTGCTGTGACCATGCATGTCACGGCAGCTTTTCTATTGCAAATGATATGATTATGATTCGGCTTTTAAGGCAGCTTGATATCCTTCCAATCGGAAACATCATACTGACCATAATTATAGTTTCCTGTGTATTTGGTAGCAACAACGGTTCCGTCTTTTTTCAGTCCGACGGTACACCATATTCCAGCGCTAATGGTTACGATGTTTTTCCAGTAGAAGACATTACATTGCCTTTCATCGTTTACTCCGACCGCAACAACGGTTCCGTCTTTTTTC
This sequence comes from Clostridia bacterium, assembly GCA_017434855.1. GTDB lineage: Bacteria > Bacillota > Clostridia > Oscillospirales > Acutalibacteraceae > UBA6857. The sequence goes on from JAFRUA010000016.1 coordinate 33,099, forward strand.
AGTCCGACGGTATGCAATGCTCCCGCGCTGATGGCAACAATGTCCTTCCGGCCGGAGAGATTACACTGAGCATATTCGTTATCCCCAACCGCAACAACGGTTCCGTCTTTTTTCAGACCGACGGTATGCCTTCCTCCCGCGCTGATGGCAACAATGTCCTTCCAGCCGGAGACGTCACACTGAGCATATTCGTTATCCCCAACCGCAACAACGGTTCCGTCTTTTTTCAGACCGACGGTATGAGAATATCCCGCGCTGATTGCAACGATATCTTTCCAATCGGAAACATCACATTGACCATCAACATTTTTTCCAGCCGCAACAACCGTTCCGTCTTTTTTCAGACCGACGGTATGGCAATCTCCCGCGCTGATGGCAACAATGTCCTTCCAGCCGGAGACGTCACACTGACCATATTCGTTATATCCGACAGCAACTGCTGTTCCGTCTTTTTTGAGACCGACGGTATGGCAATCTCCCGCGCTGATGGTAACGATGTCTTTCCAATTGGGGACGTCACACTGGCCATAATAATTACTCCCGACCACAACAACGGTTCCGTCTTTTTTCAGACCGATGGTATGATATGCCCCCGCTGAAACAGTTTTGGAAAAGGAATATTGACTCCAACACTTTTCTGTCAGTTCTGCCGAATCTTTATAATCATCTAATCGAAGAAACATCTGGTATGCAGTGAGCGGAGACCCATCATTCATCAATTGAACGGCCTCATTATATTTGATTTCAATTATTTTTTCGTTGCTGTCCTTGAATCCGTCCAACGCCTCAAATGCAGTGATCGCCGCTTCGTACCGGCCTTTATTCATTAGTTGAATCGCATCATTATATTCAATGGAACTCTTGCATTCAATTATTCTTTCTTCACTATCCTTGTATCCGTCCAATTTCTCAAACGCCGAAATTGCTTCACTGTACTGACCGTCATTCATCAATTTCACAGCAGCGTTGTATTTTTTCAGCGGCACAAATACTTTGACCGTTAAAACAATCGCGGTGATTACAACAATGATAATTGCCGCCGCCGCGATCAAAAGCTTTTTCCGTTTCTTCGCATTTTCTTTGGCGATCTGTGCTGCAATGCGGTCCCGGCGCTCCTGCAGCGTCTTGATCTGTTCCGCGCTGTCTTTGTAATCCGGAATCATTTTGAACGCGCTGATTGCTACATCATATGATGCCGGCGTGCTCGCTTTGTTCGCAAGCTCAACGGCGTGCTGGTAATTCTTTGCATTTTCCTGTTCTTTGCGTGCGCGTTCTTCGGCGGCGCGGCGTTCATCCGCTTTTTCCCTCTGCTTTGCTTCTTCGGAAAGTTTCGCGGCTTTGGTTTTGAACGCCTGCAAATGCTGTTCGTATTCCTTTTTCTTTTGTGTAATCGTTTCTTCGTCCGCTGCTTTTGCGTCCGCGAGCATCCGATTCAGCGCGGCAAAAAACTCTTCGATCTGTCTGTCGATTTCCGGTTTGCTGTATTGCCTGGCGCGAAGCAGGTTTTTATCGTTTGCCCAACCGGCACGGCATTCGGCAATGTAGTTTTTCATCTGCTTTTCTGACGACTGATAGGTAAAATCAAAAGCATGCAATTCCGCAAGCAACACAAGCTTAGTCAGATATCCGGGAACGACGTATTCCGCAACCAGCTTGCGCAAAGCAACTTCATCCGGTTTGAATGCCTCTTTATTTGGCTTCTTGACTGCGCTGTAGATGTAGGATGCGTCGGAACGCTTCTGCAAAAAGGCGGAAAGTGTAACTGCTCTCATCAATGCCAGAAACTTCCCCAAATACGCGTCGCCGTTCTTCGCGTCAAGGTTCAGCGCCTGCTCAAAAAACTCGTCGGCCTTGGTCCACTCGTGATCCTCCAGCGCCATAAAACCGCGGTCGATCAGCGGCTGCGCGGCGGTCGCGTTGATCATCACGCTTGCCGGCGCCTGTGGCGTCTGTGCCGCCGGAGCGTCCTTTGCCAACAGCTTTTCCACCCCGCGCACCAGATCCTGCACCGCGCCCAGCTTGCCGAGGTCCTGCGCCTGCAGGCCCTTGAAGGCGTCCGGCAAATCATAGGGGTCCATGTCCCGATAGCAGGGAATCACCGTCTTGGTCTTGTCCTTCGCCGCCAGGCGCACAAACCGACCCCACTCGTTCTTGACCCAGACCGCGTGGAAATATTCATATTTCGTACCGATACACAGCATGATCTTCGCGGAGTTCAGCGCGGCGAAGATATAGGGCTCGTATTGCTGACCGAGCTTGCTCTCCAGCGTAATACGCGCAAAAAACACCTTGTAGCCCTTTGCGGTCAGCGCGTCATAAATGTCCTGCGCCATCACGCTGTCCGGCGTGCGCAAACCAGCGGCATCCGTTTCTTTATAGCAAATAAAAACGTCATACGGGCGCTCGCTGCGGCTGACAGAAAGGATCTCTTCATTGATCCGATCGATCTCGCGCGCCTCGTCGCGATAGACCTTCTGCGCAACCACGTCGGCATACTCCATCGCCAATTCAAAGTTTTCATCCCGACTCAGCTTTTCAAACGAAGCGCGGTGACAGGTCGGAATCTTTTTTCCGGTCAGGGGATCATCCACATACTCGATGCCGTAATTACACAGACACAGCCCCCAATAGGCCTCCGCCTCTTCGGGAAACTCTGCAACGATATTCTCATAGATGCCCGCCGCTTTATCAAATTCATTATTCAGACGCAGCCGGTTGGCACGATTGAACAGCGTCATCTTTCTTTCATTGTCTGCCGTCGGCACCGTCTGTACCGTACCGCAATAATCGCATTCAACCACCTTGTCCGCATCGGTGATATTAAGGTCGCCGCCGCACATCTTGCATTTATAAACCGCCATAATGATCCCCTCCGATGTATCAAGCCGTTACGATTTGAGTTTGCCGATGATCAGCAGCCCGGCCAAGACAGCTGCAACCGAAACCAGAACGATGACAGCGGTCTGCGATAAATCACCTTTGATCAGATGATAGCCCACGTACCCAAGCCCGACTGCGGCCGCCACAAAAAGCAGCAAAACCAGAACGACGATGGTCACGCCAAGTTTTTCGCTTTTCTTTTCATCTGTCTCTTTCGGGCGCGCAGGACCGTTCCGCGTCTGCCGCAGCTGCGCCATACGTCTTTCACAGAGTTCGGCTTTTTCCTTTGCCTGCGGGATAAAAGAAATCGACTGCAGCCGCGTCAGCGCCTCAGCATAGCCGTGCATCGTGTCGGTACGCATCAGTGTTTCCGCAGCCTGATAGACGTCCTGATATTTTTTGACGACCTGCGGATCAACGGCGGAGGCCTGCCCGCAATGGTCGCAAAACGCCGTATCAGACCCGATCGTCAGGATGAGATTGCCGCCGCAGATGTTGCATTCATGAATCACCGTCATCCACGCTCCTTTTGTTCGTCTTTTATTATAGCAAGTCCTGGCCGAAAAAACAAGACCCACAATCGACGTTGCCGAAAAAACGGCTGCAGAAAAATGTCCAAACCCCTTGACAAATCGTTCTCTTATGGTATAATAGCAAAGTGCAAAAACACATCCGGGTGTAGCGCAGCTTGGTAGCGCGCTTGACTGGGGGTCAAGAGGCCGTGGGTTCAAGTCCCGCCACTCGGACCAGGAACGAGTACCTGAAAGTTTTTCTTTCGGGTACTCGTTTTTTGCTGAAAGATATGAGGGACTTGAAGCAGACGCGGCCCAAAGCAGCAGTCCGGCGGTCTGCTGTGACCGCGAATGACCGGGTCCCCTGTTCCTTCATCTTGCGCAAAGCCCTTTTGTCAGCCGGCAAAAGCCCATGGCACCAAGCGCAACATCGGCGACCCAATACAAAAAGAAAAAAGATGGAATTCCTGATGAAGCGATATTGAAAAAGCTGGAAGCTTTATGGTATAATAAATGAAATCGGGAAAAGAAAAGGATGGAGGGAGCAACCATGACACTCAAAAAAAAGGCACTTGCAGTTTTGATGGCGCTGGTTCTGATCATGTCATGCACAGCCGTCGCCTTTGCAGAAACGCCGGAAGAGGTGGACTACAACGGCAAGCCGATCGTGGTCGTCGGAGGGTACGGCGGCGCGCAGCTGAAGCTGAGAGAAAACGACGAAGTTGTCTGGTACATCAATACCGACGACGTTGTGCACGACCTTTTGCAAAACCTGATCCGCCTGCTTCCGGAGCTTGCGCTGATGAAGGCAAAGCATCCGGAATACATCGCAAAAACGCTGCGCCCATATCTTGAGAAGTATCTCGGCAAATTCCGGACCGACGAAAACGGCGAGAGCGTCTATGACATTGTGCCGACGCTGGAACCGACGGCGCAGTCCGCCCACGCGACCGAAATCGAAGACGAAGCGGACATGGACCTGCTGACCCATCTGAAGGGCATCGTCCCGCTTGAACAGTGTTATTTTCTGGGCTTTGACCTTCGCTGCCACGCGATCGACAACGCCAACCGGCTCAAGGCGCTCATTGACAGCGTTCTGGAGACAACCGGCGCCGACAAGGTCAACCTGATGGGCCAGTCCTACGGCGGACAGGTGATCGCAACCTATCTGAGTCTCTATCCGCAGGAGGCCGGCGAAAAGATTGAAAACGCCGCGCTCTTTGTTCCGGCGATGGGCGGCGCGGTTCTGGCATACGACGTTCTGACGGACCGGGTGGCACTGGATGAACGCAGCCTGCTGGAATACATCGAGTTCGGCTTCGGCTGGGAAACGGATTATCATCAACTGCTGAACACGTCGCCGGAGTTTCTGGTGGACGATCTTGTGAAAGCGATCATGCCGCAGCTTTTGGAAATCGCGGGAACCTGGCCGAGCCTTTGGGATTTCATTCCGCTGGACCTGTTTGACGAAGCGATCACCCGACTTGACCCGGTCAAGAACGCAAAGCTCATTGCCGATACGACATACTACCACGAAACCATCATGGCAAAGTATCACGAAAATCTGACGCAGGCGCAGCGTGCCGGGGCAACCATCTCTATCATTGCGGGTGCGGGTGCGCAGGCGCTCAGCGGTTCCCTGATCAATTCCGACGGCATCATTCCGGTCTCGGGCGCAACGGGCGCGGCAGCGGCGCCGTTCGGGCAGCGGTTCAACGACGGCTATACCGCGCGCGGCACAACCTGCAGCGACCCGGCGCATCACCATGTCTCCCCGTCGATGGAGCTTGATCTTTCAACGGCCTATCTTCCGGAAAATACCTGGGTGTGCGACGGACTGTATCACGGCATGGAAGAGTTTGACGTCTTTTCCCGCGCGCTGTTCATCCGGCAGGCCTTTTCCGCGCACCCACTGAAAAGCGTTCATGAGGACCCCGCGTTTCCGCAGTTTCACGCCGCGTCCAATGCGTCGACCGGTGCTTTTGCAAGGTTTGACCGCTCGCCCGAGGGCTATCTCTCCGGTGCGGACACCGCACTGCTGGTTCGGAATGATTCCGCTTCAAAGATGCTGATTCTCGACATCTCTTCAAACAATGCCGGAATCGACTTCAGCGACGTTTACCGTGTGCTGGCGCCCGGCGAAACGGCAGCCTTCGCGCTCAGCGGCAAGCTGCGGCCGGTCTCGCTTGTCAAAACAGACGTCACCGTGACCTATTCGCTGCTTGGCACAAGCTCCGCAACCCCGACGGCGCAGCGCCGGCAGGATTTCACGATCATGAACGGCGCCCCCGTGGTCTATGACGCGAGCGAGCCGCTTGTCAGCGCTGATGCGGAATATGATTATTTTGCCTATACCGGGCCGGTGTTCAGCTTCTGTGTCAGGAAAAGCGGTCTTTCCGAATTTGTCAACGTCCTGTTCAAGATTCTTGAACGGGTACAGAAAACAGTGACAGCCGTGCTGACGAACCGCTGAAAGAATCCAAAAGTTGAATGACAGCGAGCTGTTAAAAAAGAGTGCACCCCAACCGTCAGACGATGCGGAAAAGCCGTCTGTCGTGGGGTGCATTTTTCATGTCAAAAGAAGACCGGACAAAAGCATTCGGCGGTTCGATCTCTGAACGAGCGTTCGGCACCGCAAATTTCATTTCCAATTGCCGCGCAGGCAAACTTTTCTCACTGCGCACAATCGCAGCGTGCCCGCGCCTTTATGCCGGGACGCCCGGTTCCGCCGCTCCGTCGGCAATCAGGTGCAGCTTGCAGCTTTCGCCGTCGTCCCAGGCGCTGTCGGTCATCTCCAGCCCCGCAAACATCAGCAGCGCGCCGGAATAACGCTCGCCGGTTTCTTCAACGGTATAGATCGTGTCGGGATCAAGTCCTTGCAGCTTCAGATGAAAAAGCGTATCGTCCTGCCTGCGCATGCGCACAACCGTCACCAGCGCCTCGCGTTTGTCTTCGGCCACAAAGGACCACGCGCAAACATAATCATTGTTCCACGGGCAGATCAGGCGATAAAGGCTGCCGCTGCGGATCAGCGCATAGTATTTGTGATACTGGGCAACCTGCTCTTTGACAATTTCCCGTTCCTCGCCGTTCAGCTTGTTCGGATCCAGTTCATAACCGAAGGTGCCCCAAAGCGCAACGTCGCCTTTTGTGCGGTATCCCGCGCGGCGGCTGGCAGACACATGCGCGCCCATGACAGACGCCGGATAGCACAGCGATGTGCCGAACTGAATGCTCAGCCGATCGATCGGGTCGGTGTTGTCACTGGTCCAGATCTGCGGAGAATAATAAAGCATGCCCGGGTCAAAGCGTCCGCCGCCGCCGGAGCAGTTTTCCAGCAGCAGATGCGGAAATCCCCGGATCAGACGGTCCTGCAGCGCATAGGTTCCCAACACAAAGCGATGGAAAAACTCGCCGCTGCGGTCTGCGGGCAAAAGCGCCGATCCGGCCTCGCTGAGGTTGCGGTTGAAATCCCATTTCACATAGTCGATCGGATAGCGGCCCAGCACGCCGCGCATCTGGCCAAAGATATTCTCACGCACATCCGGCCGCGAAACGTCCAGCACATACTGCTGCCGTGCAACGGAAGGCGCCCGCCCCGGCACATGCACGCACCAGTCGGGGTGGGTGCGATAAAGTTCGCTGTCCGGCGAAATCATTTCCGGTTCGTACCAGATGCCGAACTTCAGTCCCATGCCGTGCACGCTGTCGATCAGGCGACCGAGGTCCAGCTTTTTCTCATTGACAAACCAGTCGCCAAGGCTGTTGGTGTCGTCATTGCGCTTGCCGAACCAGCCGTCATCCATCACCAGCATTTCAATGCCAAGCTCCTTTGCGCGCTCTGCAAACGAAATCAGCTTGTCGGTATCAAAATCAAAGTACGCCGCCTCCCAACTGTTGATCAGCAGGGGGCGTTTTTCGGTTTGCCACCTGCCGCGAATCAGGTGGGCGTCATAGCAGCGGTGAAAAACGCGGCTCATCCCGCCAAGCCCTTCGGCCGAAAAGACGTGGACCGCCTCCGGCGTGGCAAAGCTTTCGCCGGGTGCAAGCAGCCAGCCGAAATCTTCGGGATCGATCCCCATCACAACGCGGGTGGTGGCGTCGTGATCAACCTCTGCCGTAATGACAAAATTCCCGCTGTAAACAAGGTTAAAGCCGTAAACCTCGCCGGTCGTCTCTGTGGCGCCGGTCTGAACCAAAGCGGCAAAGGGGTTGTGGCTGTGGGAGGAGGCGCCGCGCTTGCTGCGGATACCCTGCAGCCCGTGGGCCAGCGGCCGGCGCTCAAACTGCCGCTCTTTGGTATGCCTGCCCCACAGCGTGATGAGGTCAAAGCCCATCGACGGCAGATCGAGACAGGAGCTCAGCGCCCGTTCCAGCGTCACGGCCTGTTCCCCGCGGTTTGTCAGGCGAACATGCTTCGCGATCACGTCGCAGTCACAAAAAGCGGTATAGACCAGCACCGCCTCCACCCCGGTATAGGGATCGCGCAGCGTCACCTCCAGCGTTTCGCACTGTGCGTCATCGGTGACATACAACTGCGGCAGACCGGGCAGGTCGGGCTTGCCGGCAATCACGCGGTGCGACACATAACGCAGGTCGGTGACGGTGTTGCCGTCCGCATTCCGCACAGAAAGCGCCGCCGCCCGAAAATCACCGCGCCCGTTCGTCGGATACTCCATCGGCGCAACGTCCGCAGAAAAATCGGTGTGCTCCGGGTCACAGGGACTGAAGGACGCGCTGGGCAGGCGCTTTGCAAGCGACCAAAGGTTGTCGTCCGGCAGACGGCGGCCATAGTAGAGGTTCAATAAAAAGCCGCCCTCGCGGACCCCGAGCACATAGGATGTGTTTGGTGTGTCAAGCTTGATGGTGTGGTTTTGTTTGTTGTATGCGATCATTTGTCTGCGCCTCCCCGGCATGGATGCTTGCCGTCTGTTTTGATTCATTATATCACATCGGTTTTGACTTTTCAATCAGGCGCCTCAAAAACATTCTTTGGTTGAACGCGGCGCAGAAAAGTGTATCGGAAAGATCAAAAATCGCATGGAGACATTGACTATCGTTGTGGAATCTTGTATAATAAGAAATTAGATTACAAACCATACGATGCACGATTTGTCATGGTGAAATAAGGAGAAAAACAAATGGATATGGATCATCAAAGCGGCAGCGTTTTTCCGCAGGCCCAGCGCGGCAGCGCCGACGAAGAGGAGCAGCGGATGCTGTATACGCACCCTGTTGCACCGCAAAGCAATCAGCCGCAGTGGAGTTCCCAATCACCGGCCGCCGCGCCGTCAACGGTTCCGCTGCAGCCGGCTGCGCCAAACACGGCTCCGCCCGTCACACAACCCGTTACACAGCCAACGGCGCCGGGCCCTGATGGGCCGCAATGGATTTCTCAGGGTGCACCCAGTCCGGCCGCCGGGCAGCGGACCTTTTCACCCCCCGCGCCGATCGCGCCGCAGGGCGCCGCCCCGGCAAGCGGGCAACCCGGCGTCGGCCTGACGTCGGCGCAGGTCCAGGCGCAGCGAAAAGCCGGAAAGGTCAACTTCATTGCGCAGGAGTCGGATCAGACCGTCAAATCCATTATCAAAAAGAATACGCTGACCTACTTTAACCTGATCTTTGCGATCATTGCGGTGTTGCTTTGTATCGTCGGCGCGTTCCGCGACCTGACATTTATGATCGCGGTGGTTTTCAACTCGGTGCTGGGCATCATTCAGCAACTGCGGTCCAAAAAGGTTCTGGACCAGTTGACCCTGATTTCAAAAACCCGCGTGCAGGCGATCCGTGACGGGAAGCCGACCGCCGTTCCGGTCGACGACCTGGTGCTGGGCGACGTGGTTTTGCTGGGCGAGGGGCAGCAGATTCCGGCAGACGCCGTGGTGATGAGCGGCGAGGTTGCGGTGAATGAATCGCTGCTGACCGGCGAAGCGGATGAAATCGAAAAGAAACGCGGCAGCGAGCTGAAATCCGGCAGCTTTATCATCAACGGCAAATGCCAGGCGCGGCTGACTCACGTCGGCGCCGACTCCTATGCGGCGCAATTGACCGCCAAAGCCAAGGAGTTCAAAAACAAACAGTCCGAAATGATCCGCCACATCGAGCTCATCATCAAGGTCGCAGGCATCGCCATCATCCCCATCGGCATCATGCTGCTGATTACAGACATGGTCAAGAACGGCAAACCGTTCAGCGAAAGCATCGTTGCCATGGCCGGCGCGGTGATCGGCATGATCCCGCAGGGGCTGTATCTGCTGGTGACCGTTGCGCTGGCGCTGAGCGCCATGCGGCTGGCGCGCAACGAGGTGCTGCTGCATGACATGCGCAGCATTGAAACGCTGGCCCGGGTGGACGTGCTCTGCGTTGATAAAACCGGCACCATCACCACCAACGAGATGGAGGTCACCGAGGTGTTTGCCCCGCCCGGCATGAACGAGGCGCAGTTTTATCAATACCGTGACAAAACCGCGGCCTATGTCAACACCATCACAGACAGCAACATCACGATGGCTGCGCTGCGCAATCATTTCGGCGTCACGGCAAAAATGCACAGCCTGAACATGCTGCCGTTTTCTTCCAAAAACAAGTATTCCCAGATCGAAACGACAAGCGGTATCTTCCGCCTGGGCGCGCCTGAAATTTTGCTTTCAACGGCAGAATTTGAAAACTGCCGCGCAATGATCGAGGAACGCGCATCCAAGGGCTTCCGTGTGCTGGCGTTTGTGGAGGTCACGGGCGGGCGCTGCGTTCCGCGCGTGTTTGTCAGTATCAAAAACACCATTCGCAAAAACGCTACCGAAACCTTCCGCTACTTTAAGGAGCAGGACGTCAGGATCAAGGTCATTTCCGGCGACAACCCGATGACCGTTTCCAAGGTTGCGCTGCAGGCCGGCATCGACGGCGCCGAAAAATATGTGGACGCCAGCACGCTGACCACGCCGGAGCTGGTGCAGGAGGCCGCAACAAAATACACCGTCTTTGGCCGTGTCAAGCCGGAGCAGAAAAAACAACTGGTGGATGCGCTCAAGGCCAAAGGGCTGAAAGTCGCGATGACTGGCGACGGCGTCAACGACATTCTGGCCATGAAGCAGGCCGACTGTTCCATCGCCATGGGGTCCGGCAGCGACGCCGCGCGCCAGGCCGCGCAGGTTGTGCTGCTTGACGATGACTTTTCGCGCATGCGCAACATCGTGTCGGAAGGCCGGCAGATCATCAACAACATCACGCGTTCGGCCACACTGTTCCTTTATAAAAACATCTTTTCCATGCTGTTGGCTATTTTTTCCATCGGTATGGCCTTCTCCTATCCCCTGCAGCCGCAGCAGGTCTCGCTGGTGTCCATCTTCAACATCGGCATTCCGGCGTTTTTGCTCGCGCTGGAAACCAACATCAGCCGCCAGGAACAAAACTTTTTGAAAAAGACCATGCTGACAGCCTTACCCTCTTCCATCACCTCGTTCTTTTCGATCGCAGCCATGGTCGTCTTTTATCATGTCTTTGAGATCGACACCGTCGATATCGGCGTCGCAAGCACCTATCTGCTTGCCATGGTCGGCTTTATGCTGCTGTATCAGGTATCTTCCAAGCTGAACCTGTATCGTGTGTGCGTTCTGGTGCTTTGCATTCTCGGCTTTTTGCTGTGCCCGCGAATTCCGATCATATGCAACTTTTTCCCGCTGGATCCGATCTCGCTGCGTCCGCTCATGTTGTGCGTCGTCTTCGCGTTTGCACAGGCAACCGTCTTCCGCTACATCACCATGCTGTTTGAAACCGCACAGACCCTGCCGGAGCGCATCCGCCAAAAGGTTCTGGCCGACGAACAAAAGAAACAACAGTCGAAACTGTAAATGAAAGGATGAGTCCAATGAAAATCACACCGGAAAGCACCCTGAAAGACGTAATGCAAACCCCGGTCGGCAGCGACCTGGTGGCCATGGTGGCTTATCACGCCGGTATCCCCGACGCCGTGATCCACAATCCCCTAGTGGGTAAAATGAAACTCAAGCTGATCCCGAAGCTGCTGGGCGACAAGCTGCCGCCGGCCACGATCGAGCATCTGTGCAAGCTGCTTTGCTATACGCCGGAAAAGGTCGTCACCAAGGACGAGGTGGACCCGAAATGGTGGAAGGAATCCGTCATTTATCAGATTTATCCCCGCTCCTTCTGCGATTCCAACGGCGACGGCATCGGCGACCTGCGCGGCATCATTTCCAAGCTGGATTATCTCAAAGACCTTGGCGTGGACGTGCTGTGGCTCAGCCCGATCTATGATTCGCCGAACGACGACATGGGCTATGACATCCGCGACTATCGCAAGATCATGACCGAATTCGGCACGATGGACGACTTTGACGAAATGCTGGAGGGCATCCACGCCCGCGGCATGAAGCTGGTCATGGACCTGGTGGTGAACCATACCTCTGACGAACACGAGTGGTTCCAAAAGGCGCTGGCCGGCGACGAAAAGTACAAGAACTTCTATATCTTCCGCAAGGGCAAAGGCCCCGACGTGCCGCCGAACAACTGGAGCTCGCTGTTTTCCGGCTCTGCATGGAACTATTATCCGGAGCTGGACGAATGGGCGCTGCACCTGTTTTCCAAAAAGCAGATGGACCTCAACTGGGAAAATCCCGACGTCCGCGCCGAGGTGGCGGACATGGTCTGCTGGTGGCTGGAAAAGGGCGTGGACGGCTTCCGCATGGACGTCATCAACCTGATTTCCAAAACGCCGGACCTGCCGGACGGCAACCCGCTGGTGGGCGAAGTCATCGGCTACGGCGGCGAGCACTATTTCTGGGGTCCGCGCCTGCAGGAGTATCTGCATGAGCTGAACGAAAACGCCTTCAAAAAGTTCCCGGACAGCTTCTGCGTCGGGGAAACGGGCGGCATCGGCGTTGAGATGGCAAAGTACCTGATCGACGACTCGCGCGAAGAGATCCGCGAGACCTTCCTGTTCGACCAGTTGGAAAACCCGGGCAAAGAGCGCTGGAGCGACTACCGCTACGACCTCAAGTATCTCAAGCAGCTTTTCACAAAGTATCAGCTTGAACTGCACGGCTCCTCCTGGCCGACCCTCGTCATCGAGAACCACGACAACCCGCGCATGACGTCCAAGGTCAACCCCGACCCGCTGTATCGCAAGCCGCTGTCAAAGCTCATCGGCGCGATGCTGCTCACCGGCCGCGGCACGCCGTACATCTTTGAAGGTCAGGAGATCGGCATGATGAACTGCGCGTTCCGCGACATGCGCGAGATCCGTGACGTGGAATCCATCAACAAATATGCTGCACTGATCGAAAAGGGTGTTCCGCGTGACAAGGCGTGGAAAACCATCCTCGCCGGCTCCCGCGACCATGGCCGCACACCGATGTGCTGGAATGCCGAAACAAACGCCGGCTTCACGACCGGCACGCCGTGGATCCGCGTCAACGGCGATTTCAAGGAATGCAACGTCGAGACCGAGCTGCGCGACGCCACCAGCGTGCTCAATTATTTCCGTGCTTTGATTGCCCTGCGCAAAGAGAACAAGGAGACCCTCGTCTACGGCGACTTTTTCCCGCTGAAGACCAACGACAAGACGTTTTGCCTGTTCCGTGACAGCAAATACGGCCGGTTCTATATCGAAATGAATCTGACGCAGAACAAGGTCAAACGTCCGCGCGCGGCACAGGGCGACTGCGTGCTGTCAAACTACACGACCCTGACGACCGACCTACGGCCGTATGAGGTCAACATCTATCAGGTCAGATAAATCAAATCAAATCAAATAAACACAGGGTACGGAGACTTGTTCAACCTTCGTACCCTGTGTTTTTATTGTTGGAAAGTGCTGCGGCACCCGATTCATTTCACCGGGATGTGCCAGTCATAGTCCGGCAGCCATTCGCCGGTCTGAAAGTTCCGCGCGCGGAACACGATCTCGTTTTCATAGCATTCGACCATGCAGCCGATGCCGCTGTCGTTGTTGCCGCCGTCTTTGTTCTTGACGGTCAGCGACGGCAGATTGACCATACGGATGTTGCCGTATTCCTCATAGGTATAGTCGCCGAAGCCCGTGTGCAGGTGCCCGGTGATGAGGATCACGTTGTCATACTTTTGCAGCGTTTCATTGATCCGGTCGCTCTGCTTGCCGACCGAGCCGGCGGAATCGATCGGGCTGCCCCAGGTGTCGGGCAGGCCGTGGGTATTTTTCAGCGGCTGATGCAGCACCACAAAGGTCGGGTGGCCCCTTTCCCCCGCCAGCTCGCTGTCAAGCCAGGCAAGCTGTTCATCACTGAGAAAGCTCTCTTCAAACATCGTGCGGTCGGAACCTAGAACGATGAATTTGTAGCCGTTCAGCACGATGGAATAGTGATAGCTGTCAAAGGCGTCGTTTTCATTGAGCGCGTTGGAAAAAGCCGAAAACCGCGCCAAGCTCTGCTGATAGATACGCAGGCGGATGTCGTGATTGCCTTCCGCGTTGATGTACGGGCAGCCGAGACCGCCGAGCTTTTCATAGATGTACTGATACTCGATGGCAAGGCCGTTTTCGGCGATGTCGCCGGCCATCACCACCGCGTCCAAAGGAACCGCCGCATTGTGCAAATCCTCGCACACCGCGTCAAAGGCAGGCACGCGCTTCAGCAGATAGTTCGACACCTGCGGGTCGGCGATCGCCGCGAAGTAAAGCTGCACCTTGTCCGGGTCCGTCGGCGCGATGGGCGCATCGTTCGCCGGGGCCTGATACGGCGTGACGGCGTACATCATGGAAATCAGCAGCGTAAAGAGCTTGTAACAGAGCCTTCCGACGATGGTCTTGAGTATCATGCAAGGTCCTCCTTTTGAATGATATCCGCCGGAATCATGCGGTCTTTATAGTAGAACTGCACGTCCCGGTCCCCGATCTCACGCAGCACGCGGCAGGGATTGCCCACGGCGACGACGTTCGCAGGGATGTCCTTTGTGACGACCGACCCGGCGCCGATCACCGTGTTGTCACCGATGGTCACACCGGGCAAAATGATCGCGCCTGCGCCGATCCAGCAGTTCTTGCCGATGTGCACCGGCATGTTGTACTGGTATTCGCGTTCGCGCAGCGCCGGCAGAATCGGGTGCGCCGCCGTGGCAACGGTCACGTTCGGCGCAAACATGGTGTGGTCGCCGACGTAAATGTGCGTATCGTCCACCAGCGTCAGGTTGAAGTTGGCGTAGATGTGGCTGCCGAAATGGACGTGGTGCGCCCCCATATTGGAATACATCGGCGATTCGATATAGCACCCCTCGCCGATTTCAGCGAACATCTTTTTCATCATGCGCTGCCTTGAAAGCAACCGCACGGGCGAAATCCTGTTGAAGCGTTTCAGCCGCGCAAGATAACGAAGCTGCCTGATAATGATTTTCGGGTCGTTCGGCAGATACAGCTCGCCGGTGTGTAATTTATCCCGTTCCGACATATCAATCACTTGATCCTTCCGTCAGGTCATCTTTTCCTGCTTGATCTTTTTGTCAATAACGTGGCGCGACGCCAGCTCCTGCATGACGTCGTCGATGGAAATGCCGGCCTCGGTCATCAGGACGAGAACATGGTACACCAAATCGGCAATCTCATAGACTGTGTCTTTTTTGTCCTCCGCCTTTGCGGCGATGATGACCTCGGTGCATTCCTCGCCCACCTTTTTGAGGATCTTGTCAAGGCCCTTTTCAAACAGATAGGTCGTGTAGGACCCCTCTTTCTTTTCGGTCTTGCGCCCGGCGATCAGCGTCATCAGGTCCTGCAGGCTGAACGTGTCGCGGCTGTCGCTTTGAAAAACGGCGTCGTTGAAGCAGCTCACCGTGCCCTTGTGGCAGGCCGGGCCGTCCGGGTCCACCATCACCACCAGCGCGTCCCTGTCACAGTCCGCCGTGATGGAAACGATGTGCTGATAGTTGCCGCTGGTTTCGCCCTTGAGCCACAGCGCCTGCCGCGACCGGCTCCAGAAGCAGGTCAGCTCCTTTTCCAGAGAAATGGCCAGGCTCTCTTTGTTCATGTACGCCAGCGTGAGCACCTGTTTGGTTTTTGCGTCCACCACAATGGCCGGGATGAGTCCCCTGTCGTCAAATTTCAGTTCATTGATGTCAAGCATATCGCACCTCTCATAATCTCACGGGAATGTTGTTTCGTTTCATTTCGCGCTTCAGGTCGGCGATGGCCACCTCGCCAAAGTGGAAGATCGACGCGGCCAGGCCGGCGTCCACCTTCGGCAGCGTTTGGAACAGCGTGATAAAATCCTCGATCTTGCCGGCGCCGCCCGAGGCGATCACCGGGACCGAGACCACGTCGCACACCGCACGCAGCATTTCCAGATCAAAGCCGCCCTTGACGCCGTCGGTGTCGATGGAATTGAGCACGATCTCCCCCGCCCCGCGCTCCACGCCGGAGCGGATCCATTCAATCGCCTCCATGCCGGTGTTCTCACGCCCGCCCTTGGCATAGACGCGAAACACGCCGTCCACCCGCTTGACGTCGGCCGACAGGACCACGCACTGGCTGCCGTAGCGCTTCGCCGCCTCGTCGATCAGCGACGGATTGCGGATCGCGCCGGAGTTGACGCTGACCTTGTCGGCCCCGCATTTGAGCACGCGGTCAAAGTCCGCCACCGTGTTGATGCCGCCGCCCACCGTCAGCGGAATAAAGACCTTTTTTGCCGTTTCGGTCAGAATGTCCGCAAACAGGCTGCGCCCTTCTGCCGAGGCCGTGATGTCATAAAATACCAGCTCGTCCGCGCCGCAGGAGGAATAAAACTCCGCCAGCGCCACCGGCGACGAGACGTCGGCCAGTCCCTCAAAATTGACGCCCTTGACCACGCGCCCGTTGCGGACGTCCAGACAGGGAATAATGCGTTTTGTGATCATTTTGCCACCTCGATCGCTTCTTTCAAATCAATGGCGCCGGTGTAATACGCCTTGCCGATGATCGCGCCGTACAGGTCCATTGCCCGCAGCGCCTTGACGTCGTCAAGCGACGACACGCCGCCGGATGCCTCGATGTTCAGCGAAAACCGACCGGACAGTTCCCGGTAAAGCACACGGTTGGTGCCCTGCATGGCGCCGTCTTTTGAGATATCGGTGACGATGAGCGTTCCGACGCCGAGGGCCTGCATCTTTTCACAGAACGCGAATGCGTCAAACGCGCTTTGCTCCTTCCAGCCCTTGATGGCCACAAAGCCGTCTTTGATGTCCACGCCGACGGCAATGCGTTCGCCGTACCGCGCCACGCACTCGCGCAAAAACGCCTCGTCCGTCACCGCCGCCGTACCGAGGATCACGCGGTCGATCCCGGCGTCGAGGTACCGCGCAACGACGTCCATCGAGCGCACACCGCCGCCGATCTCGCAAAACAGGCCGCTTTCGTTTTTGATCCGCAGCACGGTGTCCAGATTCGGCGTGCCGCCGTCCCGGGCGCCCTCCAGGTCCACCAGGTGGATCGCCTCGGCGCCGCAGCGTTTGAAGTCCAGCGCCACTTCGGCGGGGTTGTCATTGTAAACGGTCATTTGATCGTAGTCGCCGCGAAACAGGCGCACCGCCTTGCCCTGCACCAGATCGATCGCGGGGAACAGAATCATGCGCCCACCCCCAGTTCACAGAACGCGCGCAGGATCGCAAGGCCCACGTCGCCGCTTTTTTCCGGGTGGAACTGACAGCCGAAGACGTTCCCCTGCTGCACTGCCGCCGTCAATGGCGCGCCGTATTCACAGTCGGCGATCACCGCGTCGGCGCAATTCGCCGCATAATAGGAATGCACAAAATAAACGAAGTCGCCGTCATGGATGTATTTGAACAGCGGGCTGTCCTGTTTGAACTGCAGGGCGTTCCAGCCGATCTGCGGGATTTTCAGCGCTGCGGGGATCACGTCAGCGATCGGGCGCACGTCGCCCGCGATCAGGCCGAGCCCGTCCCAGACGCCGAATTCATAGCTTTTTTCAAACAGCAGCTGCATCCCGAGGCAGATGCCCATCACCGGCGTGCCTGCGGCGGCGACCGCTTTCACCACGTCGCCAAGGCCGGTGTCTTTGAGTTTTTGCGCCGCGTCCGCAAACGCGCCCACCCCGGGCAGGATCACCCGGTCCGCACTCCGGATCACCGCCGGGTCGCCCGTCACCACGGCATCCTCGCCGATGGCGCCGAAGGAGCATTGCAGCGAAAACAGATTGCCGACGCCGTAATCAACGATCGCAGTCATCAAAGCACTCCCTTCGTGGACGGGATCTCGTCCCGGTGCGCCGCGTCGATCTTCACCGCTGCGGCAAGGCTGCGGCCAAAGGACTTGAACGCGCCCTCGATGATGTGGTGGGTGTTGCTGCCGGCAAGCTGCCGGATGTGCAGCGCGCACGGGCAGTTGCGCACAAAGCCGAGGAAGAATTCCTCCACCAGTTCGGTGTCAAAGTCGCCGACCTTCTGCGCCGGAAGCGTCAGGTCAAACGCAAGACACGCGCGGCCGGACAGGTCGATCGCCGTCAGAATCAGCGCCTCGTCCATCGGCAGCAGCATACTGCCGTAGCGGGTGATGCCCTTTTTGCTGCCAAGGCATTCATTGACCGCCTGTCCGAGGACGATGGCAATGTCCTCCACGCTGTGGTGGAAGTCGACCTGGGTGTCGCCCTTGCAGGTCACGGTCAGGTCAAACCCGCCGTGCTTCGCAAACAACGTCAGCATATGGTCAAGGAAACCGACGCCGGTATCCACCGTGCTGCTGCCGCTGCCGTCCAGCGAAAGGGTCAGCGTGATGTCGGTTTCTGCGGTTTTGCGTGTGATGGTCGTTGTTCTCATTTCAAATCCTCCCGAATCGCTTCGATCGTCGTCAGCAGCGTTTCCATCTGGCTGCGGGAACCGATCGTGATGCGGTTATAGTCTTTCAGACGTTCGCGTTCAAAGTGACGCACCAGAACGCCGCGGTCCTTCAGCGCGCGATACAGGTCGCCGCCGCCGATCCAGTCCGCCTTTGCAAACACAAAGTTCGCCCTGGAATCCAGTACCGTGAAGCCGAGCGCACGCAGCGCATCGGTCGTATAGGCGCGGTTTTCGATAATTACAGCGCAGTTTTCGCGCGTGTAGCCCTCATCCTCCAGCACGCCGTACCCCGCGGCCATCGTCATTCGGTTGACGTTGTAGGGGTTCGTGGAATACTTGATCGTGTTGAGGTCGCGGATCAGCTCTTTGCATCCGGCGCCGAAGCCCAGCCGCGCGCCCGCCATGGAACGGGACTTGGAAAACGTCTGCGTCACCAGCAGGTTGTCATATTGATGAATCAGCCCGATGCAGCTTTCGCCGCCGAAGTCCACATACGCCTCGTCCACAACGACGACACTGTTCGGATTGCTCTTGACGATTTTTTCCACGTCGTCACGGCAAAGCGCAAGACCGGTCGGGGCGTTGGGGTTCGCAAGAAAGATCGTTTTGCCGACGCCGAGATAGTCGTTCACGTCAACGGTGAAATCCGCTTTGAGCGGGATCTCGGCATACGGCACGCTGTTCAGTTCGGCAAACACGGGATAAAACCCGTAGGTGATATCCGGGAACACCGCCGGATGATCCCTGTCGCAAAAGGCCATGAACGCAAAGTTCAAGATTTCGTCGGAGCCGTTCGTCATCAGGACCTCGTCAAAATCGAGCCCGAGGTGACTCGCCAGCCGTTCGGCCAGCTTTCGGCACGTCGGATCAGAATACAGCTCCAGCCGTGCGGCCTCTTCGGCGGCACAGGCAATCGCCTTCGGCGACGGCGGAAAGGGCGACTCGTTGGTGTTCAGCTTGACATATTCGTTGTCGGTCGGCTGTTCGCCGGGGGTGTACGGGGTCAGTGCGGCATATTTTTCACTGAAGAATCTGCTCATGCATCCGCCCCGCTTTCTTCGGTCTCAAAGCGCACCGTCGCGCTTCTGGCATGGCCGGTCAGGCCCTCCTGCCGTGCAAAGTACGCAACATCGTCGGCAACCCGGCGCAGCGCGTTTTTGGTATAATAGGTATACTGCGTCTTTTTCACAAAGTCGTCCACCGACAGCGGACTGGAAAACTTTGCCGTGCCGCTGGTGGGCAGCGTGTGGTTCGGCCCGGCAAAATAATCGCCCAGCGCCTCCGGGCAGTTGCGGCCCATGAAGATCGACCCGGCGTGCCGGATGGAATCCAGATAGTCAAAGGGGTTGTCCACGCACAGCTCCAGATGCTCCGGCGCGATCTCGTTCGCAATCTCGATCACCTGCCGCAGGTCGTCGGCCACGATGATCTTGCCGTTACTGTCGATGGAGGCGCGGGCGATCTCGGCGCGGTCCAGCAGCGGGATCTGCCGCTCCAGCTCGGCCTGCACCGCTTTGGCAAAGTCCATGTCGTCCGTCACCAACACGGCGGACGCCAGCTTGTCGTGCTCCGCCTGCGAAAGTAAATCTGCTGCGCAGTGGCGCGGGTCGGTCTTGCCGTCGCTGACGACCAGAATCTCGGACGGGCCGGCAATCATGTCGATCGACACGGTGCCGTAGACCTGCCGCTTTGCTTCGGCCACAAAGGCGTTGCCCGGGCCGACGATCTTGTCCGCCTTCGGAATGCTTTCGGTGCCGTATGCCAGCGCCGCAATGGCCTGGGCGCCGCCGACCTTAAAGATGCGGTCGATGCCCGCCACCTTTGCCGCCGCAAGGATCACCGGGTTCACGCGGCCGTCCTTTCCCGGCGGGGTGACCATGACCACCTGTTTGACGCCGGCCAGCTTCGCCGGGATCGCATCCATCAAAACGGTGGACGGGTACGCCGCCGTGCCGCCCGGCACATATAGCCCGGCGCAGTCCACGGGAATGACCTTTTGCCCGATGACGATCCCGCTTTCATCATTGAGGATGAAGCTGTTGCGCACCTGACGGGCGTGGAATTTGCGGATGTTGGCGGCCGCACGCTCCAATATGTCAAGGAACCGCGGCTCCACAGACGCAACCGCGGCGTCGATCTCTTCCTTCGTGACGGCAAGCGCGTCCAGTTCAGCGCCGTCAAACCGTGCGGTATAAGCCCGCAGCGCGGCGTCGCCGTTGGCGCGGACGTCGGCGATGATCTCAGCCACCACGGCGTGCACATCCACGCTCGGCACCGCCCGGGCAAAGATTTCCTGCGGCGCTACTTCGCCGACTTTCAGAATCCGAATCATGCTTTCTCCTCCAGTTGCTTTGCCATGCTTTGAACAATGGCTTCGATTTTTTCATTTTTAAATTTGAACGCGGCCTTGTTCGCGATCAGCCGCGCACTGATGGGCACGATCGTTTCAATCGGAATCAGGTGGTTTTCACGCAGGGTCGTCCCGGTTTCAACGATGTCCACGATCACGTCGCTCAGGCCGAGGATCGGCGCCAGCTCGATGGACCCGTTCAGGTGGATGATATCAATGTCACGGCCGAGCGAAGCGTAATAATCCTGCGCGATGCGGGTGAACTTTGTCGCCACTACCAGCGTGCGGCGCCGGTCGTCGTGAAAATCCTCTTTTGCGGCCACTGCCATGCGGCATTTGCCCATTTGCAGGTCCAGCAGTTCATAGACCTCCGGCGCATACTCCAAAAGGATGTCTTTGCCGACGATGCCGACGTCCGCCGCGCCGCGCTCCACATAGATCGCAACGTCAGACGGCTTCACCCAGAAGTACCGCACGCCGACGGCCTCGTTTTCAAAAATCAGCTTGCGGTTATTCTCTTTGATGGCAGGGCAAGGAAAACCCGCCGTCTCCATCATGGCATAGGCCTTTTCACCCAGGCGCCCCTTTGGCAGCGCCACATTCAGCATGTCATTCAACCGGAATCACCTCGCCGTCTTTGTATTGCAGCACACGCCGCGCACGGAATTTTTCCGGCAGCGTCCGCTGTGCACTGACTGCGCAGCCGTCCGCCTGCAGGCCCGCAACCGCCGCCATCAGGCCGTTCAAGTCGGCCGTTTCATCATACAGCAAAACCGTATCCACATCATAGGGATCACACCGGTCAAACCGCTCCAACAGGTCCAGATACATGGCAAAACCGATGGCGCCCGATGCGCGGTGCAGCTTTTTCATCAGGTGATCATATTGCCCGCCGGACAGAATGCTTTCCGGTACCCCGGGAACGAAGCCCTTGAACACCACGCCGTTGTAATACTTCATCGCGCTCACGACCGAAAAATCCAGCCGCAGCATTCCGGCATAGGGTGTGCCGTCAAACCAGCCGACCAGTGTGCGCAGCGCATCCAGCGGGGCGCGGTCCGGCATCGGCGGATCCAGTGCATCCAGCGCCTGCAGCACCTGCGCCGGCGGTCCGTAGGTCTCTGCCAGTGCAACCAGGCGCGCCGTCTTTTCGGGCACGACCCCGTTTTCTGCACAGATGCGCCGCAGCTCGTGCGGGTTTTTTTCACCCAGGCACTTTAAAAGCTGTTCGTTCACCTCTGGCGGCTGTGACAGATCGTCCAGCAGTGCCGACACAATGCCCAGGTGCGACAAATCCAGCACGGCGTCGGGCGAAATCATCCGCAGGCTTTCACAGGCAAGCGACAGCACCTCAAAAATGCAATAAGCATCCAGGTCGCCCATGCACTCCAGCCCGACCTGTTCAATCTCTTTGAACGATGCGGTCCCTTTTGAAATACGATAGACATTCTCTTGATAATAAACCTTTTGGGCAAAGCCCGGCGTATCCTTGCTGTTTTTGACGATCGACAGCGTCACGTCCGGTTTCAGCGCCATCAGGCGACCGTTGGTGTCGGTAAAGGTGATGACGCTGTCAGACACCAGAAAATCCTTGTTGCGCACATAGAGGTCATATTCCTCAAACTTGCTCATTTTGTATCGGCTGTAGCCGCTGCGCTCATACAGCGCCCGCAGCGCGGGAACCAGCGCCTCACCGGTGTTCAGTTTCACACGTTCCATCAGGCATCGTCCCCTTTCTCCTTCAGCTTATCCAGCACCAGCCGATAACCGCCGCTGCCATAGTGCAGGCACTTGCTGACCCGGCCGATCGTAGCCGTGCTGATCTTCAAATCCTTTGCAATGTCCAGATAGCTCATTTTGCTGTCAAGCAGCATTGCCGTTTCCAGTCGCTGCGCCATATCCAGAATCTCACGGATCGTGCAAAGGTCTTCAAAAAAGCTGCGGCACTCCTCTTTGCTGTCAAGGCGCAGGATCGCCTCATACAGCCGGTCAACAGAACCCTCACAGTGGTTCAGCATAACATTTCCTCCTTTGTTGCGGAACACTCCGCCGCGATTTAGCATGCTAATATGTTAACACGCTGACTCGATAAAGTCAAGCCAGCGTGTCAATATTTACAATTGATTCATATTTCATCCGCGCAGCACGGTCCGTGTGCGCACGGCCAGCTTGTTCAAAAGGCGCGGAACCAACTTCCAGATTGTCAAAAGGCGATCTGTGATGCGCGGCTGATCCAGCAGCGTCACCGGCTTGAGCGCCTCGTCTTTTCCGAGGGTTTCCGACGCCTTCTGATACTTCAAAAACTGCGGGTATTCCTCATAGTCAAAGACGGTGACATACTCCTCGCTGCGCAGCACCAGTGCAATCAACTGCTCCACACATTCCGGATTTGTCGAGTGATAGATGCCTCGCAGGAACCATGTGTGGTCCGGAAGCAGACAGGTGGATGCGTCCACCTGGTGGGCGGGGTCCAGATACCGGCCGCCGTCCTTTTTCTTTTGCTGCAGCAGATACTGCACGGGCAGTGTGCCGCTGAGCGGCGCGACCGTTGCTCCAAGTGAGGAATTCCGCACCGTAACCAGGCTGTCGCCGTTTTGTCCGTCGTCATCCGTCAGCGGAAGCATCCCGCACCCGTACTTCGTGAACACATAGACCTTAATGCCCTGCGCAATCGCGTCCTCGATGATCTGCGGCGTTTGGCACATGACCTCGTAATGATAGCGGTCGATCTTTTCAATCAGGCCGGCCCAGCCGTCTTCCTGCCCGCCAAAGACATACCGCTTGGCTTCTTCATACATTTCGTCGCCGACAAAGCTCCACATGGCGGGGCAGGCGCCAAAGGTTTTCCGCAAAAGCTCCGGCAGAATATAATCCTGAAACTCCGGCACAAAATAGGCGTTCAGCGCCAGCGTTCCGGCATCCAGAATATAGGACGCATTCAGAATCTTCACCAGGATGATCAACGCTTCCTGCAAATACGGCTGATCCACAAGCAGCGTTTCGCGCCCGCCGGTATCCAGATATGATTTCAGTTCATTCGCATCGATCACAAGGTTCCCGCTGTAAAGCGCGCCGAAAAACTCAAAGCCATCAAACCCGGCGCAATAAAACGCGACACGCGCCACCGAGCCGTACCCGAACTGCTTCAGATATGCCAGCAGCAAATTGTTGCCGAGGCACCGGCCGATCAGGTTGACCTTGTCATACCCGGTCGCTTCCTTCACGCGCTCGATGTAATCATTCAGCGTGACTGCAACCTCCATCGGATCGATCCGCCAATCAAATTCAAACAGATATTGACTGGTGGAAAAAGCCGTCTGCCCGGGGTTTGGCTCAACCGGATATCCTTTCAGAATGGTGCCGGAGCCGTCGGTCACATCGCCGTTGTGATCCGGCGCAAGCTTTCCGAACAGGCCGACAAACACGTCGATCACGTATTGATGGAAGTCATCCCAGTTCCCGGCCATGCCTTTGAGAAACGGCTGTTTCATGTCACGAATGACCGTCTCGGCAAAATTATCCGGAAAGACCGCCGGATAATACGACTCGCTGTTTTCATCGCCGGCAGTGGCAACGATCTGCATGCCGAAGCCCTGCACATACACCGTTGGAATATCGGTCTCTCCAAATGAAAATGCCGGCACAGCAAATGCCGTGCAAACCAGACACAGGGCAAGCAGCATTGCAAGCGCCGACCGCAGTTTTCTTTTCATGGAATCATCCTTTCTTATTCACACAAAGGGCGGCCGTCGACTTGACCGCTCCCGGTCAAACCGACAGTCGCCGAACCATTCAGTTTCCGCCGCGGCCGCCGCGCCGGGAATACCCGCCGCCGTGCTTGGTCTCGCGCGCGTGCTTGAGATCGGTTTGCTTGTCATCGCTGATTTGTTTGAATCGCGCCATCATATCTTCAAAGGACATGTTCTCACTGCTCTGGCGTTCGGGCTGTCCCTGCCACACATTCGGCGTGCGGGAACGGCTGCGCTTTGGACGCGGCGGCTCCTTGGGCGCTTCCATCGCTTTTTTGATCGACAGGCTGATCTTGCCCTCCGGGCTGATCCCGATGATCTTCACTTTTACGTCCTGCCCCTCTGCCAGGTGGTCCTTGATATCCTTGACAAAGACATTAGAGACCTCGGAAATGTGAACCATGCCGCTTTTCCCTTCCGGCAGACTGACAAACGCGCCAAAGCCTGTGAGCCCCGTGACTTTTCCTTCAACGATTTGACCGATTTCAAGCATAAAATCGATACCCCTCCCAGATGTCTTCAATTTCCAAACGATGAATCAAAGACCACACGTTCGCCCGGCCGCATATAGCCGTATTGTTCCCGCGCGATTTTTTCAATGTATTCATCAAGATTTTCTTCATTCAGGCGACGCTCCAACGCCTCGTTCTCTTCCAGCTTTTCCTGCGCTTCTTTTTCTTTTTGCGCGGCCTGGGCCTGATACTCCCTGGCGGTTCTGTAATTCATAATGCTGCTGACTGCGATCACGCTGACAAAAACGATCACCAACAAGCACAGCAGAATGCTGAACGACCGCTTCGGCGTCAACCGAAAATTCCTGCTTTTTTTTGAACCTGCGCCCTTTTGCAAAGCCTGCATCCCCTTTTATTTTTCATACTCATCTCAGAAGTTCTCAAACTACCGCATTCTATATACCTATTTATTATACTGATTTTTCAAGATTTTGCAAGAGGAAATTTGTGGTTTTGCAACAATTTTTCATGCTTTTTTTCTCTTTTTTTGCTTTGCCTCTTTGCGTCGTGCTTCTTTTCCCCGGCAGCGTGCGGTTTTCGCTTTGCGGCACGCCTTTCTTTCGCGCTCAAGCACAGGCGCCGCACGCTGCGCACGCACCACAGCGCACCGCTGCAAACATCATGCCAGGCCGTCAAAAACGGCAGCAACAGCACCCCGGCGGCGCGCCAGACCCACCGGGCAAGCGCTGTTCCCGCAGCCTGCAAAAGCCGCCCCACGCACCGCTGTGTGACCGCAAAGCCGGCCCCCGCCGCCCCAAGCAGCACCAGGCGGACCCGCCCGTTGGTGAATGCCAAAAACAAAAAGAACAGCACCAGCAGCGCCGTGAAACAAAACAGCGTGTCGCTCACATAGGCGGCCACCCGCTTTTCGCCGCACAGCAGCCGCAAAAAATCAAATGCGGAAAACACCAGCCGCAGCAGGCAGCCGGCGCCGAAAAACACCAGAAATACCTGCGTCTGCCGCACAAGCGGTTCACTGTAGCTCATCGAAACACCCGCGAAAAAAAGCCGCCCTTTTGCGGCTGCTCCAGATAAACCAGGGCGTTGATCTGTCCCTGCACCAGCAGCTCACCGGTTTCGGTATTCAGCGTGCTGATCTTCAGGTCGGCACCGGAAATGGTCAGCGCCCCCAGCGCAGTGGCGGCAATGACCGTCGTTTCGTCAAAGCTGTCAACATCCGTCACGCCGGTCAGGCAAAGGCGGTTTCGGTTTTCAAGCATCAGCGTATGCGGCGCAGCAGCGGCGATCTCTTCCATAGCACACAGCTCCTTTCATCCCAGCCTATGCGCCGGCGAAAGCGAATATGCGCTGCACCTTGTTTTTCGATCTTGTTCAATCTGCAAAATCACCGCTGTGAACGGTTGCAATCCGTTTTGTTTTGTGGTATAATATAAAAATCAAAGGGGAACGATCCCCCTCGACCCGGAGGTACGCCATGAAAATTTTGATGCGCGGCGCGATCGATCCGCTGCTCAACATGAGCTCGGAGCAGTTCATTTTTGAAAATCATACCGGCGGCAACATCGGCAACATGATTTTTACCAACAGCATCACGCGCAGTCTGCTGGTGGACGACAACACCACCATTGACTATTTCAGCGCCCACCGTGAAAAGCCGACCAAAGCCTGGGCGGAGCGCGTCAACGCGACCTATGACTATTTCCTCATTCCGCTGGCGAACGCCTTTAAGGTCAAGAACCATGAGGAACTGACGCTGCTGCGCGACTTTGTGAAGCTGCTGAAGATCCCCTGCTGCGTCATCGGCGTCGGCATTCAGCGCCAGTTGAGCAACCAGCGCTTTTCCAAATACTACAAGTATAACGACGAGGCGCGGGATTTCTGCAAGGCTGTGCTTGAAAAATCGCCCATGATCGGCGTGCGCGGTGAGATCACCGGCGAATTTCTCAAGGACCTGGGCTTTATGCCGGAGCGGGATTACACCGTGATCGGCTGCCCGTCCATGTTCACCTGGGGCGACACGCTGCCGGAGGTCAAAAAGACGATCCTGACCAAAGATTCCGTCGTCGCGTTCAATTCCAAGATCGAGTTTGAAACGCTGGAAAAGTATCAGCCGTTCCTGGAATTTGAAAAGAAGAGCATGGCGCAGTTCCCGAACATGATCTATGTGCAGCAGCAGATCGACGACATCCGCATGAGCTATATCGACGGGCTGAAGCCGGAGCTGCAGGACAGCAAGATCTATGACCTCAACAAAGCCGTGACCTTCACCAACATTCCCGGTTGGATCGACTATTTCAAAAAGAACGTGGATTTCTCGTTCGGTTCCCGCATCCACGGCAACGTCGCCGCCGTGCTGGCCGGCGTGCCGTCGCTGATCGTTCCGTTTGACCAGCGCGTCTGGGAGCTTGCAAAGTACCACAACATCCCGATGCTGCTGCAGCAGGAGATCGGCAAAAAAGAAACGCTCTTTGACCTGTTTGAACGCACCGACTTTGATTCGGTCCACAAGGGCCACAAAGAACGCTTTGCGCATTACCATGACTTTTTGCATAAGACGCTTGGGCTCGACACGATCTATGAGCACACCTATGCGGACGGCCAAACGCCGTATGACAAAATCGCCGCCTCGCGCGAATACCCCGGCGTGGTGCGCGGCTGGGACGCCCTGACCGATGAAGAAAAGATCGAGCGCGGCCGCTCCGCCGCCCTGTTTTATCGCGCCCGCTTCAAAGAAAAGAACGAGCGCCTGATGGAGGCGAAGCAGACCATCCGCGACCTGAGCAAAGAAAAGCAGCAGATCAAACGCCACCCGTTCCAATGGGCCTTTCGCCAGATGAAGCGCAAGCTTCGCAAAAAGCTCGGGCTGAGCAAGAAGAAAAAAGGCAAAAAGAAAAAAGGCAAGCAGACAAAAGGGAAGAAGAAATAACCATGCAGAACAAATACGAGGGAGTTAAGTAATGAATTGTCCAAGATGCCATCGCGTTGTCGATGAAACTGACCGTTTTTGTAAAAACTGCGGTTTTGAGTTTGCAGAAAAACAAGATGATGAGATCATTCAAAAAATAAGAGAAACAAAAGAAAAATACGGAATAACTGGTAGTTATTATACAGAACCAGAACGCCCACAAAAAAAGCCATCAAAATGGAAGATCATTTTAATTGTTATCGCCGCTTTATTTGTTTTTGGAATAATAAATTCTGTGCTCAATGACAAAAATGATTCTGATCAATCGTCAAAAAGCACGGTAGAAAACACTGGTGACTCCAAAAAGAATTCAAAAAACAACTTGACCGATGAAGAAACAACAGAAAGAAAAACCGATAAAGAAATTGAAAATGATTATAAATCTTCGTGTGAATCAGTGGATTACAAAAGTATAGCAAGGAACCCTGACCAATATGACGGTAGATATGTAAAATTCACAGGAAGCGTTATTCAAGTATCTGAACACAGTTGGATTTCATCCGAGTATAGAATTGCCGTAACGAAGGATAAATATGGTAATTGGGATGATGTTGTCTATGTATATTTTAATCTTCCGGATGGCGCAGATAGGATATTAGAGGACGATATTGTTACTTTCTATGGAAAGTGTACAGGAACTACGACTTATATCACTGTTCTCGGAAGCACGATTACCATTCCGTCCGTTGAGGCTGAATACATTGATATTAATAAATAAACGTGAACCGTTCGGAAAAGCTCCGAGCGGTTCCATTTTTCTTGGAAACGAAACTATCAAATATGATTCATCAATCCTTTGCATCCGCGCAAAATGTCGCGGTACGCGGTGGAAAAGTCGCCGGTGTACCACGGGTCTGCCACATCGTCGCCGGGGGTGTCGCTGTAATCCAGCAGCTTTTTCACCTTGCCGGCCGGGTCGCCGCCGAGAATGCGCTTTACGCTGCGGACATTGCTGTCGTCCATACAAAGGAACAGGTCATACCGATCATAGTCGGCGCGCTGCAGCTGCACGGCGCGTTTGCCGTCACATGACAGGCCGTGCTTTGCCAGCTCCCGCTTTGCGGGCGGATAGACCGGCGCACCCGTGCCGCGAAAGATGTTCTCGTCGCTGGTCGCGGCGGATTCGACAAGCACATCGGTCCGTCCCGCCGTCTTCAGCAGGTCCTTCAGAACAAACTCCGCCATCGGGCTGCGGCAGATGTTGCCCAGGCAAACAAACATAATTTTCATGTGCGGTTCCTCCGATCAGTCTTTCGGCCAGACAAAGGTAGGGATCAGGTCATGCTCGCCGTTGTCAATGAGCAGGTTCTGCCCGGACATCGAGCGGTTCTGCACCGTCAGGAACACGACCCAGTCGGCAACCTCCCGGGGCGTCATCCATTTTTTCAGCGGCGTGACCGCCATGATCTTTGCCCAGCTTTCCGGGTCGTTCACCACCGGGTCGTTCAGCGGCGTATACACCCCGCCCAGACTCAGCGCGTTGACCGTGACGCCGCGCGGCGCCAGCCGGATCGCCACGTTTTTCATGTACCCCAGCACACCCGCCTTGGACGCGGCATACACCGGGAATTCCTGCCCCGACACTGCCGAGGCCGACGCATTGAACAGGATCGACCGCAGCGCCGGACTGTGAAGATACTTTTCCGTCACATTGATGGTCCCCTGCAGATTGTTGCCGATGTCGTCGCCGCTGTTCTGCGTGCCGGCGTTGTTGAACAGGATCGCGGCGTCGTCAATGTCCGGCAGAGCCTGCGCATCCCGGATATCCGCCTGCACATGGACGTACCCCGGCGCAGCGATCACGGCGGGCCGCACGTCGATGCCGACCACCGTGTGTCCAAGCGAAAGGAAGCGGCTGCAGACGGCCGCGCCGATGCCGCCGGCACTGCCGGTCACGATCACCTTCATGCCGCCGCCCCCTGCTGATAATCAGCGCCGACGCCGTCGCGGTTCCAGCTTTTGAGCACGGCATAACCGATCGGCGAGAACACGACCTCCATCAACAATTCCAGCACCGCGCCCAACAGCGAACAGGTGACGCACTGGATAAACGTCCAGTGAAACCCGTCCCAATAAATCGGCGCAAAGACCATGAATGTCAGCGCTGCAAAAATGAAATTGTCACAGAACTGACCGATGAAGGTCGACACATAGCTGCGCGCCATGAACGCGAGCTTGCCGTCCGGGTTCCTTCGGAACAGGCGGCCGATGCTCCAGTTCAGAAAATTATTGATGACCGCCGAGCTGATGAACGCGACGGTACTGGAAAGAAGGATGAACCACGTTCCGCCGACAACGGTGTTGAACGCGGTAAAATCCGCTTCCGTCGGAATCCTGCTGACCGCATAAAACATCAGACAGGTGAACAGATTCACCAGCATGGCAAAGACCGACAGCTTGGTGGACGCCTTGGGGCCGAAGGCCTTGGTGACGATGTCCATGCATAAAAACGACAGCCAGGATACCAGAATGCCCCCGTCGATCGCAAGAAAGTCGTTCTGATAGATCGTCTTGTTTGCAAGAATGTTCATGACCACGACAGAGATCGTAAAAAGCGCCGTGATGACGGACGGCACGCTGCGAAACAGCAGTTTGGTATCCGCGGCTGCGGACAAAAGTTTCTTTTTCATTTTTCAGTTCTCCTTGGTTTTCATTTATTAAGCGGAGGATTTAGAGGCCGAACTCCGCTGATATCCATGTTTTTCAGCCAATCGAGGCCATGGCGTGTGCGTACGCGCAAATGCGTGCCGGCGAAAAGCACCCGCAAATTTGAAGTTGTCAGAGCAATTTATCGGCAACAAGGAGCGTCCAGTCTCCCCGTTCGACTTCCCGAATCACAATGAAGCCGTTTTTCTTCCAGAAATGGGCAGATTGCGGGTTCCCTTTATCAATGGCCAGGCGTATCGTTGTTTTTCCGAGCGTTTTGAAATACGCAGAACACTCTTGAATGATTGCCGTTCCGATTCCTTGCCCCTGAAGCGCTTTCTTCATCATAAAGAAACCGATAAACACAAACGGTTCTTCAGGATAACCATCGACCAGATCCATGACGGCAACAAGATCGTTCTTCAGAAAAAAGCCGATATAATACTTGTCAGACGGTTGGACGCCCGGCGGAAGCAATTGCATATCATTTTTGATCTGCTCTTTCGTCGGCTCAGCTTCACAGTACCGATAATACTGTGTATTCCTCTGACAAAGCTCAAAAATGCTGTCAATATCCGCGCGTGAAAGTGTGCGAACGTCATAGGTATTGCTGAGCATACAAATATCCATCATGGTTGTAATTGCCCCTTTAACTTCCCTCTTGCCCCGGCAGACAAGCAAAGTTGGTGTTCTTCTACGGTGTCGGCGTTGTGCGCACGATGATGTTTCTGCGCCGACGCTCTGAAATGATGCGCCGAAAGAATGCGAGCCGCCCCCTCGGCAAACGGAATTTGTCACTCCGCCGTTATAACAAGTTCGATTTTATCGTCATCCTCTGCGCCGGTCGCAGAAAAGCCCTTGCTTTCATACAGCCTTTTTGCTGTGGGATTGTTTTTGTTGCAGGTCAATGCGATTCTGTTCGAGTCGCCGAAGGGCTTCGTCCTGATATACGCAATCACCTGATCCAAAGCCGCACGACCGTAACCGCGCCCCTGCATGGATTCTTCAATCATCATGTGCCAAATATCATACTCCGGGATATCATAATCGTAAATCACCATGACATAGCCGATCATCTTGCCTTCCGCATATATTCCAAACGGCTGGCACTGATTTCTGTATACATATGCCTGCGCAAGGCTCCGGATCGGATGAGACACAAACTGCTCCTGACCGGGTGCCAGTTTGAGATTAAACGCATCGATGTAATTATCTTCCGTGATCGCTTTAAGCTCTACAATAAGTTTCTCCTCAAATCTCAATTTATTGAGACGATTATACCCGAAAAGTATAAAGTTTTCAACCGTTTCCCTCAATTTTTTGTAAATCGATGCGCGTCAACGGTATATCACCCGTTCCAACAGGACCGGCCGCTGGTCGTTTCCATGTTGCCAAACAGACCCGGCGTCCCGCTCACTTTGCTGTACGGCCGTGTGAAGTTTGTTGGAAGTGTCAGGCTGTTGGCTGTGACATTGCCGGTGATAACGCCGCGCCTTTCCTCCGTGACGGTACAGGAGATACAGTCCGGCAAAAAAGCAATCCGGGTCCGCTGTGCCGCAGTGAGATTTGACGTAAAAAGTTCAGGAATCCTATGGTGCCTTTGCGAGTTGAAAAATCAGTGAAAGTGGTGTATAATGATAAAAACAAACAGGAAAGGGATTTGCGAATGATGCAAAGGTTACATAATTTAAGAAAGAACAAATCGGCAACCCTGCGTTCCGTAAAAAAGCTGGACAACAATATCTATCTGCTGGATTACCGGAATGATTATCATTTGCCGGAGCTTCTGAACAAGGGCGTATCTTCGATCGGCGAATTGACGGCGTTTGCCGCCGATGCACTGACGCTCGGGCTGTGCTTGTTCAAACCCGGCACGGATCAGGGCGCGGGCTGCACAACATTTGAAGCGTATACGGCGGAGGGGAACCATCTGCTGGCAAGGAACTTTGATTTCAAAACCGCACCCTGCTTTGTTGTCTGGACGCATCCCGATTGCGGATACGCTTCTGTTTCCGTCGTCGACACCAATTTTATGGCTTACGGCAACGCTCTGCGGCTTCACCGGTTCAACAGGTACCGGGCACTTCTGGCGCCCTATTGCTGCGTGGACGGTATGAATGAGAAAGGGCTTGCGATTGCTGTTTCGCAGTTGAGAGCAAAAGCCACCAATCAAAAGGACCCCGGCAAAAAGGACATCACAACGACCGCGATGATCCGGGCCGTGCTGGATACCTGCGCCAATGTGAACGAAGCCGTGGCCCTGTTTCAAAAGTTCAACATGCATGATTCTCTGTGGACGAATTATCATTATCAGATCATTGACGCAAGCGGCAGGAGCGTCGTCATCGAATACATCGATCATGCGCTGCACGTTTATGAACGCGGCAGTGCAGCCTATCCCGTTTCCGGTTCTGTTTTTGAAGACGACGGCCTCAAGCAGCAGTATGCCGCAAACTTCAGCCTGACAAAGGACGTCGGCGCTTTCAAGATTGAACAGCACGGTTTTGACCGCGTCGAGGCGGTCAAAACCGTGCTGCGCGCAAAAGACGGCATCCTTTCAGAGCTGGAAGCCATGGACTTGCTTTCTTATGTGAAACTGAATTACAAGCACGACAAATATCCGTGGAGCGTAAACGCTTTGTGGAGCGCGGTTTACAACACCGACGCAGGCACAATGAAGCTGGTCGCCAATATGGATTACAGGAACATCTATACATTCAAAGTCAACGAACCGTGCAAAGTGCTTGCGCATGAATCGATCGATCATTCTGCATATCCCGATACCAAATGGTCTCACTGAACGGCGACCGCGGATCAAAACCGAAAGGCAGGCTTGTATATGAAAAAAGCAGTGAAGTTTTCCATCCTCGGCGCTTCCGGCGCGCTTGCCGCAATCAACGCGGTCCGGGCTGCTGTGTTCAAACCGGAAAAGAAAGACCTGTGTGCATTGCCCGATGAAACCGTTGATGTTGAAACAGCGTGCGCACATTTAAGCGAAGCAATTTCCATCCCCACCGTCAGCTATCCCGAAAAAGAAAACGTCGATTTTTCACAGTTTGAAAGATTTCACGCTTTCCTTGATAAAGCATTCCCGCTGGTGCACGAACGGCTGGAGAAAGAAGTCGTCGAGGAGGCGAACCTCATTTATCGCTGGAAGGGCAAACGAAGCGACCTGGACCCGATCGCGCTGCTTTCACATCAGGATGTGGTTCCCATCTCGGAAGGCACCGAAACCGACTGGACACACCCGCCCTTCAGCGGGTTCAATGACGGCGAATTCATTTGGGGCCGCGGCGCTGTTGATATGAAAAACCATCTGATCGGTGTGATGGAAGCGGTTGAAACCCTGCTTGCCGAAGGCTTTGCACCGGAAAGAGACGTTTATCTGCTTTTCGGTCAGGACGAAGAAGTCTCCATGAGCGAAACCGGCGGTGCAAAAGCAATCATGGAAACGCTGAAAGCAAGGGGGGTCCATCTGGATTCCGTCATAGATGAAGGCGGCGCCATGCTTCCCGTAAATTTGAAAGGGATCATCAATCAGAAATGTCTGTGCGGCGTCGGCGTTGCCGAAAAAGGCTACGCGGATATTGAAATCAGCATCAGCGCAAAGGGCGGTCATTCTTCACAGCCGCCGAAGCACTCCGCAGTCGTCGCGCTTGCAGACGTCATCAAGGATCTTGACCGTCATCAGTTCAAGGCGGAAATCAGGCCCCACCTGATGGACATGATTCAGAACGTCGGCAGGAACGCCACTTATCCCGTTCGGCTTCTCGCCTGCAACCTTCCGGCACTGAAGCCGCTGATGAAGGCCGCCATGAAGCAGATCCCTCTCGCGGCAAGCATGATGCGAACAACCACGGGCATCACCATGTTGTCGGGCAGCCCGGCTGCAAACGTGCTTCCGCAGAAAGCATCCGTCACAGTCAATTTCCGTATGATGCCGGGGGTGTCAACCGAAGATGTGATCCGTCATATCCGAACGTGTGTGAGAAACAAGGAGATTGAAATCAACTGCCTGAAGAAAAAAGAGGCGTCCGCCGTCTCTCCCACGGATTCAAAGGCCTATCGGGTCATTGAAGAACTCTGCCAGCAGGAAAGCAGCGACAATATCGTTGCGCCGATGCTTGTGATCGCCGGAACCGACGCCTGCACCTATGAGCCCGTTTGTGAAAACATCTACAGGTTTTCTCCGTTCCGGATGGACGCCGATCTGCTGCTCTGCGCCCATGCCACAAACGAGAGGCTTCCCATTTCTTCGTTCGGCCCCGCAATTGCCTTTTTCAAGCGGTATATCAGGAAAGCATCCGCAGAATAATGCGTTTTGTTTGCAAACACCACGCCTGCTCTTTTGAGCTGCATTGTCCGCCATCCCGGGATGGCGGACCTTTCATTTCTGCCGCTTCCCGCAACACGAAGCGTATTCTGCCCGCAATGGGATGTGCGCAACAAAAAGATGCGTATGCCGACGCGAAAGAAGGCATTATTGGGCAGATGCACAAAATCGCAGAACGGGCTGATGGAAAAGGCCGCGAAATGATTCTGCGCTGCGTTAAGCAGATGGAACAGACATCATTAAAACGACGCCCCATTTTGGGGCGTTTGGTTTTATTCGTAAATCAGAATTGGGTGAAACAAGGGGTGAAATACAACTTAACTCTACTCAACTATACACGACTTTTAAAAATCTTTCGTTGCCCATTGCAAAGCATAAGAAAGCCCCCTCAAAGCCTGAAAGGTCAGACTTTATGGGGAGCATTATAAGAGAGCCATAATGATACACAATCCATAGAAAAAGCGCTAAAATGATACGCGCCGGATGCCTTGACAAATTTGATTTTATCAGTATCGGCCTGCGTATTCCTTTCGTGCTTGGGCCGTCCATTTGGAGATGAAATCTGTCTTTGCGTCTGTATAAGCATCCCGGTTACGTTCATATTGTTTCCAAAGCCGGAGCTTCAATGCTTCATATTCTTTTGCCACGATAGGATGCTCATTCAAATAATCACGGAAATATAGTTCATCATTGTCCCCTGCGTATCGCAGATGGATATGATACACCTTGTCCGCAAATCAGTTTTCAGTATATCCCTGATTGAGTGAGATTCGGTTTGCCTCAAAAGACATGACGGTAAAGCCATTCTGTTCCAAGATCCGCGCCACATCTTTCATGTCAACACTTTGAGAGATCTCAACCAGCACATCAACAATATTTTTGGCCCATATATCCTGTATCGCCGTACTCCCGATATGACTGATTCTTTCAACAGGATAATCAGATAATCGTCCGGTCAGCGTTTTCTCAATCTCACAGAAGCTGTCTTTCCACCGATCATCGTGTGCTGCAAGAAAAATGGGGAATCGTTCCCATAACTCTTCCAATGTCATTTCAGACAACTCTTTTTCCATGCCAAAGGTCTCCTCAAGCTCCGATCTGTTGAAATGATTGTACCCGAAAAGTATGATTATTTCAATCACGCTGCGCAAGAAAGTCCCTGCAAGGGCTGTTCATTTTTCGGTCCTGAGTCTTCAGCATTCATTTAGGAATGCCTGTCGTCGGTTAATGAATAGAAGACTGAAAACTTAAAAGCGAATCATACAAAGCGCCGAAATAATACAAGCCGTATAGAAAAAGCGCCCATATGTTACACGGCACGCGCCTCTGCAAACCGGAATTTGTCGACAGTTTTTTATGCAAGCGTTATGCTTTTGATATACATGACGTCGCCGGGAGCGGATGCGTTGAAATAGTCAAAACGAAGCCTGTGAATTTCGCCCTGCCAGTACGGCGACGCAGAAAGATCGACCACCAGCGTGTGGTATTGTCCGTCCGCGGCAAGTCCGTCGACCCAGATCATGGCTTCCGCCGTTGGGTTCAGCGTCTCTCCGGCGCAGGGATAGATCTCGCTGTTATAGCTTTCGGCGCTGTTGCTTGTGGGAATCATGTATTCGATCTTCAGCGTCGGATAGTCTTCCGCCCGGAGGTGAAAACCGGTGACCAGATAGTTAACGGTGAGCATCACATCCCCGCGGCTGTTTGAGCTGATCTTCAGCGCGTTTTCCGTCGCGTCATGGGATACGGCGCAGTTGACCGGCATATACATGGCTCTGTTCATGTCGTTGGTAAAATCGAGACGGGTCACTTCGCTTTGTTCGGACGGCAACCGGAAGCTGACGCTGTCTTTGTGGAGATCGGCGTTTTCGGCAAAATCTTTGTTTTCGGTGAAAATGCCGCGGATCTCCTCAACGGAACCGGTCGCCATCAGATAGCTGAATTCAAACGGCGCATAAGCAGTCATCCGAAAGATGTTTCCCGGAGAAACCTGGCTTGTGGAACTGTCCGTATCGCTTTTTGACCGCACTTCTTCCTCGTATCTTCCGCCGCCGAGCGAATCGACATTCGGCACATAAAGTCCAAACCCGAAATCGTCGTCGCTGCTGTACCAGGCGCACCATGTTTCGGTGTTGCACGCCTTGAAATAAGCGATCTGCGTTCCGCGCGGCCCCCAGAAATCCAGATTGGGATAAACGGTCAGTTCGTCGCCGGTCCACGGCTGTTCGCCGTTGTAGCAGGTAAACGCATCCAAATAGCTGACCAGATAAACGGCGGGCAGCTCCTGTGATTCATAGGTATGCGTATACCCCGAAAAATCGACGGCGCGGTTGTCGACGCGGATGTGATCCGCCTCCAGCGTGTAGGTGTTCTCGGTGTAAAACGGCAGTCTGACCGCATTCTGCGCCCAGTCGCACGGCTGTGACTTGATGTATAACGCATTTTCGGAAAGCCGGTAATCAATCAGCCTGCCGCCGTTTCCGAACTGGTCGCCGCCCTGCACGGGATTATACTTCCACGCGGTGCCGAAGGAAGTGCCGGGGTCATAGACGCCCTCGATATAACCCGTGCCGTAGTATGACTGCTGGATCAGGCGGCCGGTGTCGTGCTTATTGACGAGATTCGTCAGTCCGTCAACCTGACCTCTCTTGTCTTCAAGATAGCTGATGGTTCCGCCCCAGAGCATCTGGATGCCGAGCTTGAAGCGGTCGTTTTCAAGATATACGGTATGCTCCGCAAGCGGTTTCAGCCGTTCGGTTTTCAGTTCCTTCAGTGAGACCTCGGCGGTTTTTCCGCTGCAGGTTTCAATGTCCAGCGAAATGAGTTTCTTCGCAGTACCGCCATAGAGATAGCTTTCGATGATCCCGCTGAAAACGCCGTCCTGCGCCGCTTCAAGGAAAAAGGTGTTCGCAACGTCGTTCTTTCCCTCTTTGCCGGTCACTGTGAGTTTCAGCGGTTGAGTCGAGGCGTACCGCAGCGTCACGCGATGAAAGGGACGGTTCCCGCAGTAGACCTTCGCGGAGAAGCCGCTGCTGACCTTGAAAAAGTCCCCGTCTCTGCTTTCAAAGCCCTTCGCGACAAGGGATGTTGGACCTGTTTTTACGGCCGCGATCCCTTCGTCGTGCCTGAATGACGCGAAAAAGAATCCGATTTTGTCAAAAGTATCGGCGGCCCTTCCGAATAAGTCCTCAAAAAACGCAGACACGGTTTCGCGCGTTGTTTCATCTTTATACACCTTCTCGGCGTGAGAGTGGAAAATGAAGCTTGCCGCACATAGTATCATTACAAGCAAAATGGAAATCAGTTTTTTCATAGCTTTTTCCTTCATTTAGAATATTTATTAATATATAATTTTTCAATTTATATTATCATAAAAGCTGTATAAAATCAATATTTGAGCACAAGCATTTTCTAACTTCTCGCACGATTTCACTTTTTCCGTTTCGGCAGGTTCGAGTCTCCTGCACACACCTCTTTTGGGACGATTTTGCAGAGCAAAGAAAAGCAAAAAGTACGCCAGTGGTCTTGGCCGTATTCGACTGCTGAAAACAAAAACAGGGCCTCAAAGTAGGTGCGCGGCCCCTTTGAAGCCCTATTTTACCACATTCAGCCTGAATGCCGCCCGAAAAGCAACAAGAAACGCCGTTTGCCTTGGTAGACAAAAGAGAATTCTTCATATGTCTGAAAGCGTCGGCATGCTGCAAAAAAGTGATTATTCGGTTTTTTTGCAACCTTTTCCGTACCAGGTCATTCCAACCATGGTCATGTCGTCAAACTGAGACGCTTCGCCCGTGAATTCTTTTGCGGCGGTGCTGACCTCCTTAATGAATACATTCGGTTTTTTATCAGCGCGGCGGTTCAGCGATTCCAGCATTCTGTCAATACCGAACATTTTCCCGTTGACGTCCGTCGCCTCCGGTACGCCGTCCGTATAGACGAAAATGCTGCCGCCCTGCTCCATCCGGATCTCATAATCGTGGTAGCGCGCGCCCTCCATACCGGCCAGCACAAAGCCGTGTTTATCCTTTAAAAGCTGAAACTTTCTGTCGGAGCCGCACACAGCGGGAAATTCATGACCGGCGCTTGCAGCTGTCATGATGCCGGTTGAAAGGTCGCAGATTCCCAGCCAGCAGGTGACGAACATATCCGCGTCGTTGCCCTCACAAAGCTGGTTGTTCACATCGGCAAGAATCTGCGCCGGGGTGCCGCCCTGCATGGCGCGGTTTTTGATCAGCGTTTTAGAGATTACCATAAACAGCGCCGCCGGCACGCCCTTGCCTGAAACGTCCGCGATCACCATTGCCAGATGGTTTTCATCGGTCAGGAAGAAGTCATAGAAGTCTCCGCCCACCTCTTTCGCGGGCATCATGGAAGCGAACAGGTCGATCTCTTCCTTCTCCGGAAAAGCGGGGAAAATCCGCGGAAGCATATCTGCCTGGATCTGCGTTGCCACATTCAGTTCGGCACTGATCCGTTCCTTTTCGGCGGTGACGGTCTTCAGATTCTCTGTATAGAGCTTCAGATCGTCCTGCATCTTGTTGAAGCCTCTCGCGAGGTCGCCGATTTCGTCGCAGGTATCGATCTCCGATTTTTTGTCAAAATCGCCTTCGCCGGTGTTCTTCACAGTGTCCGTCAGTTTTATAATGGGCTTTGAGATAGTGCGTGAAATGAAATATGCGATCGCGGCGACTACAAGAGCAATCGCGATGATTGCAAGGATCATGTTAAGGAACAGCTTTTTGAATTCATCTGTCATTTTTGCGTGCGCGTCGGCGAACAGCTGGTCAGATTGCGCCGTGACCATCCCGATGGGCTCCGTGATTTCTTCCGCGTTGATCGCGGTGCAAAGCAGCCAGCCGGTCGAGGGAATCACACGGGCGGTCATGTATATCTTTTTGCCGTCAAGCTCCGCATGGAATGCCTCTCCGTCGCCGAAGGCGCAGTCATCGATCTTTTTTCGCACGCTTTCCGGGTCGTTAAAGTGATCTTCAAAAGCGTTGTACAGACCGTTATGCGCTTCGACGTCCTTCATGAAAGTGCTGTACGCCACAAGATCTCTTGTCGCGCCGAGAACGAAGGTGGTTCCCGTTTCTCCAAGCCCGCTGCCGATTACATTAGACATCATCTGTTCAAAGTTCACGTCGGCCGCCACTACGGCGACAACCTTTCCTTCGGGACTCTTTACGGCCATGGAAGCCGTGATACAGGGCCTTCCGTAGGAATCGATCTCCGTTTCCTTCCACATAACCCGATCGGGCGAGGCGGTGGAGTTCAGGTACCAGTGCCGCTGCGTCACCACATAGTTTTCACGGAACACGTTGTTGTCTGTGTACTGATAAAAGATCCCGCTGGCGGTACCGACATAGAGATTATCCATGAACCGCCTGTTGTATTCCATGATCGGCGCAAAGATCTCCTCCATATTCGACAGGAGCTTCAGCTCCCGGTTCAGCGCGTCGGTTTCTTTGACCCCCGCACTGAACATATATCTTGCGGAGATTGTATCCGGCGCCCGAGACAAATGCACGGGATTGTAGACGGTGTTCATATAATTCGATGGCGAAGCGTAGAGCCTTTCGGCAAATTCCGCCGACTGTCGGACTGCATCCGATACGATACGCAAACGGGAATCCGTCACCTCCATCTGCATATCCGCCAGAACCCCGAGCGAATTGGAGTCCTGCGCATACAGGCCTTCCTCAATCGTCTGCTCCGCGCCTGCTCTGATATCTTCATACAGCTTTTGTATGTCTGCCCGCAGATTGGCGATGATCGCGTAGAGTCCGCCATAGACGAGCAGCATCGTGCCGAGCGTCAGCGCAAGCATGGACACAATCAGTTTTTTTCCTATCTTCAAATCGGTGTGCCTCCCATCGATTTTTTTGTTGCAATGATAGCTCTGTTTTGTTATAATTAAATTAAGTTTGGATCATGTTCGGAGGATTCTATGCAGTCTCTGTCTCTTTCACAACTCAAAAGCGCATCTTTTGACCTTTCTCCCACGCCCGTTCTCCGGCCGTTCGGGGGCTCGTTTGTCGTTGCCGACCCGTCGCTGCTTCTTCCGAAAGAAAGCCCAGACGGAAAGTGGCATCTCTTTTTTCACACGACCTTCGGCATCCATGAGGCGGTTTCCGATGACGGCGTAATCTTCACGAAGGGGAAGAAACTCCTGCCACGGGCAATGCGCCCAAACATCAACCGCGTCGACGGCCGTTATGTGCTGTTTTTCGAGCGGACGAGACCTCTTGTTCTGAACGCGCTGAACCTCGTTGGAGCGGCAAAATGGAAAAGTGAGATTTTTGCGACCGAAAGCTGCGACCTTCAAACCTGGTCGGCGCCGAAGGCGGTTCTTCGCCACACAAAGGCGTTTGAAGAAAGCAAGCGCGGCGTTTCGCTTTCCAATCCCTATCTGCTCAGAATCGGAAGCGTCAACCGTCTTTATTACTCCTGCGGTCTGACGTTCATCCGGGACTGCGGCTTTTGCGAGCCGACCTATGTCAATTACGCCGAAAGCGAAGATCTGCTTATGGGCTATCGCGCCTCAGCCGCCCCGATCCTTTCGCCCGACAGGGACGACCCCTTTCTGAACCTCTGCGCCGGCTGTCTGAAAGTATATAAACTCAGCGACTGCTTCATCGGGATTCAAAACGGTATCTTTGAAAAAGACGGAAAAAGCGCGTCTGCGATCCTGCTTCTTTCGTCGGACGACGGGCTGCGCTTTCAATTTGAGAAAACGCTCATTGCGCCGCGCTTCGACGGGAGCTGGATGAGCCAATTTGTCTATGCAAGTCATCTCGTCCGCTTCGGTGATACCCTTCGCCTGTATTTCAACGCGCGGAACGAAGCCAACCCGCTCTTCGGAAGGGAGTGCATCGGCTTCGCTCAGGCGAAGATCGAGTTCTGACTTTTCCTCCGGTTCTTTTGCGGCTTTGAATTATTATACACGAATCAGCGCCTTTTTGCAATCCTGAAAACAGAAAAATCGCCCGTATATTCTGTTTGAACCGGCCCGATCTTTTTCAAACACAATAGGCTGTTTTTGTACTGTCCGTACAAATTGGTGCAGTTCACAAAACGGACGCCTATTTTTTTATAAATGATTTAGAGGTGTAATAGGGGGTGTAATACAACTTGACTCTACTCAATTTTTGACAACTTTTCAAAACTTCGGTTGGCCCCACCAAAGCATAAAGTAAAACCCCATAAAGTCCTAAAGCAGTAGACTTTATGGGGTTTTCTGGCGGAGAAGAGGAGACTCGAACTCCTGCGCCGGTTACCCGACCTACGCCCTTAGCAGGGGCGCCTCGTCACCAACTTGAGTACTTCTCCGGGTGTCGATAAAATATGGCGGAGAGAGTGGGATTCGAACCCACGGTACGCAAGGCGTACGACGGTTTTCAAGACCGTTCCGTTATGACCGCTTCGGTATCTCTCCGTTTCTTTGCCGAATCAATCATTTGGCTGCTAAAAGATACTATCACAATTATGATTTTTTGTCAAGGTCTTTTTAAAAAATTTTTCATTGCCGAAAAGGCGTACACATTCCTTCGGAGAAAAGCGAACACGGGGCTGCCGCAATGCACGGCAGCCCCGACAATGATGCAGTTGTTCTTTTGCGGCCGTTCTTATGAAATCACGTCGAAGGCCGGTTTTGTAAAGAACCGCAGGCTCTGGAAGGTGTGAACGATGAAGTGGATGATGTGATAGAAGACCTTGACGATCTCAAACTGGTTGCTTGCCTGGATGCGGTCGTTCTTGCTGCACAGCGAGCAGCGGAAACCGGTGTCAAGCGTTGTGCCGCAGTTGTCGCACACGTTGTCGCCGTTGGCGTCAATGTGGCTGAGCTTCGGGATCGCACGCGTCTGGGTATGGCTCGGATCGTTCTGGCAAACGCGGGTCTCCACGCCTTCCGCCTGGCAGGTCGCTTCACTTGTCACGGTCCATTCGCCCCAGTCGTGGCCAAGCTTGGTGCCCGCCTTGGTGCGCGTATCGGTCGCGGTGCAATGGTCGCAGGTGGCCGTTTCGGTACCGTCGGCCGTGCAGGTCGCGTCGTTGTTGTAGACGTAATTGGTGAAGCTATGCGCGGTGGTTGGCGTTGTCTTCGGCGTGCTGCTGAGCACGGCGCCGCATTCGCATGTGACCACCTCGTCATAGCTGCCCGGCGTGATGCAGGTTGCCGGGACCTCGTTGGCTCTGGTCACGGTGTTGTGGCCGGTGTGGTTGGTCGAATCAACCAGCAGGATCTTTACCTTCGTTGCGCCGCAGGTGCAGGACTGCGCCTGTTTGCCGGTCGCCATGCAGGTGGCCGCAAGGATCACTTCGCCGTCCACCCAGGTGTGCAGGGCAGACGTCTCAACCACGGTGATCGAAAGGTCGCTTGTCACGTTGGTATAAGCGTCGCTGCTCCACGCGTAGGTGTAGTGGTGCTCGTCGTCAAAGGTCGGGTCAGGCAGCGCAGGCGCTTCTGCCGCACCGCCATAGGCCACAGTCTGTGTGCTGAGCACGGTCTCGCCGTCCTTGGCATAGAAGGTCACGGTGCAGGTTGCCGGCGCTTCATCATAGGTCGCGGTGAAGGCCGCTTCGCCGGTCACGGTCCAGGTCGCCGTACCCGGTGCGATCACGATGCTGCCGTCAATCGCCCAGCCGAGGAAGGCGCAGCCGTCCAGCTCTGCCGGAACGGTCGGCACGTCAACGCTCACACCCTTGACTTTGCTGTACTCGGCCACAGGGCTGCCCGCAGCAGTGAAGGTCACGGCATAATGCTTGAGCGCGCTCTCTTTGATTGTGACGCCGTCGGTTTCGTAGAGATCATTCTTCAGGTTGTCGATCGCAGTCTGCAGAGTGTCGACCGCTGTATCAAGCTCGGCCTGATCGGCATCGGAATCGGTGTAATTCAACGAGATCTCTTCCAACTGCGCTTTCAGCGCGGCAATGGCTTCTTTTACCGTGTCGGTCAGCTCATCGTTGTCCGGCAGGGCCCCGATGGCATTGTATGCCGTCTGGTACGCAGCGTAGTTTGCACCCGCAATCGACTCGATCTGCTTGTCGTGGGTCGCTTCGTTTTGGCAAGTCCAGGTCCGGCTGCCCGGCGTAGAGCCGCCGGTGGTCGGGTCATAACTCGGCGCAACAACGGCCGCTTCGCCGTTGTAATTGTGCGGGCCAACGGTGCCGTCGCTCAGGTCGGTGATTCTGTTTTGACCCTCTGCATCACTGAACGTCAGGTGGCAGACCGTGCATTCATAATAGGCCACGGTACCGGTCTCGGTACACTTTGTGGAAGCGGCTGCAGGAATCTGCTCGCCCAGCGTGTGGTGCGCGGGTTCGCCGGCAACGGTCTTGTCGGGCGCGGTAAAGCCGGCGTAAGCTGCGGTATAGGTGATCGTACCGTCTTGGGTGCAGGTTGCATTCGTGCTTGATTTCACCGTCGGCGTGACATTCTTTGTCTCGCTGTAGTCGCAGCCCGCGCAGGTGATTGTCACTGTGGCTGTACTTGCGTCGTCGGCCCAGGTCCAGGCAGCGCTGAGGTTGTGCGGCGTCGGGGCGGCAACGGCAGTCACATCGGTATCGGCGGTGATGTTGTCAAACGCCGTATCCCACGTCACAGTGTAGTGGTTCGTGTCGTCCGGAGCCTTTTCAGGCAGCGTCGGCGCTTCGGCGGCACTGCCGTAGGCGACGCTCTGCGTGTCGAGCACCGTCTCGCCGTCCAGATCAAAGAACTTGACCGTGTAGCTTCTGGTGACCGGTGTGAAGG
The DNA here is from genome assembly GCA_017434855.1 of Clostridia bacterium. GTDB lineage: Bacteria > Bacillota > Clostridia > Oscillospirales > Acutalibacteraceae > UBA6857. The sequence continues at coordinate 77,560 of JAFRUA010000016.1, forward strand.
TCGCCTTATAGGTCGCGTCACCGGTCACAGCAGCCACGCTCGGCGTCCAGCCCGCGAAGGTGTAGGTGTACTCTGCGGTGGCGGCTTTGGCGGCGTTGGCATGGGTCGGTACAACGCCGTATTCCACGGTGGTGGTGTCGATCACGGAATCGTCGTCGTTCAGCCAGGTGATGGTGTAGCTGTTCTTTGCACTTGTGAAGGTCGCCTTGTAGGTCGCGTCACCGGTCACGGCAACCACGCTCGGCGTCCAGCCAGCGAAGGTGTAGGTGTAC
>JAFRUA010000017.1 GCA_017434855.1 Clostridia bacterium
AGCAGGTGATTTCCCGGCACCAGATTTTCCACCATCACCAGTTCCATTTTCATTTGCTTCCCTTTGTTTTCTCGAATCATTTCATCACCCTTTTCTTGCCTCTATTATACCACTTCTTCCTTCCTTTTTCCACAAAAAAAACAAAGCCCACTGGTTTATTGTGGACTTTGTCAGCAGTCTGTGACGCTCAAAACGAGCGTCTTTTTTGTTTGCACCGAATTCTGTAACGCGAACGAATATTAGCCTGTAACGATCAGATATAGTTTTGTGCCAAGTTGGCACAAAGTTAGATTATGGAGCTGCTGAAATCGTCGCTGCTGTTCTCGTTTGTTCTCGTTATAGAAAGTAGGGGACACAACAATAATCGCCAACAGCCCACACGAGTCATCGGCGAATCTTTCGAATGGTAAGCCAACCCAATCTGTTACGCGTGTACCACAACCTTATATGCCAGATCCACAGCCTTGTCCGGCAGCAGTTCCAGCGCCATCAAAAGCTTGCCCGTGCAGACCTTGTATTTTGTGCGCGGCAGAGGCGAGGTCAGGGCGAGAATGACCTTTTGGGCCAGCTTCTTCGGGTCATGATCCAATCCCAGTTCCATGGTCATCATCGGTTTCATGGTCGTCAAAATGCGGCTGTAGTAGTTTGTGTTCTCAATGCATTTGTCAAAGTCGCGGAAAATCTTGTTGGTGAGCTGGGTCTTGAAGGAGCCGGGCTGAATCTTGATCACCGGAATATCTAAATACATCAGCTCGCGGCGCAGGGAATCGTTATAGGCTTCCACCGCATATTTCGTCATGGTGTATGGGCCGTTAAAGGGCTGCGGGGTCATCCAGCCACTTTCGGAGGAACAGTTGATGATGCGACCTCTGCCGATGCGCACCATTTCAAAAAAGCGCTTGTTCACACGCACCATACCCATCACGTTGACCTGCAGCATTCTGTCGATCTCTTCCACGCAGTTGCCCTCCACCATGGAGGTGAACACATGAATGCCGGCAAAATTCACAATGGCCTGCAGCCGATAGGTGTGGCTGTGAATGATTTCATAGGCCGCTTCAACACTTTCGTCGCTGGTAACGTCAAGCCTAATGGGAATCACGTTTTCAATTTCGCCGAGCTGCGCCAGTTTTTCATCATTCGTGCCGCCGGCAAACACGGTCCAGTCACCAAGTTTGGAAATTTCCTCAATACAGCAGCGGCCGAGATCTCCGGTCGCGCCGGTAAACAATGCATATTTCATATCACGCGGTTCCTTTCAAACGGTTCTGGCGCCAAAGCACAGTGTCTCTCACGGTTTCAAACGCGGGGCGCGGTTTGAAACCCAGTTCGCGTTTGGCTTTGTCGTTGGAAAAGTTGCAGTTTTCTTCCAATTTGCTGAGTGAAAACTTGTTCAGCATCGGCGGCAGATGCGCCAGATCCATGGCCTTGGAGATCAGCGGCACAAAGGGCTTGAGCAAACCTTTGGAAATCTTGACCGTCGGCTTTTTTCTGCCGAGCGATTCTGCCATATAGCCCATCAGCTCGTCAACAGTGATCACCTCGCCGCCGAGGATGTAGCATTCGCCGCTTTTGCCCATTTTTACCGCGTTGTACATGGCCTCGGCCATGTCGCGGTTGTCCACAAAGTTATAGCGGCCGAAATTCATGGAGACCGGGAACATACCCTTGATGAACAGGTCCATCATAGCGCCGAGAGACGAGCCCATATAATCGTCGGGGCCCAGCACACCGGTGGGCTGCACGCAGCAGACCTTCAGATCGTCTTTCGCGTCCAGCACGATCTGTGTGGCGATCGCTTTTGTAATGGCATAGCCGGATGTGAGGCCGACCTCGCTGTAATGCGAAAGCTCTGTTTTTTCTTCCGTGCCGAACTTGTCGGGGTAGGTATCGATGGAAGAGACATAGATCAGGTTCCTGACGCCCTGGCGTTTGCAGCTTTCCACAATGTTTCTTGTGCCGCCCACGTTGACCTTCCACATCAGTTCTTCCTTTTTGCCGGATATATCCACAACGCCTGCAATGTGATAGACCGTTTCTGCGCCTTCAAGGCACTTGTCCACATCCTCTGGGTTGCAGATGTTGCCGATGAATTTTTCACATTCGATCCCTTCCAGGCAGGGGTGATCCTCCAGCAAAAACAGACGGATGTTTTCACCCTTGGAAACAAGATGCTTGACCAGCGCCAATCCGACGTAGCCGGTGCCGCCGGTGACAACACTGAATGATTTGCTCATAACAAATACCTCCAAAAAACTTGACAAATCATGTAATTCAAGTATACTGTAAACAGTGTTAGATAATCAACAGTCAGTTCGATAAAATTCCGAGTGTTAATTAACAGATACGTTGTCTGCGTGTCACTTACCGAACAATTCATTGCATAATTGCCGAAAAAAACGCAATTTTTCCGCAAAGAGTTCGATAGTTACAAACCGGAAAAAACAAGTTCACAGGAGGTTTACAAAATGGAAGAAAAAACCGAAAAGAAGGATCGCCGCGTTTTATATACCAAGATGTTTTTACGCGAAAGCCTGCTGGAGCTGATGAGGGAAAAGCCCATTGATAAAATCACGCCCACCGAGCTTTGCCGCACGGCCAACATCAACCGCAATACGTTTTATTCGCATTATTATACGCCGCGCGACGTGCTGAGTGAAATCGAAAACGATTTTGCCGCCCAGATCATTGAATCGCTGACCGGTCTGCTCGCCACGGCAGACGTCGGCATTTCCCAAATGCTGAAAGAGATCTGCAACATCATCTACGGCCAGCAGGAGTTTTGCAAGATTTTGCTTTCCGATAACGGCGATCCTGCCTTTTTTGAAAAAGTGATCTCTATGGGAAAGCCGTTGGTGCTGGAGGGTTGGCGCACGGAGAGCGTTCTGCTCAACGATGAGGAGATGGAGATGTTCTTTGCCTTCATCGTCAACGGCAGCATCGCCCTGATCCAGAAGTGGGTGGCAACGGATATGCACCAGACGCCTGCCGAGGTTGCCAAGCTGATTGAGCGCGCTGCCTACGGCGGCATCAACGGCATGCGTACAGCGACCAGCACGGATCTGATGAACTGAATGCATTTTCAATCATAATGGTTTTGGGAGAAAACAGATAAACCCCGTGAAACCTTGAGATGTAAGGCTTCGCGGGGTTTTCATTCATTTCATCAGCTCAATTCCCGACTCACTTGATGACGCCGGTAAAGCTCGGGTCCATGACCACACCGATGCCGGCGGCAATCGGAGTGATCGCTTTTCGAAGCAGCGGCGTCATAATCATGCCGTTGAACTGCAGGTAAAACTCAAGCATATCACGAATGGACGGGATCACATGACTCGTAACACGCACAATGTCGAGCGGCAGGAAGTGGAAATAGAACTCGTGGTACTGCGCCATGTTGCGGGGGATAACTACCAGCTTGAAGACGCTTTCGTTCACCCATGTACCGTAGCTTGCGACCGGCACCGTAAGCTCGGCAAGCTTCAGCTCGGAATACAGGTATTCGCCGTCCAGTCCGACTTCGATCACCGATTTCGGACTGTTCTTTTCCGAAAATTCCACCTTCAGTGCATCCTCGGTGAATCGAAATCGGAAGTCGTTGATCTTTCCTGCGCGCGCATACAGATAAAAGTTGTTGCCGGGGCCGAGAACGCCGTTGTAATATAGAAAGCCAGCAGCAAAACCGTCAAAAGGATGGATAAACTCTTTTTCATGGCTTTCATAAAGAACCCTCCTTTATAAAATATTTTTTCTATATCAAAAAAGCGCGGCGCACCCCAGCGGGCGCACTGCGCTTGTGTTTTATTCAGCTTTGAAAAAGGACAAAGTGATCCTGTCTTTCTGTCTATCGAACATTGTCGCACGCATCGCAATGCCCGTCAGTCCTTTTTCAAAAGTTTTTTGTAGAAATATTATATCAATTTTAAGGCGGCATTGTCAAGGTTGATATCATGCGCAATTCGCAATTGGGAACCTCAAAAACACTTCGTCTTTTTCGCCGAATACTTCTTGCTGCTACGGTGGGTACCAGTTGCATCCTTTACAATGTTGCTGCCGCCGGAGCTTCTCGCTGAGCTCAGAAAGCTCAAGCTGGAACAGAACAGCAATCGCGTCCAGTGTGGTGACCAGTGGATTGAAACCGACCGCGTGTTCACGCAGTGGAACGGCAAAGCAATGGGCGTGCATACACCGTACAACTGGCTTATGACTTTTTGCAGAAAAGAAGAACATCCGTTTAAAGGATTGCACGCATTTCGGCATGCTTTTGCAACACAAGCAATTCTGAACGCCAAGGTTGATTTAAAGACGGTTTCGGCCATTTTAGGTCATGCGCAAACGTCAACAACTTTGGAAATTTATGCACATGCGATTCAACAGGCAAACGCACAAGCGGTCGACAGCGTGGCTGATTTGTTCCAGCAAAACACAAAAGCTGCATCAAAATAATGTCCACGGATAATGTCCACGAATTTTTTGAGCAAAAAAGAAACCCTGAAAACCCTTATGGTTAAAGGATTTTCAGGATCTGCCAGTTGGTGCGAGAGACGGGACTTGAACCCGTACGAGTCACCCCACACGCCCCTCAAACGTGCGCGTCTGCCTATTCCGCCACTCTCGCGATTGCTCAAATACTATACCACGCTTTTCTTGTGTTGTCAAGCGTTTTTTGAATTTTTTTCGCGGCGGATTTGTTTCGGCTTTCCTGTCGCCGCGGTGCAATTTGAAAAACGCGGACTACAGACGGCGCGTTTGTTTTTGTATAATCAAAGAAAAGCGATGCTCGGGCAGTTTGCTCCCGCACGGCCGGAATGCGCAGTTGCTTCGGGCGGGCTGTCCGTTCATTGTAATCGGAATAAAAAATATTTGAAAAAACTATGATTTTTTGTCTTTTTGCATATTGATTTATTTTTCGACATGTATATAATATATAGAGCATGAAATCAAAGTTTGGCCGGTGCGCGAATTCGGGCGGCGCCGGCAGAAAAGGAGAACGAATTCGATGCAGCGTTTTATCACCGTTATGCTTGCCTTGGCACTCGTTGCACTCATTCCGTTTACCGGGTTTTTGGTGCTGTCACACCGCGAAAAGACAGCCGCCCCGTCGTCGGCGACCCTGGAGGCTGCACGGGAAGAACACCGGGATGAAAAGGGAACCCATACCCTTGGCGACGGGGAAAAGGCGCTGAAAAAGCTGGCGACTGCATCAGTCGACGATGTGCAGGCCGTGTTGAAGGCGCGTGAAGAGCAGAAAAAGAACGAGCTGAAAGAACAGGAGCGCAACGACGCGGTGGAAGAAACGATCCGCCGCATTCAGAACGGCGAGCTGTCTTATCGCAAAGTGCTGTCTGATCTTTATGTGGTCGGCGACTCTTTGATGGACGGGCTGCGGGTTTATGATATTCTGGATTCAAACCACCTGGTCACCAAGGTCAGCGCGCGTCTGAATCATCTGGAAGAGAATTTTGACAAGATCGTTGCCATGCGCCCGCCGATTCTGCTGATGCACTACGGCCTGAACTACGGCACCGGCGAGGCCCAAAGCTTTGCCAATCGCTACGGCAACCTCATCGATCGGCTGAAAGAGGCGCTGCCAAACACGCGCCTGATCGTCAGCCTGGTGTTCCCTGTTGCGTCCTCCAAACAGGCCGGCATGGGCTATATCAAAGACAACAACAAGGCGCTCAAGCAGATGTGCGCAGAAAAGAATGTCGAATATCTGGACTCCGCTCCGGTCTTTAAGGGTCACGACGAATATTACGGAAAAGACGGCGAGCATTTGCAAAAGTTTGTTTATTCCGACGTCTGGCTGCCGCACGTCATCAGAGTATTGGAGATCACAGCATGAATTCTTACCGTATCAAAGAAATCGTCTGCATCGTTCTTTTGCTGGTCTTTATTTTTGTACTGGCCGGCCGCAAAACAAGCAGTGCCGACGCCGAAACCGTGTTTAAAAAAGCAAGCGAGGCCATGGATGCCGAAGGCTTGCTGCAGGCCGACAATCAAAAGATCGTTGAAAATTTCGGCATCCTGCCTAAGGACTATGCGGGCGTGTATTACATGGCGTCTGACGACGTGATGGATGTGCGCGAGCTGCTGGTTGTCAAGGTCGGTGACGGCGACGAGGACGCGCTGCTGTCTGCCGTCAGGACGCACATCGAAAACAAGATCAACCTGTTTGAGGGCTATGCGCCCGAGCAGGCCGCGCTTTTGAAAAAGTACCGGACAAAAACCAAACAGGGATTTGTCCTCTTTGTGGTCAGCGAAGACACGGCTGACGTTGTGAAAGCGTTTAACCGCGCGGTCTGAGCGCCGCATCTGAGAACGGGCACCTCTAAAAACTCAAGTTGTTTGAGCACGATGCAGATTTTATCGTCAGATTGCAAAAATTTGGCGCAGGAATCCCAGATGGCTTTCAAGGGAAATTTGGGCAATATGGCGGTGAAAGGTGCACGCGATCAAGCGACGCGCAGTTTTAGAGATACCCAAATCTTGCGTGCCGCCGGTCACGGCGCGCAGTGAAGGAGTTTTGCCATGATTTTCAGCAGTGCAACATTTTTGTTTGCCTTTCTTCCGCCGGTGCTGTTTTTGTATTATCTTCCGATCTTTCGCCGGCAGCCGGAGTGGGAAATCTTAAAAAAGAACGCGGTCCTTTGCATTGCAAGCCTGATCTTTTATGCGTGGGGCGAGCCGGTCTATGTGCTTCTGATGCTGCTGAGCATCTATTTCAATTTTACCATCGTTCGCGATATGCAAAGCCGCCCCGACGCGCCGCAGCGCCGCAAGCGTCTGCTGGTGGGTGCGGTGCTGTTCAACGTGTTTGTGCTCGGCTTTTTCAAATATTACGGCTTTTTGATCGAAAACATCAATCACCTGTTTTCGGCAAATCTGTCGGTGCCGCAGCTTTCGCTGCCGGTCGGCATTTCGTTTTATACGTTCCAGATCCTGTCCTATGTCATCGATGTGTATAAAGGCAAGTGCCGGGTGCAAAACAGCCTGGTCAGCTTTGCAACCTATGTCACCATGTTCCCCCAGTTGATTGCCGGCCCCATCGTGCAATACGGCGACATCGAGCTGCAGCTGCGCCAGCGCAAGATGAGCACGCGCAAGTTTGCCGCCGGCGTGCTGTTCTTTATCCGCGGCCTGGGCAAAAAGATGATCTTTGCCAACACCATTGGCGCGGTCTATACCGAGATCGCGGCGGGCGACGCGTCAAAGCTGGGCGCAATGACCGCATGGTTCGGCATCCTTTGCTATACGCTGCAAATCTATTTTGACTTTTCCGGCTATTCCGACATGGCCATCGGCCTGGGCAAGATGTTCGGCTTCAACTTTTTGCAGAACTTCAACTTCCCCTATGCCGCCACCAGCATCAAGGATTTCTGGAAACGCTGGCACATTTCGCTGTCCACCTGGTTCCGCGATTACGTCTATATCCCCCTGGGCGGCAACCGCAAGGGCACGGCCCGCACCATTCTCAACATTCTGATCGTTTGGACGCTGACCGGCCTGTGGCACGGCGCGGCGTGGAACTTTGTGGCATGGGGCGCCTATTACGGCATCCTGCTGCTGGGCGAAAAGTATGTCTACGGCAAATGGCTTGACCGTCTGCCATACCTTGCGCGCAGGGCGATCACCCTGTTTATCGTTGTGATCGGCTGGGTCTTTTTCTCGGCGGAATCGTTTTCCGCGGCGGCGGCATATCTTGGCGCCATGTTTGGCCGCGGGGCGGGCTTTTCCGACGGGACAACCCTGTATTACCTGCTGTCCAACCTGTTTCCGTTTGCGGTCATGTCATTCAGCGCGCTGGGCGTGTTCCGCAAATTCCCGGTGGCCAAAAACAACAACCTGCGCCTGCTGCTGCAGGCCGTCGGCTATGCGGTTGTGTTTGCGCTGTGCATGGTCTGCCTGGTCAGCGACAGCTATAACCCGTTCCTGTATTTCAGATTTTAAGAGGGCGTCTGCATGAGTGAATCTATGAATTGGAATGAAAAAATGGATCCGCGGCCGCCACAATATCCGCAGCGGCCCACACAGCCGAACTATCCCCAGTGGCCGCCGATCCGGCCGCAGCAGCCGATCCGCCCGCCGGAAACGCCGAACCGGGTCCCGACCCGTCCGCCGGAGGTGCCGAACCGGATCCCGGCTCGCCCGCCGGAGGTACCAAACCGAACCCAGGCCCGTCCGCCGGAACCGCCGCGCCGGGCAACCGCCGGCCAGTATTTTCGCACCACGGTGATGTGTTCGATCATCACGGCCGCCTTTTGCACGTTCCTGGTGGTGTTTCAGGTGCTGTTTCTGATCACGCCGGACAAGGACGTCAGCGAAAATGAAAACCGTATGCTGCAAAAATATCCGAAGCTTTCGATTTCTTCGCTGGCGGACGGCAGCTATATGAAAACCTTTGAAACCTACCTGACCGATCAGTTCCCGGGCCGCGACGGTTTTGTGTCGTTCAAGAGCCGCATGTCAGAGCTGACCGGTTCCCGCAAGCAGCAAAATGTCTATCGCGCCAAAAACGGTGCCCTTCTGGAGGAGCAGACCCCGTTGGATGCCGATCTGCTGGCAGACACGCTGGGTGCCGTCAATGATTTTGTCCAGGCCAACCCGGCGCTGAACAGCGCATTCCTGCTTTCGCCGAACGCGACCTGCTTTTATGCGGACGAGCTTCCCTATGGAGTCAAGCAGGAAAATCAAAGAGAGATCCTGAACAACTGCGCCGCACAGTTGAAGGGCGTGACCTGGGTCAACGCCGCCGCCGCGCTGGACAGGCTGTTGGAAGAGGACGTTTATGACCTGTTTTATCTGACCGACCATCACTGGACGACGCGGGCGGCCTATGCCTGTTTCAAGGTGCTGGCCGCGCAGTGGAAGCTGGACGCCAAGGGGAGCGGCGTCTTTTTCCCGGTGACAGATTCGTTCAGCGGAACGCTGGCCTCGGCTTATGGCGACCGGGTGCTGCACGACACCATCGAGATCTGCATCCCGAAGGGCAGCAGCGGCACCTATATTGTGGATTATCCCTCGCAGGGAACCAAGACGGGCACGCTCTTTGACGAGAGCAAGCTGAACCAAAAGAACCAGTACGAGGTCTTTTTGGGCGGCAACTTTGACAAGGTCGTCATCACCACCACGGCAGAAACCGAAAACGTGCTGCTTTTGCTCAAGGATTCTTATGCGAACTGCCTGATCCCGATGCTGACGCCGTATTTTTCCACCATCGTTGTGATCGACCCGCGTTATTACAACGGCAGCCTGACGGATGTGCTGAGCGAGTTTGACTTTACGCATCTGCTGTTTTTATACAATCTCAACACGTTTCTTGCCGACACCTCGCTTGCGCCGGTTCTGCGCACCGCAGCCCCGGCATCGGCCGCCCCCGCTGCGCCGCAGGAGGATGCGCAGCCCGCAGAGGATGCCGCCGCCGTAACCGATCCGCAGTAAAAAAAGAAAAAACGAACGCACTTCGGAGAGAAGTGCGTTCACCTTTCTGTGTACGGCGCGAGGTAAGAGCCGTACAAACAAAAGGATGCGCCGGCCTTGGCCGACAACTTCCATATTGTAGCACACATTCGTTAATTTGTCAATATAGAATTATAAATCTTTTGTGAGGTTTTTGCATGCGGAATTATCAAAAAGAACTGGACGCGATCATTGCAGAAAACGAACGTACCGGCACGGTGCCGACGTTGCTGCTGCACGCCTGCTGTGCGCCCTGCAGCAGTTATTGCCTGGAATATCTGTCGCAGTATTTTAAAATCACGCTGTTTTACTACAACCCCAACATCGACCCGGCCGAAGAGTACGCCCACCGCGTGGCCGAGGCGAAGCGCCTGGTCGCCGCGCTGCCGGTGAAGCACCCGGTCACGTTTCTGGAGGGCCGCTTTGACCCGGCGGAGTTCTATGACGCGGTTCGCGGATTGGAAGCCGAGCCGGAGGGCGGCGCACGCTGTGTGCAGTGCTTTCGCCTGCGCCTGACCGAGGCGGCAAAGATCGCGAAAGACGGCGGCTTTGACTGGTTCACCACCACGCTGTCCATCAGCCCGCTGAAAAACGCGCAAATTCTCAACGAAGAGGGCGAACGTGCCGGGGCGCAGTTCGGCGTGCGGTACCTGCCGTCGGACTTCAAAAAGCGCGGCGGCTATCAGCGCTCGATCGAGCTGTCAAGGGTGTATGACCTTTACCGTCAGGACTACTGCGGGTGCGTGTTTTCGCGGCGGCACGATTTGCAGCTCAAGAAATGATACATGGTACGGGGAACGCGGTTCCCTGTATTTTTTTGTGTGCATATGACCGTTTATTCCTGATATCGACCGTAAATTCCAAATCGCTTGCATTTGAAACAACATTGTGCTACAATACACCCGAAACGGAAAAAGCCGGCTGCGGACCTGCGTTTTTTCGGCTTGCAACTGAAACAGACGGCGACGGAATTTTTGATTTCGGGAGGAATCATCATGAACATTCAAAAGCGGTTTTTTGCACTTCTTCTGGTGTTGGTTCTGCTGACGCTGACCGTACCCTTCGCTGTTGCCGAGACAAAAAGCGGGCAGTGCGGTGACAATCTGACATGGTCGCTGGACGACAGCGGTACTTTGACCATCCGCGGCACAGGCGATATGTGGGATTATAAATCAAAAAAAGATGCACCGTGGATAGAACAAGATGTTAAACTGCTTATAGTTGAAGAAGGTGTAACAAGCATCGGGAATTATGCGTTTTATAACTATCATTATTTGACACATTCTGTACTGCCAGGCAGCCTGAAACGGATCGGCGATTACGCTTTTTGTGGTGATGAAAGCAGTCAAGAGTTTATTGCATTTCCTGAAGGATTGGAGGTTATTGGAGAGAGCGCATTTATGTATTCAAGGTTGCAGGAAGTCGTTCTTCCAAATACCGTGAAAATCATTGGGCCACATGCTTTCCAATATGTACATGTTGATACAACGATTGAAGTTCCGGAAAGTGTAGAAGAGATCGGCACAGGCGCATTCGCGGGGGAGACGGTTCATGTGGATGACAATAATCCGTATTACAGTTCAGATGCGGACGGACGCTTGTATAACAAGGAAAAAACGGTTTTGTTGCAGGGAAACGGCAAATCCGATTGGTATAAAATGTCTTTTACGGTACCGGATGGTGTGACCGCCATCGGCGACGAAGCGTTTGAGGAGTGTTATTTAAGCAAAGTAGTATTACCCGAAAGTTTAGTCTCGATTGGAGATTATGCATTTGCCGATGGCTTGCTGGAAAGCATCTCGTTCCCGAATAGTTTGAGAAGTATCGGGCGTGGAGCGTTTTCCGGCTGTTGGTCCAAATATTATAGAAGCGATGAGATCGAACAAGCTACTCAGAACGATGTATTGGAACACGCAATGAGTATTACCATTTCCAAAAATGTGACACACATTGGTACAGGGGCTTTTTCGGGCACGCCGATTAAAGAGTTTATCGTGGATCAAAACAATCCATACTTCATGTCAGATGAAGTAGGTTGCCTTTACAGCAAAGACGGGACCATGTTGCTGCAGTATCCTATGGTTCGGTATGAAACACCTTTTCAAGTTCCCAACGGTGTGGCCCATATTGGAGCAGGTGCGTTTATCTGTAGCCTGTGTTCCGTTGTCGTTTTGCCGGATAGTGTAAAAAGCATAGGTGCCAGCGCATTTGCTGATTCTAAAATTAAAAGCATCATCATTCCAAACGGAGTGATGAGTATTGCCTCAGGCACATTCAAGGATTGCCATTATCTTGCCGACATTGTGATTCCGGACAGTGTGCTTTCGATTGGAGATTATGCGTTTGAATATTGCGAATCGTTGAAAAGTGTCGAAGCAAATGGCGTGATTTCAATAGGAAGGTTTGCGTTTTGTGATTGTAATGCACTCGAAGACGTCAAGCTCTCACAGAATTTGCAATATGTGAAGAGGTATGCGTTTGATGATTCACTGACAATCTATTTTGGAGGAACACAGGCACTTTGGGATACGATCGTTTTTGAAAAGGATAACAGGGAGGATTTTAGGCGTTGGACCATCCACTACGGCACCCAAACCCAGCGTGACCCGTTGCCGGCCGATTTTGAACCGGAAGACCCGGACGAAGAGCCGACCGAATATGAAGGCGCGCCGCTGGAAGATGTCATTGCCATGGCCGCAAAACAGGATGCCGCAGAGTCAGGAAAGACGACCTCCATTTTGGTCCCGGCGCTGATCGCGGCGGGTGTTGCCGTTGTGGTGCTGCTTTTTGTTTTAATCTTTTTGATCAGAAAAAGGAGGCGCAGCACGGTCCCGGCGGCGTCATCCGCTCAGACGGTCATGCATTGGCCCGGTGGGATGGATTTGCAACAACAGTATCCACAGCAGTACCCGCAACAGCAGGTCCCACAGCCGAACCCGCAGCAGCAGTACCCGCAGCCCGGTCAAAATCCGCAGGACCCGCCACGGTTCTGATCAACAAACACCAACCCCGCCGAATCGCTCCGGCGGGGTTTCATATTGCATGTTCGCTTTACGCCAGCACGACCTTTTTAATCGCGTCCAGCAGTTCGTCATAGGTCTCGAACGCGGGCAAATCCGGGTTGTCCTGCTTGATCTGTTCGGTGCTCTTGAACAGGAAGCCCGCCTTGCTGGCGCGGATCATGCCGAGGTCGTTGTAGCTGTCGCCGGTGGCGATCGTCTCAAAGCCGATGGACTGCAGCGCCTTGACGGTGCTGTATTTCGACTGTTCCACGCGCATGCGGAAGCCGGTGATCTCGCCGCTGTCGGCGACCTCCAGCGTGTTGCAGAAGATCGTGGGCCAGCCAAGCTTTTTCATCAGCGGCGAAGCGAACTGAGTGAATGTATCGCTGAGGATGATCGCCTGCGTAAAGGTGCGCAGCTCGTCCAAAAATTCCTTTGCGCCCTCCATCGGGTCGATGGTGGCAATGACGTCCTGAATCTCCTTGAGGCCGAGGCCGTGCTCCTTCAAAATGTTCAGCCGGTACCGCATGAGCTTGTCATAGTCCGGCTCGTCGCGGGTGGTCTTTTTCAGCTCCGGAATGCCGCTGGCTTCAGAAAAGGCGATCCAGATCTCGGGAACGAGAACGCCCTCCATATCCAGACAGACGATGTGCATATCGTTGTTCATGTTTGTGCTCCTTTCGGTGATGTCCCGGTTATTGTACCATAAAAAACCGCGCGTTGCAAGGGGTCAGGCGATTTTTGAAAACAGGCCCTCAACAAACAGGCGCACCGCCTGATACCCCGCCTGCAGCGTCAGCAGCGGCATCTCGGAATACCCATTCGGGCCGAAGTGCTTGTAAAGCCACAGGCTCAGCGGCTCAAACACGTTGGGCTTTGTCAGTTCCCTGCGCATGGCGCCGGCGGCCACCAGCGCGTCGGTCAGCGCGGCTTCGGCTTTCGGGATGGCGTCGGGCGCGTCCACGGTTTTGGAAAGCGTTTCGTTTGCCAGTGCCACAGCCGCGTCCAGGGCGGCAGCCTTCTTTTTGGTCAGCAGTTTGCGGTTCACACCTTCGGCTTTCTCCAGCAGCTCCCGCAGGTGCTTGACATTGCGGCCGTAGTTGAACTGCGGAAAGTCGGGGGAGGAATACACATCTTTGATCTCGTCGTGCGCGATAAGCTGCATCGCCAGCTTGAGGATGACGTCGTTGTGCTGCGTCAGGTCATGGCGCTGGTTTTTGAAATAGAACGTCGTGTCGGGCAGCAGGCCGGCAGAGGCGTCCACCACGCGGTCGGGCGAAATATGGTTGTGCGCCGGGTCGGTGCAGTGCGTGTTTTTCTGTACATAGTCCGCGGGCAGCGTTTCGCCGACGTTGGCAGAGACCGCGCCCAAGGAGGTGGAGTCGAGCTGGATGATGAAATCGGCGTTCTGTTGGTTCCAGCGCTCACCGACGTTGATAAGCGAAATGTCATATTCCGCCACGTCAAACACCTGCACGCCGCGCTCCACCAGCTTTTGCACGTTGTCTCTGGCGTGCAGCCGCGCCTGCTGGTACCGGTCGGTCTGCGTCTTGATGGCGGCCATTTCCGGCGAAGAGAGGTACCGCGCCGCCGCGCTTTCATAGTCCGCCGCCGGGCAAAGCGACCACATGCTGGTGCTGCGGATCATGGTGTTTTCGACAAGGTGCTGCACACCCTTCTGCAGCGCAGCGGTCAGCACTTCGTCCGGGAAGATGCGCAGCAGCACCTCGATCAGCCGGGCGGTCGGTTCGTCCAGCAGCGTCATTTCCTCCAGAAAGCCGTTGTACAGGTAATCGGCGTTCAGGAACGTGATGCGGTCATTGAAGACGTCGCCGATGATCTTTGAGCCGTCCAGCGCGGGAACGACGAACATGACCTTGTGCAGCCAGTCCATCGTTTCGGGATGATAGTCCAGCATGGCGCTCACGATGCCGGAACCCTGACTCAGCGGAACCAGATTGACCTTGTTGTGGCCGGTTTGCTTCATCACCATTTGGATGTACTCGATCAGGTGGTCGACCAGATCGGTGTGGTTGCCGAAGGAGTTGTAGGAATAATAGTAGATATGGTCGGCCGGCAGGTCGGTGGGGTACAGCTCGAACGGGATGTGTGTATTGATGATCTCGCGCTCATAATCATTGCACTCGGAATAGGGGTAGAGGAATTCCTCCAGCTTGACGTTGCCGGTGTTCTTGCCGTTCAGATCGCTGGAATTGATGCCGAAGCTCAGGTCAATGGCGCCGGCAAACGCGTCTGAAAAGCCCATGTCGCGCTGGGTCAGCAACGTCAGCAGCGTGGGCAGCAGCATCTTTTTGATCAGCGGCCCGGTCTGCAGATAGGCCGGAAAGGCCGAGATTTTGTTGCCCTGCCGGTCCAGCACCGGGTTGCCGTCGTCGTCTGTGACGATGACGCTGGACTGGCCCAGGCCCGGCACGATGATTGTCGGATAAAAGGGGCAGCCGTCGCCGCAGGTCGAAATCTTTTCAGATACGGGCGCGGCGGCCAGCGCACTGAACGGCAGCATCAGCAGCAGGCAGAGCAGAACGCACAGGATACGAAAAACCGATTTTTTCATAGAGGTCACTCCCTTCAGTGATTGTTTTTATTATAGCAGGAGCAACCGGTTTTTTCAAGGGGAAAAATGGTTTTAAAGCCCCCATTGCCGCAGCTTTTCCACGATCCAGAACCGCATTTCATAGCGTGGGTCCTGCTCTGCTGTAAAGAGCACCGCCGGGTTCAGCACATCCTCCGGCGTGCGGCGCGCCTCTGCCGCTGGCAGACACAGCGGCGGAAACATCACGCACCACCAGTTTTTCCCTTCGCCGCGCCCGATGATGACCCGCAGCGCGTCATAGGTTCCCGCCGGCAGCGTGACATCGTCATAGGTACGCGTCGGAAACTCGTGTTTGCCCAGCGTGACCGTGACGGGGTCGTCGTGCCCCGCTTTGCGTATCACCACTTCGGCCGTCTGCTGAAAGCGGGGGAGCTGCGACGCCAGCGTGCGCAGCACGTCCTCTTTGGTTTCATTTGCCGAAAAAGCTTCGGCGCCTTCTTTGAGCAGCGCGTCGCGCACGGCAAGCTTGAGCGCCTGGTCCTCGTCGCTGTTTGAATTCGCGATGACATGCAGCCGCACCACCGACTGCTCGATCGTGTGACAGTCGGCGTCAAAGCGCGTCACGGCGCACAGCACGGTCAGTGCCATGCCCAGCAGCAGCGCCAGTTCCAAAGTCCACGCGGTTCGTTTCATAAAGAGCCCTCCCATACAGATGGTGTTGTATGGGAAGTTTTGACAGCAGAAAAGCGGCTCATTCGATTTTGAACGATTTTTAAAATTTCAAGATATCTGCAATTTTCTCTGCATATACTATTGACAAATCCACGCTTTTATGAATAATATAGAGAAAGTGACGATTCTATCAAGGAGGCCTTTTTATGGACACATTTGAACAGGTTTGCGCACTGATGAAAGAGCGGTTTGAACTGACCGACGATATTCTTTCTCCGGATACGACCTGGGAGGATATCGGTGCCGACAGCATTGATCTGGTGGATCTCATTTCAGAGCTGGAGGATGAATTTGACGTGAGCATCCCCGATGAAGCGATTGAGAATCTTAAAACAGTCGGCGACATTGCCGCCTGCATCGACAGCCTGTGATTGCTGACACGGGCTGCCGCCTGCTTGAAAACAATACCCGCCGGAGCGTTGCGCGTTCCGACGGGCTTTTTCTTTTTATATACTGGCAGCGCGGGGATCAAAGCAGGTCGAGCAGTTGCGCCGGCCGGTCGATGACGGCAACGGCCCCGGCGCGTTCCAGCTCTTCGCGTGTGCGAAAGCCCCAACTGACGCCGACGCAGGGCAGCCCCGCGTTGCGGGCGGTCTGCACGTCCACCGCGCTGTCGCCCACAAACAGGGTGTTGCTTCGGCTGCTGCCCATCGCCTGCATCGCGCGCAGGGCGGTCACGGGCGCGGGCTTGCGTTCCGTTTCTGCTTCAACGCCGAACACGCACGTCAGCCGGTCGCCGAAAAAGCTGCGGCACAGCCCGACCACGCCGGCGTGCAGCTTGTTGGAAACAACGGCCGTTTTGACGCCGCGCAGCCGCAGCGCATCCAGCAGCGGCAAAATGCCGGGATAGGGCCGCGTGCGGTCGGTCAGGTGCGCCAGATAGTATGTCTGAAAGGCGTCAAAACACCGCTGCCACGCATCTTCCGGAAGGTTTGGCGGGGCGGCGCGCTGCATCAGGCGGGTGACGCCGTTGCCGATGAAGGCGCGCACCTCGTCCGTGCTGCGTTCGGGATGTCCGCAGGACCGCAGGGCAAAGTTGACCGCAGCGGTCAGGTCCTCCAGCGTATCCAGCAGTGTGCCGTCCAGGTCAAAGATCACGGCGCAGACGGGCCGGTCCGTCGGGCGCATCAAAGCGTTTCGGCCAGAGCCTTGAGATATGTACGGAAGGCGGGGCCGATCTCGTTGTGACTGAGCGCCAGCTCCACGTTTGCCTGCATAATGCCCAGCTTGTTGCCCATGTCATAGCGCGTGCCCTCAAAGTCAAGCGCCAGCAGGCCCTTGGACTTTGCCAGCAGAACCATGGAATCGGTGAAATAGACCTCGTGCGCCTTCGGGTCGGGCGGGGTCTGCTCGATCAGATCAAAGATCTCCGGCGGCATGACCACGCGGCCGAGGATCGCATAGCAGGACAGGATCTGTTCCGGCGTCGGTTTTTCGATGATGTTGCGGCAGTCCATCAGGTTGCCCTCCAGCGGCGTGACGTCCAGCGAGCAGTACTTGCTGACGTCCTCACGCGGCACGGATTTGACGCCGACCACGCCCTTGCCGTACTTTTCATAGGCCTTGCAAAGCTGGCCGATGACCGGTGTTCCGCCGGGGTTGACCGTGACGTCGTCGCCATAAAGGATGGCAAACGGTTCGTCGCCCACAAAGCTGCGCGCGCGGTGGATCGCGTCCGCCAGGCCCTTGGTCTCTTTTTGCCGCAGAAAATAGATGTTGGCCAGGTTCGCGGGGCGCACGATGGCGTCATAGATGTCTTTTTTGCCTTCGTTGCCGCGCAGGTTCGTTTCCAGCTCAAAGGAGTGATCAAAGTGATCTTCGATCGCGCCCTTGCCGCGGTTGGTGATGATCAGGATGTCTTCGATCCCGGCCTCGACGGCTTCCTCCACGATGTACTGGATCGCGGGGCGATCCACGATGTTGAGCATCTCTTTCGGAATGGATTTGGACGCCGGCAGCACACGGGTGCCGAGCCCGGCGGCGGGAATGATGGCTTTTTTGATTTTCATGGGAAACCTCCTTAAAACAGCATGGATAACAGACCGGGCAGGAAATATACCGCGGCATAGGATACCACAAGCGCCAGAAAACTGACAGACCCGCGCCGCACAAAGGTGATGAGAAAGCTTTCGCGCGTTTCACATTTTTTGACTTCGTCCAGCGTGCGGTGCACGTGGCTGCAATACAGCCGGTCGGCCAGCAGCCCCGCGGCAATGTGCAGCAGCAGCGTGGCGCCCAGACTGACGCCGATCCACGGCAGATGGGGCGAAATGTCTGCATAAAACTGCTGCATCAGCGCGGTTGCCGCCGCGTCGCTGGAAGCCTGGGCCATTTTTTCCTGCAGACGCTCAGACAGGTCCATGATCGGCTCCAGATAGGGCTGGATCAGCAGCGTCAGCGCCATCTGGATTGTCAGAAAAATGATGCCTGGCTTATACAGCTTGCGATAAAAGAACCAGAACGGCTGAAAGAAAAATGCCGCCCAGTTCCAGGTGAAGCGCCGCGTTGCCAGCGCGCGGAATTTTTTGACATACACCAGCGGCTTGTTTGTCACAAAGGTCATGACCTGACGGATGGGGTGGCCGGCAACCGTTTCCTGCCGCTGGCTCTCTGTCATGCCGGGCGCAGCCATGTCGGCGCGCGCCAGCAGATTGGCACACAGCATTTCAAACTGCTCGTCATCCAGGCTCTCCTCGTCACTTTCCTGCGGCAGTTCCGGAAACAGGGAGCGAATGTCTTTTCTGTCGGGCGCCGTTCGGGCGCGGGGCGGTTCCTGCCGCGCCTGGAATCGCTGGCCGCAGCGGACGCATTCCGCGCCTTCGGCGGGGTTGACTGCGCCGCAGACCGGGCAGGTGAATTTATTTTGCGCCACGGCCGGCGCGGGCAGGGTGTCGTCCTTCCAGACAAACCCCGTACCGTGCTTTTGGGCGTTGACGCAGGCCTGGTTTGCCTCAAAGCAGGCGCGGTGCTGCGGGGTGCCGCAATCGGGGCAGACAACGATGTCTTCCCCTTCCAGCAGCGGCTTTTGGCAGCCGTCACAAAGCTGATGATAATAGTCCATAAAGATCCTTTCGGTGCGCATGGCAAAGCCTGCGCGTTTCTTTGATGCTTTCTATTGTACCGCTTTTCAGAAAAAAAGCAATTCATTTTTTTATTTTTCCGCGTTTTTTTAGAAATTTTTCATGAATTTGAAAAATGTTGTTGCGATTTCGCCGAATTCGTGTATAATGATAGCGTATGGATTGAAGAGCCGCGCACCGGTGCCTCTGGCCGATTGCCGCGCGGCGGAAAGGAATTTGACGCATGATTCAATTTGAAGAGCTGCGGCTTCGGCTGATGGAAAGTGAAAAGCCGCTGAAAGAGCTGGCGGCCGCGCTGGGTCTGCAGGAAATGGCAGACGAGGTCGCGGCGCTGGAAGCAAAGACCGCGGATGAAAATTTCTGGGGTGATCTGGCCAATTCGCAAAAGGTGCTGCAGCGCATCGCCATGCTGAAAGGCAAGATCAAATCTTATAACGATCTGCAGGCGGCCTATGACGACGCGATGGTGATGATCGAGCTGTCTGACGAAGAGGGCGATCTGGACCTGGTGGACGACTGCCGCGCAAGTGTGGAGGCCGTGGAGCAGGAGCTGGAAAAGCAGACGCTCGCGACGCTGCTGTCCGGCGAATACGACGGCAAAAACGCGATTTTAACCTTCCACGCCGGCGCCGGCGGTACCGAGGCGCAGGACTGGTGCCAGATGCTGTTCCGGATGTATGGCCAGTGGGCCACAAAGCATGGCTACAAGTTCACAACGGTCGACTTTCTGGACGGTGACGAGGCGGGGCTGAAATCTGCCGTCGCGGTCATCGAGGGCGAAAACGCCTATGGGTACCTCAAGAGCGAAATGGGCGTGCACCGCCTGGTGCGCGTGTCGCCGTTTGACGCCTCCGGCCGGCGGCACACATCGTTTGCGTCGCTGGAGGTCATGCCGGAGATCGACGACACCATCGAGGTCGAGATCCGTGAAGAGGACATCAAGATGGAGGTTTACCGTGCCTCCGGCGCCGGCGGACAAAAGGTCAACAAGACCTCCTCTGCCGTGCGACTGATCCACATTCCGACCGGCATCGTCGTGTCGTCGCAGGTGGAACGCAGCCAGCACCAGAACCGCGAGGTCTGCATGCGCATGCTCAAGTCAAAGCTGATCGAGATCAAGGAGCGTGAGCATCTGGACAAGATTGAAGACATCAAGGGCGACCAGAAAGAGATCGGCTGGGGCAGCCAGATCCGCTCCTATGTCTTCATGCCCTATACGTTGGTGAAAGACCACCGCACCGGCTTTGAGGTCGGCAACATCAACGCGGTGATGGACGGCGACCTGGACGGGTTCATCAATGCGTACCTGAAAAAACTGTCGCTTGACGCGCTGGAAAATCATTGATTTCTTCTCACGCTTTGTGTGTTTTCATGCGGTTTGTCGGCGGGCGTTGCGCTCGCCGACAAGCTGTTTTCGTGCACAATGCCGAAATTTCTTGTTACCCCTTGAATTTCCGCTGTTTTTGGTATAATATATACAAGAAATGATTCGATAATCACATTGATGCTTATAGATTTTGGAGGATTTATATGAATTATTCAATGACAAAGGCACAAGCAAAGGAACTGATCTCCGGCCGGCTGTCACACTTTTTCGGCGTCAGCACGGATGAGGCGACCGACGAGCAATACTACAAGGCGGTGGCGCTGATTGTCAACGACATGATGCACGACGGGCACACAGAGTTTCGCCAGAAATCAGACAAAGCCAGGGCCAAGCGCGTTTATTACCTGAGCATGGAGTTCCTGATGGGCCGGTCGCTCAAAAACAATCTGTATAACCTGAACCTGACCAAGACGTTTCAGGCCGCGCTGAAGGACTTCGGCGTCAGCCTGGAAAAGCTGTATGACTGTGAGCCGGACGCCGGGCTGGGCAACGGCGGTCTGGGCCGCCTGGCGGCCTGCTATCTGGACGGTCTGGCTGCGCAGGGCTATTCCTCAATGGGCTACACCATCCTGTATGAAGCCGGCATTTTCAAGCAAAAGCTGGTGGACGGCTGGCAGACCGAAATGCCCGATTTCTGGCTGCCCGGCGGCGAAGTCTGGCTGCGGCCGAAAGAAAAGGACGCCGTGGAAGTCAGCTTCGGCGGCGAGATCGTCGATCACTGGGACGCGCACTATCATTCCGTGGAGTACAAAAACGACACCAAGATTCAGGCCGTGCCCTATGATATGTTTGTCAGCGGCAAGGGCGGCAAGGGCTACAGCGCGCTGCGCCTGTGGAAGTCCAGAGCGCCGTCGCTGGATATGCGCCTGTTTGACCAGGGCCAGTATATGAAGGCGATGGAGCAGGCCGCAATGGCCGAGGTCATCAGCAAGATCCTGTATCCGTCCGACAACCACCCGGAGGGCAAGAGCCTGCGTCTCAAGCAGCAGTACTTTCTGGTGTCCGCGTCGGTGCAGGACATCGTCAAGCGCCACCTGCGCCACTATTCCACGATGGAAAACTTTGCCGAAAAGAACGCCATCCACATCAACGACACGCACCCGACGCTCGCCATCCCCGAACTGATGCGCATTCTGCTGGATGAATGCGGCTACGGCTGGGACGACGCGTGGCGCATCGTGACCCGCGCGGCGGCCTATACCAACCACACCGTGATGAAAGAGGCGCTGGAGTGCTGGTCTGAGGACCTGATCCGCACGCTGATTCCGCGCGTCTATCAGATCATCAAAGAGATCGACAACCGTTATCGCGCCGAAATCTGGCACCGGACCTTTGACGCCGGCCGGGTGGAGCGCATGGCCGTGATCTCCGGCGGCGTGATCCGCATGGCAAACCTGTGCGTTGCGGCATGCCACAGTGTCAACGGCGTGTCTGCCCTGCACAGCCAGATTCTGAAAGACACCGTCTTCCATGACTATTACGAGCTGACGCCGGAAAAATTCACCAACGTCACCAACGGCATCGCCCACCGGCGCTGGCTGTGCCAGTCCAACCCCGACCTGTCGGCGTACCTTGAAAAGCTGATCGGCAAGGGCTTCATCCTCAAGGCGGATGAACTGTCCAAGCTGGCTGCGTTCAAGGACGACAAGGCGGTGCTCGACCGGCTGGGCGAGATCAAGCGCGGCAACAAAGAGCGCTTTGCGTCGCTGGTCAAAAAGCAGACCGGCGTGACGCT
Organism: Clostridia bacterium; assembly: GCA_017434855.1. Lineage (GTDB taxonomy): Bacteria > Bacillota > Clostridia > Oscillospirales > Acutalibacteraceae > UBA6857. The sequence goes on from JAFRUA010000017.1 coordinate 21,950, forward strand.
GGACCCGGATTCGATTTTTGACGTGCAGGTCAAGCGTCTGCATGAATACAAGCGCCAGCACCTCAACGCCTTCCAGATCCTCGCCAAGTACCTGGAGATCAAGGCGAACCCGAACGGCGACTATGTGCCGCACACCTATATCTTCGGCGCCAAGGCCGCGTCCGGCTATTTCATTGCGAAAAAAATCATCAGCTTCATCTGCGCGCTGGCCGACATGATCAACAGCGATCCGCAGGTCAACGACAAGCTGAAGGTCATCTATCTGGAGGATTACAACGTCACGATGGCAGAGCGCCTGATGCCGGCGGCCGACGTCAGCGAACAGATTTCGCTGGCCGGGACCGAGGCGAGCGGCACGGGCAACATGAAGCTCATGATCAACGGCGCGGTCACGCTGGGCACGCTGGACGGCGCGAATGTGGAAATTCACGAGGCCGTCGGTGACGAGAACATGATCCTTTTCGGCATGACGACGCCGGAGGTCAATGAGCTCAAGCGCGCGGGCTATACGCCGATGAATTATTTCAACAACAACATCGAGCTGCGCAAGGTGATCGAAGCGATCCAACTGGGTATCGGCGGCAAGCAGTTCCCGGAGATCGGCAACACGATCATCCACCACGACCCCTATATGGTCCTTGCGGACTTTGCGGATTATCGCAATGCCCAGAAAAAGATCGACACCCTCTGGGCCGACCGCGACGGCTGGAACCGTATGTCGCTGATGAACATCGCCGGCGCCGGCCGCTTTGCCGCCGACCGTGCGATCAATGACTATGCCCGCGACATCTGGAACATCAAGCCGGTGAAATAAAATGCGCAATTGATCGCAAGCGATCGGGGCGCAATTGTCGCGCAATCTGAAAGCGCCGCAGGCGCCACCTCGCAAGGCGCCCCCGATTTCGGGGCTGCGGGTCCCCGGCGCGAAATACTGAGCTGTTAGCTGTTAGCGGTTAGCTGTTAGCAAGCCGACCTGCGGTCGGCACAATATCAACGCCTGAAGCGTCCTCTCCATGCGGGAGGGCGTTTTTGGTCATTTTGCCCCCTCAGACGCTCCGCGCCGCTCAATCCCTGATCCCCGCATTCCCTCAAACCTGTGTTGCGGTTTTTACCGTGCCGACAGTTGACAAACTCCGAAAACCATGCTAAAATAAATTGTAAATTTTACCGGAAAGGGGTTGACAGGCATGACGCGCCGTGCGACAATTTGTCAGTCAGTCAG
>JAFRUA010000001.1 GCA_017434855.1 Clostridia bacterium
GATTATGCCTGCGGCACGACCGACACCAGACCGGCAGCCGGCACCAAACTGTCCCACAGCTTCACAAGCTACAGCTATAACAACGACGCGACCTGCACCGCCGACGGCACCGAGACCGCAGCGTGCGACTATGCCTGCGGCACGACCGACACCAGACCGGCAGCCGGCACGGCCACCGGCCACACCTACGGCGAGCCCGTCTGGGCATGGGCCGATGACGACGGCAGCGCAACGGCGACCTTCACCTGCCACTGCGGCAGCACGGTCAAAAAAACGGCGACCGGCGCCGCCGTTACAAGCGCGGTCATCACCGGCGCCACCGCAACCGAAGACGGACTGGAACGGCTGACAGCCACCGTGACGCTGGACGGCAAAACCTATCAGACCGGCAAAGACCGAACGATTCCGGCCACCGGCACGCCGGACCAGCCGGGCGGCAGCAATCCGCCCGCCGGCAAGCTTTGCCCGTGGGATCAAAAGGATCACGGCAATTCCTTTGGCGGAAAGATCGTGACATTCTTCCACAAAATCCTGTACTTCTTTGCACACCTGTTCGGCACCAAATAAAACGCTTGAAAAAGGAGAGGGACCTTTATGAAAAAACGGATCGCCGCACTGCTTTCGATGCTTCTCGTTCTGACGCTTCTTTGCCCGGCCGCGACCGCATTCGCCGCGCAGGATGCGTCTGCCGCATTGCGTTTTCGCGCCGACGGCACCTTCAAGATCATGCTGTTTGCAGATGCGCACGACGATGACGTCATGGAGCCGACCACAACCGCACTGATGGAAGAGGCGCTGGACCGCTGCCGTCCCGACCTGGTCATTTATCTGGGCGACAACACCTGCGTGCGCGGGTATGACAAACAGGTGCAGGCCATCGACGCGCTGACCAGACCCGTGCGTGACCGGGGCATTCCCTTTGCCATGGTGTTTGGCAACCATGACGACGAATTCGGCATGACGCGCGAAGAAATCTTTGAAATCTATCAGTCCTTCGGCTGCCTGACCTATGACGCCGACCCGGCGCTGCACGGCGTCGGCAACTGCAGCCTGCCGGTTCTGGCGTCCGGCAGTGACACGCCCGCATTCAACCTGTGGCTGATTGACTCCGGAAGCAACAACGAGGACGAGGGCGCGTCCGGCTATGACTATGTCCACGAAGATCAGCTGAACTGGTATAAAGCGACGGCAGCGGCCCTTGCGGAACAAAACGGCGGCAAGACGGTGCCGGCCATGGTGTTTCAGCACATCGTGATTCCCGAAATCTATGACGCGCTGTATGTCAAAATGCCGCGCCCGATCGAAAAGCTGACGCAGGAGCGCCTCGGCACGATCTATTCCATCGCGCCCGTGATGACGCGGCTCAACGGCTATTGGCTGGAGCAGTGCTGCCCGCCGGACGTCTATGACGGCGAGCTGGCCGCGTGGAAAGAGGTCGGCGACGTGATCGCCGAATTCCACGGCCACGACCACAAAAATTCCTATGAAGTTGACGTCGACGGCATTGATATCATCAACGTGCCCACCTGCGGCGAGGCCGCCTATCATTCCGATATCAACCGCGGCGTGGGTCTCATCACACTGCATGAAGACGACCCGGCCAACTATGACTATGAACTGATCCGGCTGTATGACCTGGCGCTGCAAAAGGATTCGCAGATCTGCAGCATCGAAGGCACCGAAAGCAAAGCGCACTATTTCGGTCTGAAGGTCGCCGACACGATCGTGATGTTCCTGTTCCGGCTGTGCCGCCTGTATTACCGCATTTTCCCGAAGATTCTTTAAGTCCCCGACAAAGGGGCGGCCAAAAACCGCTCGGTTGTGTTCCGGGCCAACCGTCTGACGACTGACAAAAGAAGAAACAGGGTTCGGAATTCCGCGCCCTGTTTTTGTTTGGGATTCAAAATTCACTTCAAAAGACGTTTGGGTTCAAAAGCGCAAGCCAGCCCACGGTCACCAACCGGTCCAGCGGATTTTTTCCGCCGTCGGTCCGATAGAGCGCCGCACCCGATTCAAACAGAATCGCAAGTCCTGCCGGGCAGGTCGTCAACCCTTCGCTCATCGGCGGAGCCGTCAAAGTCCGTGACGCCTCCTCTTTTGAAAAGACCGCCTCGCCGTTCCATGTTTTTGGGTTCCTGTTGCGAAAAACCAGCAGCCTGGAATTCCGCGTCCGCCCATAGGAACAGGAAAACACAAACGTCCCCCGCCCGTAACAGGCAACGCCCTGCACCAGCGCCGGGATCTTTGCGGCATACTCCGGCGTTTCCGGGTCGCAAAGCCCATACGGCCCAAACGATGAAAACCGATAGCCGACCATGTCGCCCTGCGGGTCCGGCACATCGGCAGGCGCCGCTTCTGCCGGGTCCGCCGATGGTTCCGAAGGGGCGCGGTTTTCAAAACTGCCGACCCACAAAACACCGCCGCCCGCGCCGCAGAAGGACCCCTGTACCGGAAGCTCTGTCACCAGCATCGCCGGCAAAACAGTGCCGCCACGCGCCGCCAGCGCCGCGCCGGCATCATAGACAAACAACTGCGTTTTGCAAACGGCATAGATGTAAGCGCCGTGCGCCGCAACGCCGCCGAAGTGCCCGGTCTGCGCTTCGCCGTCTGCATCGCCGAAGATCAGCGTTTTGCGCGCCTTGCCGGATACGGCATCAACGATCACAAAGGCCGACGGCAGGTCTCCGTTTGAAAAATAGCCGGAGATCAGGTACGCCGAAAGCGCGTCGCTGTAGCCGAGGCCCTGCGGCACAAAGCCCTGGTCCAGCCCCGGGATCACCGCGCCAAAAGCCGCGTGGTCAAACAGCTTGGGATACGCCGCCGCAACCGCGTCGCACTGATCGGTCACCGACGTCTGACTCAGCGGCAGCACGGCCTGCAGCGCCTGCACCGCCTCGCCCGGCTGCGGCGTGTCAGGTGTGCCGCCGGATAACAACAGCGTCAGCGCAAACACCAGCGCCGCCCAGCGAATCTTTAAAACAGAAAACAGGTTCATCTTCGCTCACCCCGTTTGATTATAACAAATCAAACGCAGGCTGTCAATCGCGGGCTGTCATTCCGCCTGGTGGCGTTTGACTTTTTGCATCGCGCCCTTTTCCAGCCGAGAGACCTGCGCCTGAGAAATTCCGATCTCTGACGCCACCTCGGTCTGGGTCATTCCGTTGAAAAACCGCAGCGAAAGGATGCGCTTTTCCCGTTCCGGCAGATCGCGGATCGCCTGCTTGAGCAGGATCTCGTCGATCCAGTTCAGGTCGCTGCTGCTGTCGCCGATCTGATCCATCACATAGATCGGATCCCCCGCATCAAAATACACCGGCTCATACAGCGACACCGGGTCCACGATCGCTTCCAGCGCCAAAACAACGGCCTGCTTGCTCAGCCCCATTTTTGCGGCGATCTCTTCCACCCGCGGCTCGCGCTGCGTTTCGTTTTGCAGCTGCTCTTTGATCTGCATCGCGCGGTATGCCGTGTCGCGGATGGACCGGCTGACACGGATGGGGTTGTAATCGCGCAGGTGCCGCCGGATCTCGCCGATGATCATCGGCACGGCATAGGTTGAAAACCGCACGTTCTGATTCAGGTCAAAATGATCGATCGCCTTGATCAGTCCGATGCAGCCGACCTGAAACAGATCGTCCGGCGTTTCACCCCGATCTGAAAAGCGCTGAATCACGCTGAGCACCAACCGCAGGTTGCCGTTGATCAATGCCTCGCGCGCGGCCTTGTCGCCGGCATGGCTTTGCTGCAAAAGCGCGGTTTTTTCACGCTCGGTCAGCGTTTTCAGACGCGACGTGTCGATGCCGCAGATTTCCACCTTGTTGAATCGCAATGCGTGTTGCCTCCCTGTTTGCGCTTGTCGCGCACGGCTGTCATTGAAAAGTATTGCCGACTTTTTAAGAAACAAACGATTGCAAAACGCGGTAAAATATGCTATAATGTTATTGATTATATTCAGTGGGAGGACACTGCCGTGAAATATCAGATCAAAAAGCTTCAGGTGAATCAGTTTGACATCATTTCAAAGGGGAAACTGTCTGCCCGCAGCTATTTCATTCCATACCGTGACCGGGCGCTTTTGATGCGGCAGACCGCACTGACCGAACGCTTTCAAAGCGACTGTGTCACCGTGCTTTCCGGCGATTGGGATTTCCGGTACTATGAACGCATCTCTCGCCTGCCGCAAAACATTGACACCGACAAACTGAACTTTGACACGGTGACGGTTCCCTCCACCTGGCAGCACACCGGATATGAAAAGCCGGTCTATCTCAATAGCGCATATGAATTCCCGACGACCCCGCCCCTGGTGCCGGAGGAAATGAGCTGTTCGCTGTATCGCAAGACGTTCACCGTCAACGACAGCACCGCCCACACCGTCCTCTCCTTTTTGGGCGTCTGCTCCTGCCTGACGCTGTATGTCAACGGGCAGTATGTCGGCTACAGCGAGGGGTCGCACAACATGGCGGAATTTTTGCTTGACGGCCTGGTGCATCCCGGCGAAAACGAGCTGCTGGCCATCGTGACCAAATGGTGCAACGGCAGCTATCTGGAATGCCAGGACATGTTCCGTGAGAACGGCATCTTTCGCGACGTTTATCTGACCCAACTGCCGGCCACATGGTTCTGGGACATTGCCGCGCGGCCCATCCGGACCGACGACGGCTGGGAGCTTTCGGTCAACGCCGCGCTGCGCGGCGACTGCCACAGCGGAAGCGTAACGGTTGCGCTGTTTGACGGCGACCGCTGCGTGCGTGAGCAGACGACCAGCATTTCGGATGACGTCAGCTTTTTGTTCGGAAACCTGGATATCGAACGCTGGAGCGCGGAAACGCCAAAGCTTTATGACCTGCTTTTGACACTGCAGGCGCCGGGCGACGCGGTGCAAAACGTACGGCTGCGCATCGGCTTCAAAACGGTCAGGATCGACGGCGAACGCTTTTTGTTCAACGACGCCCTCATCAAATTCAAGGGCGTCAACCATCACGACACGCACCCGGTCACCGGCTATGTCATGTCGCCGGCCGACCTTGAAAAAGATGTGCGCCTGATGAAGGAATACAATGTCAACGCCGTGCGCACCTCGCACTATCCGCCGGACCCGCTCTTTCTTTCGCTGTGCGACGAATACGGGCTTTACGTCATTGACGAGGCCGACATCGAAACGCACGGTCTCGCCTTCCTCAAATGGAACATGCTCAGCAACGACAGGGACTGGCTGCCGCGGTATCTGGAGCGGGTGACGGCGCTGTTTGAGCGTGACAAAAACCACCCGGCCGTCACCATGTGGAGCCTTGGGAACGAGGCCGGCGGCTGGAAGAATCAGGACGCCTGCGCCGCCTGGCTGCACGAGCGAAGCGACCTGCCGGTCCACTATGAGGGGGTCATCCGCACGCCCCGCGGCAGCTATGACGTGATCTCTGAAATGTATCAGTCCCCGATGATCATGGGGCGTATTGCAAAGCATGGCCTCGGCCCGCGCTACAAGGGCAAGCCGTATTTCCTTTGTGAATACTGCCACGCGATGGGCCTTGGTCCCGGCGGACTGGAGGATTACTGGAAGCTCATCTATGACACCGACCAGTTCATCGGCGGCTGCATCTGGGAATGGGCCGACCACAGCGTATTTGACAAAAACGCAAAATATCAATACACCTACGGCGGCGACCACGGCGAAAAGAATCACGACGGCAATTTCTGCGTGGACGGCTTGTTTTATCCCGACCGCACGCCGCACACCGGTGCCCGCGCCATGAAAGCAACCTATCGCCCGATCCGCGCCGCCTATGTCAGCGACAATCTGTTCCGCTTCACAAACACCAACCGCTTTTTGAACGCGAACATCTATCAGACCCGCTTTGAGCTGCGGTGCGACGGCGTTGTGATCGACAGCGGCACGGTTGCGCTGGACATCCCGCCCCGCGGTGTACAAAGCGTCGTGATCGCCCACACCATGACCGACCCGGACCATGATTATTTCATGGACTTTATCTATACTGACGCCAACGGGCACGAGGTCGCCCGCGAGCAGCTGCCGATCCAAACCGTCCTGCGCCCGGTGATGCCTGTCAAGGACAGCGCAGTTGCCTATCTGAAAAAGGGCGACAACATCATCGTCGCCTTTGAGTGCGGGCGCGCCGTCTTTGACAAGCACAGCGGCACCCTGGTCAGCTATGTTGTGAACGGCAAAGAGCTGCTGGCAGACGGGAACGGGCTGCTGCCCATTGTGGACCGCGCCCCGCTGGACAACGACCGCAACAAGGTCCGTTCCTGGGAAAAGGACGGCCTGAACCGATTGCTTGCAACCGGCAAACGCGTCACATCCTGTGTCAATGACAAGGGGGGCTTTGTCTCCATCAAGACCGTCGGCGCCCTGTCGTTCACCGACAAGCGCCTGTTCCACACCGCACTGAATTATCGCATCTTTCCGGACGGCACCATTCTGGTCGACGCCGTTCTGTCGCTGCCGGGCCTGATCAAACGCCCGCGGGAACTGTCGCGCTTCGGCGTTTGTCTGCATCTGGATGAAACGCTGCAAAACGTGTGTTATTACGGCGCGGGACCCTATGAAAACCTGCCCGACTTTCGCCAGCAAAGCACTGTCGGCATCTATGAATCCACCGTGCGCGACCTGTGTGAAAACTATATCAAACCGCAGGAAAACGGCATGCATATGGATACGCGCTTTGTTCGCCTCACCGACGACAGCGGCGCCGGGGTGGAATTCCACTGCGGGGAAACGCCGTTGACCTTCTCGGCACGGCCGTATAAAAACAAAACGCTCAAAAAAGCCCAGCACCGTGAAGACCTGCGCAACGACCATCTGGTGTGCGTCAACATTGACGGTTTTGTGCGCGGTACGGGCACCGACAGCTGCGGTCCGGACGTACTGGCGCCCTATGAGCTGAAGATTCGCGACAGCCTGCGCTTTTCATTCAGTCTGCGCCCGGTGAAACCGGCCCCGGCAGAAACAGACCTGCCGGCCGCGGAATGACGCGCGTTTACAGCTGTGCGAAGAAAAATCGGGCGGGGGCTTGATTCAATTTGAAATTTGTTGTATAATATATGAGATCGTATGAAATGAAAGGAAGTTTCAATATGGTAAGGAATAAAGTCAAGCTTTCTATCGCCGGGGCGGAATATTCCGTCATCACCGAAGACGACGTGAAATATGTTGCAGAGCTTGGAAAAGACGTGGACCGCGCCATCGCCAAAACGATGAAAGAAAACCCGCGCATCTCTGTGACGCAGGCCGCCGTGCTCACAACGCTGACCTATGCCGACGAATATAAAAAGGCAAGCACCACCGCCGACCATCTGCGCGAGCAGATCAAGGATTATCTGGACGATGCTTCCAATGCGAAAAGCAAGGCCGACTGGGCCCGCCATGAGGCCGAAAAGCTCAAGCGCGACCTGGAAAACGCGAACCTGGAAATCGACCGCCTGAAAGCGCAGCTCTCGTCGGTCCTTGATCAGATCGGAAAGAGACAGGGCTGATGCGCCGAAGCGAACTGCTGGCCCCGGCGGGAACGCCGGACTGTGTCAAAGCGGCCGTGCGCTGCGGCGCCGACGCCGTTTATCTGGGAACCAAAGATTTCAATGCCCGCCGGAATGCCGAAAATTTCGACGGCGACACCCTGCAAAACACAATCGCATATTGCCATGCCGGCGGCGTGAAGGTCCATATCACGCTGAACACCCTGGTTTCGGATGCTCAGTTGCCGGCGGCACTGCAAGTGATCCGGCACGTTTGCGCACTCGGCGCGGACGTGCTGATTTTGCAGGACCTCGGGCTGGCGGCGCTGGCCATGCGCTGCGCCCCGGACCTGGCGCGCCACGCCTCCACCCAGACGTCGGTGCAGACGCCGCAGGGGGTTGCGCTGCTGAAAGACCTTGGCTTTTCACGCGCTGTACTTCCGCGGGAGCTGACAAAGGATGAGATCAAAGCCATCCGCGATTCCACCGACCTGGAGCTGGAGGTCTTCATCCACGGTGCGCAGTGCATGTGCGTGTCCGGCCAATGCTATCTGAGCGCGATGCTTGGGGCGCGCAGCGGCAACCGGGGGCTTTGCGCCCAACCGTGCCGCCTGGCGTTTTCCGCCGGCGCACCGGGCCGCTGCGATCTGAGCCTGAAAGATCTGTCGCTGATGGACCATCTGGATGAACTGACCGCGCTGGGCGTCGATTCTTTTAAGATCGAGGGACGGATGAAACGGCCGGAATATGTGGCCGCTGCCGTCACAAGCGCCCGCGCCGCAATGGACGGCTCACCGAACCCGGAGATCGACGCCGCGCTGAAAGCGGTTTTTTCCCGGTCGGGCTTTACCGACGGGTACTATCAGAACGAACGCGGCCCGGCCATGTTCGGCATCCGCACCAAAGAGGACGTCACCGCCGCAACGGCCGACGTGCTGTCTTCACTGCGGCGGCTCTATGATAAGGAGCAGCCGCGCGTGCCGGTGGACTTTTATTTTTCCATGGCCGCCAACGAAGCGCCGTCCCTCTCGGTGAAAGCCCGCAGCATAACGATCCATGTCAAAGGTGACGCTCTGCCGGAACCGGCAAAGACCGCGCCCCTGACCGCAGACATGCTGCGTCAGCGCCTGGCCAAATGCGGCGGGACCCGGTTTTATCTTTCCGACTTTGACTGTGACCTGGACGACGGTTTGATGCTGCCTGCACGCTGCGTCAACGACCTGCGCCGCCAAGCGCTGGAAGCACTGGAAGAACGGTTGTCATCTGTAAAGCAAGTTGACTTTACAGACGAGTTTTCCTCGGCTCATTGTTCCATATCAGAACAATCCGCCTGCGTGGCGGGACCGCCTGTGCACACGGCAACGTACCGCGCACACACCCCGGAACAAACAAAAAAATCCGCCGGCAAAATGCCGAAATTTCACGTTTTTGTGCGCGACGCGGCACAGATCCCCACCGATTTTTCCAATGTGGAAAAGTTATTTTTGCCGCTGGAATGCGAGGAAAACCTTGTGGAAAGTGTGAAAAACCGTGGAATATTGCCGGGCGTCCACCTGCCGCGCGGAATATTCGGCCGGCATGGGGATGTGGAAAAATTGCTTCGCCGCGCAAAAGCGCTTGGCATTGAAACCGCGATCTGTCCGACGCTGGACGGCGTTGCCATTGCAAAAAAATGCGGCATGACCGTCTTTGGCGGCTTCTCGCTCAACATTTTCAACAGTGCGGCTGTCTCCGTTCTGGAATCTATAGATGTAAAGGCAATCACCTTGTCACCTGAGCTGACACTGGCGCAGGCCGCCGCAATCCGTACCGACGTTCCAACAGGCGTCTGGGGCTATGGAAGGCTGCCGCTGATGCTCACGCGCAACTGTCCGATCCGCAATGTCAAGACCTGCGCACAGTGCAAAAACGCCTCGTTCCTCACCGACCGAAAGGGCGTCACCTTTCCGGTGCGCTGCCGGTTCGGGTGCAGCGAGATGCTCAACAGCCGCCCGGTCGACCTTGCCGACAAAGCGCAGGCGCTGGCCGCCTTTGACTATATCGAGCTGCATTTCACCACCGAATCCCCCGCCGAGGTCCGCGAAACTCTGGACCGGTACCGCAAAGGAACGCCGCCGTCCGGCGAGTTCACGCGCGGGCTTGCCTTTCGCGGGGTCGAATAATACAAACAAATAAAGGAGAATCGCTATGGCAAAACGGGAAGATTACCTGTCCTGGGACGAATACTTCATGGGGGTCGCCATCCTGTCTTCGTACCGCAGCAAAGACCCCAACACACAGGTCGGCGCCTGCATCGTCAACGATCACAACAAGATCATGTCTGTCGGCTACAACGGCCTGCCGACCGGCTGTGACGACGACGAATTTCCCTGGGAGCGCGAGGGCGACGCCTATGACACCAAATATCCCTATGTCTGCCACGCGGAGCTGAACGCGATCCTGAACAACGCCGGCGCCAGCCTGATCGGGTGCCGCATCTATGTGGCGCTGTTTCCGTGCAACGAATGCGCGAAGGCCATCATCCAGAGCGGTATCCGCGAGGTGATCTATCTTTCGGACAAATATGCCGACACGCCGATGACCCGCGCCAGCAAGCGGATGTTCACCGCCGCCGGGGTCAAGCTGCGCAAGCTGCGGCCGGCAAAGTCGCAGATCGTGATCGACCTGTGCGAGGAGAACATCTGAGAAAGAAGGATGACGCCAAATGAAAATCACCTGGTTCGGAACCGCAAGTCTTGCCCTGGAAAGCGGCGACACGCGCATTTTGCTTGACCCGTTTTTTCGCCGGAACAAAAAACTGCCGCCGACCAACCCGGAGGTCTTTTGGGATTACAACGCCATTCTGATCACGCACGGGCACTTCGATCACCTGATGGACGTGCCCCGCGTGATGCGGGCAGACCCAGAAGTGGTGGCCTATTGCACCAAAACACCGCGCGAAAGCCTGATCCGTGCAGGCGTCGCAGCCCGGCGCATCCACACCGTGGAGGACGGCGATCAATTCAGCATCGGTGATTTTACGATCAAGGTGCACCGCGGGCACCACATTGATTTCAACATGGAATACATCACGCAGGTGGTTCCGTCCTGCATCCGGCAGTTCACCAAGTCGCTGCCGATGCTGCGCTATCTCAAAAAGTTGCCGGAGAACAGCGAGATCGTCATCTATGAAATCCGGGCGGAAAGCAAGACGGTGCTCATTATGGGCTCTTACGGCATCGACGCCATGGCGCAGTATCCGGAATCGCCGGACCTGCTGATCTTCCCCTACGCCGGCAACACAAACATTCCATCCATCGCCGCCGGCTGCATCCGCGCCATCCATCCGAAGCAAATCTTTTTTGACCACTTTGACGACGCATTCCCGCCGCTCACGATCCGCATGGACGTGGAAGGCTATTGTGACATGCTGCGCAAGGTCATGCCGGACGTCAAGCTGCACATCCCGATCGAGGGCGATACGTTTACGTTGTGAACCTTTGTACAAAAAACAAGAAACCCGGCAAGCATCCGATACGGTGTTTGCCGGGTTTCTTCTCGCTTGCGGCTTCTGACGGACCGCCGCCGGGGGTGCGCCGCCTGCGGCGGCGCAAACTTCAAAGCCCCGCCGAACAGCGCATCCACCACGGTACAGCAGCTTTGAAGTTCGCGGTTCGCACGCGAACCGCGCCCCCGGCGGCGGCCCGACCGGCAACTGCGGCAAAAAAAGCATCCCGCAAAGACAAACCTTGCGGGATAACGATATGAATTTGTATCAGGTTTACTTCACCGCGACGGTCTGTTCGTCGTCATCCTGAACAGAGTGAACAGGCGCAGCCTTGTCTTTCGGAACGATCAGGTTGACGATGATGCCGAGGATCAGCGCGCAGGCCACTTCCGTCAGCGTGACCTTGCCAAAGGTGAGGGTCATGCCGCCGATGCCGCTGATCAGGATGACCGCGACGACGAAGAGGTTGCGGTTCTTGTCTAGGTCGACCTTCTGGATCATCTTGAGACCGCTGACCGCGATGAAGCCGTACAGCGTGATGCACACGCCGCCCATGACGCAGGCAGGAATCGTGGACAGGAAGGTCACGAACGGGCCGAAGAACGAGATCGCAATCGCCATGATGGCAGTGGCAAAGATGGTGATGACGGACGCGTTGCCGGTGATGGCCACGCAGCCGACGGATTCACCGTAGGTGGTGTTGGGGCAGCCGCCGAAGGCCGCGCCCACCATGGAGCCGACGCCGTCGCCCAACAGGGTGCGGTGCAGACCCGGATCTTCCAAAAGCTCGCTGCCGATGACGGAAGACAGGTTCTTGTGGTCGGCAATGTGCTCGGCAAAGACCACGAAGGCGACCGGGATATAGGCCACGGCGATGGAGGCGATGAACTTTGCATCAAGCGCCTTGAAGCCGCCGTCCAGCGCGGTCAGGAAGGTGAATTCGGGCACCTCAAAAACTTTCATGCCCTGGAAGACGTCAAAGTTGATGACCAACAGATCAGCATTGCCGGTGTGCTTGCCGATCAGAGTGAAGCAGGTCGCGACCGCGTAGCCGGCAAGGATACCGATGATGAACGGAATGAGCTTCGCCATCTTTTTGCCGTAGACGGAGCAAAGGATGACGGTGAACAGCGTGACCATCGCGCAGATGAAACCGACCCAGCCGTGCGTGGTCATGATGAAAGAACTGCCGTCTTCTGCCTTATCGGCAAGGCCGAGAACGTCACCGACCGCATTGCCCGCGAGGGACAAACCGATGATCGACACCGTGGGACCGATGACGACGGCGGGCATGAGCTTGTCGATCCACTTGACGCCCGCAACCTTGACGATGATCGCGATGACAACATAGACCAGACCGGCAAACGCCGCGCCGAGGATCATGCCGGCATAACCGAGGGCTGCGTTGGATGCGGCGCCCGCAAACGCGGCAAACATCGAGCCGATGAACGCGAAGGACGAACCGAGAAAGACGGGAGAGCGGAATTTGGTAAAGAGCAGATAGACGATGGTGCCGACGCCGGCGCCGAACAGGGCGGCAGACTGGCTCATGCCGTGGCCGATGATGGACGGCACGGCGATGGTCGCCGCAAGGATGGCAAGCAGCTGCTGGAACGCGAAGATGATCAGCTTGCCGGCATTGGGTTTGTCTTTGACTCCGTATGCAAGTTTCATGTGACTTGACCTCCTGTTTTTTACAGTTTTCTTTTATCTATAAATGCACGCGGCATTTATTCCTCAGGTTGCTTTGCGCTTTTCGATCCGCACGCAGGCGTCCTCCTCAAACGGCGGAATGCTGACGCGGATGAATTCCTCGCGCGAGGTGGGAATGTTCTTTCCGACATAGTCGGCGCGGATGGGCAGCTCGCGGTGGCCGCGGTCCACCAAAACGGCAAGCTGGATCTTTGCCGGCCGGCCGTGGGCCAACACGGCGTCCATGGCAGCGCGGGCCGTGCGCCCGGTATAGAGCACATCGTCCACCAAAACGATGATCTTTCCGCCGACGTCAAAGGGCAGCGACGTTTCGTTGATCTGTGCGTCGTCAAACTGCACGGTCAGGTCGTCGCGGTACCGCGTGATGTCGATCGACCCGGTCAGGACCGAGGCGCCCAGCGTTTCCAGATTCCGTTGCAGGATACAAGCCAGCGGCACGCCGCGGCGCTTGATGCCGACCACGCAAAGATTTTCGGTCGATTCGTTTTTTTCCACGATCTCATGCGCGATACGCACCAACGCGCGATCCATCCCGACCTGGTCCATCACGACCGCGTCCATGTGCCCACCGCCTTTCGCATAAAAAAACAGCCTTGCCGGGCGCGGCAAGACAGACCATGGGCAAGGTGCCCCGTATGCTTCGTCTTGTCGGCCTCCCGGACCGTCTTAAAGATCGTGTTTATTCTACAACAAATTCAGCGAAAAGTAAAGGGGCGACGCGTGAAAAAAACCGATTTGTGAAAACTGTTGAAAAACCGAAATCGCACAGCCGAAAATTTTGGCTGCCGAAAGTTGATTTCTTTACGGGGCTTGCTTTTTCAACACGATTGTGATACAGTTAGCACAAGAGACAACCGTCAGACGGGAGGCGCAGGGATGACAAAGAAAAGCACAAAGGGAAAGATCGTTTCTGCCGCGTGGAAGCTGTTTTATGAGCAGGGGTATGACAACACAACGGTGGACGAGATCATCGCGGAATCCGGCACGTCAAAGGGCTCGTTCTATCATTATTTTGAAGGCAAGGACGCGCTGCTGGGGTCGCTGGCCTATCTGTTTGACGAGGAGTATGAGGTGCAGGAGCAGCAGTTGGACCCGTCGATGCACGCCGTCGACCAGCTTTGCGCACTGAACCGGGCGCTGTTTGAAATGATCGAAAACCGCATCGACATCGATCTGCTGTCACGGCTGTATTCCACCCAGCTCACGACGAAGGGTGAAAAGCACCTGCTGGACCGCAGCCGCGTCTATTACCGGCTGCTGCGCAAGCTGGTCGCCGCCGGGCAGGAAAAGGGCGAGATCACGCGCGACAAAAGCGTCAACGACATTGTGCGCCTCTATGCCCTGGCGGAGCGGGCGCTGGTGTATGACTGGTGCCTCTGCGGCGGGGATTACTCTTTGCGCGATTACGGCGCGGCGGTGATGCCGATGTTTTTGCAGTCGCTGCGTATACCGAAGGCGCCGCCGACCTGACAGTCACCTTTCCGGCAGGCAGGCGCGGCAAATGCAAAAAGTTTTTTCACCGTCTGTTTTATATTCTGTACTTTAGTCTATTCGTTTTATGCTGAAAACAATGTGATTTTAAAGATATCAAAACCACGCAGTATGGATTTTCGTCTATACTGCGTTTCCTCTTGCGTTTTGCATTCCTTTGTGATAAAATAGGGAGGCATTTCAAAGTTTGACAAAGAAAAAGAAAGGAATCAAACCATCATGAACGGTCAATTATTTGCATTCATCCTGTACTTTGCGCTGGTCATCGGGATCGGCCTGTACTTCTTCTTCCGCACCCGCGGCGGCAACGAAAAGGATTATTTCCTCGGCGGCCGCAGCATGGGTCCGTGGGTCACCGCCATGAGCGCCCAGGCGTCCGACATGAGCGGCTGGCTGCTGATGGGCTTTCCCGGCTCGATCCTCGCGTTCGGCATGGGCAAGGTCTGGATCGGCATCGGCCTGGCGCTCGGCACGGCGCTCAACTGGATCTTTATGGCAAAACGGCTGCGCAACTTCTCTGCCGCCGCAGACGACGCCATCACCCTGCCGCAGTACCTCAAGAACCGCTTTGCGGCCAAAAACAACGCCCTGCAGATCATCTGCGCGATCGTCTTCCTCGTGTTCTTTACCCTGTATGTCGCGTCCTCCTTCGTCGCCGGCAAGACCGTGCTGCAAAAGGTCATCCCGCAGTTGGCCGACAAGGACACGCTGGCGCTCGGCATCTTTGCGCTCATCATCGTGCTCTACACCTTCACCGGCGGCTTCAAGGCCGTGTGCTGGACCGACTTTTTCCAGGGCATGCTGATGCTGGTCGCTCTGCTGGCGGTCCCCATCATCGTTCTGCTCTTCAAGGATCCCGACATGACGAAGCTGAGCTTTGTGGTGAACGGCGAGCCGAACAACTTCAACGCGAACCCCTTCACCGTGCCGTGGCAGGAGATCGTCACCGGTCTCGGCTGGGGTCTGGGCTACTTCGGTATGCCGCACATCATTGTGCGCTTCATGGCGATCAAAAAGGCGTCCATGGTCAAAAAGAGCGCGACCGTCGCCATCATCTGGGTCGTTCTGTCGCTGGGCGCGGCCATCGCCATCGCCATTTTGGGCCGGACGTTTGCCTTCGGCCAGCAGTTGGTTGCCGACGGCGCAAAGGAAAAAATCTTCATCGAATTCGCATCCGAGCTCTTCCCGCCGTTCGTGGCCGGTCTGGTCCTGTCCGCGATCGTCGCCGCAGCAATGAGCACGGCGGACTCGCAGCTTCTGGTGGCGTCCTCATCCTTCACCAGCGACATCTATAAGCCGGTCTTCCGCAAGAACGCCTCTGACACAGAGGTCCTCTGGATCGGCCGCATCGTGGTCGCCCTGGTCGCCGTGGTCGCCTTCGTCATCGCGAAGTACCGCGGCCAGGCGGACGGCGCCATCATGAAGCTGGTGGACAACGCCTGGGCGGGCTTCGGCTCCGCGTTCGGCCCGGTCATCCTGCTGTCGCTGTTCTGGCGGCGCATGACCTATTCGGGCGCCATCGCGGGCGTCGTGGGCGGCGCAGCGATGGACGTCGCTTGGCGCATCCTGTTGACCGGCGAGCATCCGGTGCTGGCGGGAACAGGCTTCTTCAACACCTTCGGCACGGTCTACGAGATCGTTCCGGGTTTCCTGTTCGGCCTGATCTGCTGCGTCGCGGTGTCGCTCATCGGCAAAAATCCGCCGAAAGAAGTTGAGGAAATCTTTGACCGCGCCGTTGCGGCAAACGACTGAGTCCGTCGCGCTTTGACCGGTCAACATCAACACCTTACGTTTTCAAACGTCCTCTCCGTGCGGGAGGGCGTTTGTTTAGATGTTAGACGTTAGATTTTAGATTTTAGAGCGCGGGGAAGCATTCTGAAACCGGAATGTGTTCCCCGCGATTTTTGTTGTTGTACGCATGGAAAGGCGCAGCTGCCTTGCGGTGAAGCAGCCACGCTGCAACGCGACGCCGCAATGGTTGCCACCGGCAACCCGCGGCCCCGCAATCAGGGGAGCCTTTCTTGCCTTCCTCTCGCCGCCGCGTAAAAACGGCGGCGCGTCACTCGCGGCAGCGCGGCCCTTCCCCGCGTACAAAAAACAACAAAATGACCTGGCAAGCACCCCATCAGGCGCCTGCCAGTTTGGTTCGGTTTATGTTGGGATGCTTACGCTTTCCACAGCGAATGCAGGTTGCAATACGCATAGACCGCCTGCACCTCGTCGCCGTCGCAGATCGCAAAGCAGGCCTTCGGCGGCATGCCCGGCGTGAGGACCTTGCGCTGGTTGCCGAACTTCGTCTGCAGGGCGATCCATTCGATGTAGTGCGCTTCGGTCATCGGGTGTTCGGCCGCGCCGACGGTGACGCACACCTTGTTGTCCTTGACCTCATACACGGGAACGTGCTTTTCCACCGAAGCGTCGGTGGTCCCGGGGACGATGGGCTGCATCTTTTCGCCGCAGCAGATCACGGGCACGCCGCTCTCTTTGATGACGGCGATGATCTTGCCGCAGTGGGCGCATCTGTAAAATTTCATTTCCATGGGGTTTGCTCCTTCCGTTCTGTTTTATTCCGGTGATTTGATTGTAGCATATTTTCGCAGAAAAGTAAAGCTGTTTTATGTACGCGGCATTGTGACCGAAAAGCAGCGCGCCGTCACCCTGGCGCCGCGGCCCTCCGTCACCAGTTTCAGCGTTCGCGCCCCGCCCAGCAGCACCGCCGGGAAGCGCAGAATCTGCCGGTGGCCGACCGCCGTCCCCGCGCACAGCAGCACGTCGTGGGCGCCGTCGTGATAGTACAGGGCGTAGGCCGTGACCCGTTCGCCGCCGCCGAGGTCCTCACGCAGGTCCACGGTGTTGACCTCCAGCGCAGTCCGGCAGGAAAGCGTCGTCACCCGGCCGCGCGTTGCCGCCGTCACCGGCAGCGGCGCCGAAAAGGAATTCCGTACCCAGTCGCCGAGCGCCGCGACCTGCGCCGCGTCTTGCTCCGGAAGCAGCCCCCGGTCGTCCGGCCCGATGTTCAAAAGCAGGTTCCCGCCCCGGCCGACCGACAGCAAATACAGCGCCGCCAGATTCTCCGCCGAGCGCGTGACGTCCATCTTTGTCGGGTCCCAGAACCAGGTGTCCGGGTGCAGCTTGCAGTCGCATTCAAACGGCAAAAAGCGTGTGCGCTCCCCGACGCAGACCGCACCTTCCGGCAGCGTCACGGTGCAGCGCGTATTCAGCGGCGCAACGCCCTCTTCGTTCCCGACCCAGCGCGTGTCGGGGTCCCACAGCTCAAACAGCAGGATGTCCGGCTGCAGGGCGCGGACCGTCCGGATGACGCGGGCGCGGTCAAAGGTCTGCTTTTCGGTCCCGCAGCCGTCGAACCAGAGATAGTCGATCTTTCCGTACCGGGTCAGCAGCTCTGTGACCTGACCGACAAAGTAGTCGTTGTACGCCTGCGGCGACAGCTTTTTTGCGCCGACCTGCGCCGGGGAATAATACAGCCCCACGGCCAGCCCCTCCGCCCGGCAGGCGTCGGTGAAGTCGCGCACCACGTCGCCGGTCCCGTTTTTCCACGGTGACGCCGCCACGCCGTAATCGGTGAAGTCGCTCTGCCACAGGGCAAAGCCGTCATGGTGCTTCGCCGTCAGGATGCAATACTTCGCACCGCCGTTCTTTGCCGCGCGAACCCACTGGCGGCAGTCGAGCGCCTTCGGGTCAAACCTTGCCGCGTCCATCGTTTTGCCGTCCCAATCCGTATGCCCGACATAAAACGTCCGGATGCCGAAGTGAAAAAACACGCCGACCTCCCAATCCAGAAAACGAAGCTGTTTGTCCGTGGGCTTCAGAGATTTCATCGTCTTCCCCTCTTTTGTAAAAAGCCGCAGGCAAACGCGCCCGCGGCTTCTTGTTGGATTGTTTCTTTGACCTTACGCATTCAGGATATGCAGTGCGACCAGAATCTTGCGGAACAATGCAACGATCGAGTCAAAGCCTGCTTTGATCATATCAAGAACGCGTCCCTCTTTGCCGGAACCACTGGGAGCGTCAGAAAAGATCGCGTAAAGGTGGATCTCTTTTTCGACCCAGACTTCCTGGCCCGGATTGTAGGTGTTGCCTTCGTCATCGACCCAATACTGGAACTCCTTGCCGGCAGCGACCGGGGTGTCCTTCGTCACGGTCAGATAGCGCGGCCCGGTGTAGCTGTAGGTCGGCGCGGGCATATAGGTCACCTTGTCGGTTTTGTCATACGCCTTGTAGATAATGATGTACAACGGTTTTTCGTCCCCCGTGTCGATCCCGAACGGGTTGTCTGCGTCTAAGGCGGCGACGGCAACCGAAAAGACCGAAACCAGCGACAGGAGCGCCAGGAGGACGGCAAGTATCTTTTTCATGGGAATCACCTTCCTATTCATGGTATATTCATTATATCTGAAAATCCGCCCGACATAATTCTAAATCGGAAAATAAAACATAAAAAAACGCCGGTGAATTATAGGTAAAATGCCAAAAAGTCATGCGCACGCAAAAACCGCGGCGCCGCCTTTTCAAAAGCAGCGCCGCGGCATGGTTGTCATCCGGGATAGTCTGACAGGGCGCGGAACTCATAGCCCAGGCCGCGCGCCGTGTCGATGATGTCGCCCAGGGCGTCGGCGTTGTCACGCGAAACGGCATGCAGCAAAATCACCGCGCCGTCATGCAGGCGGTCGATCACGGTCTGCAGCGCCGCATCCTTGCCCTGCTGCGCGTTCACATCCCAGTCGTTATACGCGACGGACCAGAACACGCTGCGATACCCCAGCGACTGCACCAGATCCAGCGCGCTTTCGTTATACTCCCCGGCGGGGAACCGAAAGAACTTTGCGCAGTAACCGAAGTCGCGGCGCAGCACGTTTTCGGTCGCCTCGATTTCATCCTTCATTTGCGTGCGCGAAATTTCAGCGAACGACGGGTGCGTTTTGGAATGGTTGCCGACGATATGACCCTCGCGGATCATGCGCGCGATCAGCTCCGGCTGGCTGTTGATGTGGTCCAGCGTGCAAAAGAATGCTGCGGGGACGCCCTTCTCTTTGAGCGTGTCCAGAATGCGGCTTGACAGGTTTTCATATTCATAGCCGCAGTCAAAGGTCAGATACAGCACCTTGCCTGCGCTTTTTTGATCCAGCGTCAGCGCGCCGAAGCGGTCAAAGGTTTTTTGAAACGCCACCACGGTGTGGTGCGGCTGACCGCCGCTTGCCGGCCCGTGGGAATGCGAAATCTTAGCGGTGGAAAGCCCGCGTGTGTTTTGGGGGTCGGTGACGGTGTACTGCACGGGCGACAGCGGCTGCAGCCCGTCCGGCAACAGCCCCGGGGCGCCCCTGAGGATCACGCCGAGCTCCGCCGCGCTGCCCTGCAGCTCCACCTCTGTGGGGCGGTTCATCGGCACGGTTTTTCCGTCAAAGGCCGTGTCGTCCTGCGGCGGGGCGTCGTTCCCCTTGCCGTAGCCGGCGCACAGCAGCAAAAGCAACGCCGCCAACAGCACGCAGCCCAAACGCCGGCCCGATGTGTTGCCGCTCATTTCAGCAGATCCTGCACGTCGTCCAGCATCCCTTCCATGGCCTTGATCGCCTTGCCTGCCTTTTTCTTATAGGCTTTTTTCCAGGACGGTGACTGCATGGCGCCGCGTGCCAGCAGCGCTGCGCCGCCAACGGCCATCGTCACGCCGAGCGACCCCAGAATCATTTTTGTTTTCATTGCGTTCACCTCTTTCGTTTTGCACCGTTTGATGCATCCCGCGTTTTGCGGGGATATCTATAGTTTGCGCACCGTTCGGGAAAAAATGTTTAAAAAATTTTGCAAAGCGCTTTCCAAATATTTGAAAGAATGGTATAATATTCAGAACCAATTCTCATTTTATCCTTTTTCCTTTTATCCTGAATTCCAAGGAGTCAACCATGGCAACACTCAACATCGTGCTTGTGGAACCACAGATTCCGCAGAACACCGGCAACGTGGCGCGCACCTGCGCGGCGACCGGCGCCAAACTGCATCTGGTGGAGCCGATGGGGTTTCGCGTCGATGACAAAAAGCTCAAACGCGCGGGCCTCGATTACTGGCACCTGCTGGACATCACCTATTATGATTCGCTGGCGGATTTTTTTGAAAAGAACCCGACCGGACAGTTTTTCTTTTTCACCACCAAGGGGCGGCAAAAGCATTCCGATGTGCGATATCCCGGCGGCGCATTTCTGGTTTTTGGCCGTGAAGACGCCGGCCTGCCGGAAGAGCTGCTGAAAGCGCACCCCGACCGCTGCGTGCGGCTGCCCATGCGAGCCGAGGCGCGCAGCCTGAACCTGTCGAATACGGTGGCGGTCGGCGTGTTTGAGGTGCTGCGCCAGTGGGACTATCCGCTGCTGGAATGGAAGGGCGACCTGACGCGGTACCGTTGGGATGATGAACCGGAGGAATCGACATGACCAGAAACAGATCCGTGCTGCCGATCTTTGCCTTTGGCCTCGCATTCAATCTTGTGCTGTTCGGCGTCAAGCTGTATGTCGGGCTGTCGTCCAACAGCATCTGCATCTGGTCTGACGCGATCAACAACCTGTTTGACGCGCTTTCCTGCCTGCTGAGCTTCTTTTGCATGATGGCGGCGCAGTCGGCCGGGCGCGGCGGCGCGGTGCGCGTGCAGACCAAGGCCGAGCAATTGCTGTCTTTTGTGCTGGCGGTCATTGTGGCGCTGGTGGGCGCGGGATTTGCCTATCATTCGCTGGAACGGCTGATGTATCCCACGCCGGTCTGGTTTGCAATGAATTACTTCTATATCATTTTGATGACGGCTCTCGCAAAGCTGGCGCTGTATTTCTTTTATCGCCTCATCAACAAACGGCGCGGCCACGCCGTGCTGCGCGTCATGCAGACCGACAGTCTGCTGGATTGCTTCATCACCACCGGCACGCTCATCTCCTTTACCCTGACACGTTATCTTTCGTTCGCCGTGGACGCGATTTTCGGCCTGGTCATCAGCGTGGTCATCGTCATTCAGGCGGTGCGTATGATCGTGTCGTCGGTCCGCACCGTGCTGGACGTTGTGCCGAAAAAAGACCGGGAATTGATTGAAAATTGCATTTCCTCGCACAAAGGGATTGAAAAAATCGAAGAAATCCATTATTATATAGAGGAGAACAATGAAGCGTGCGCCTATGTGCGTGTGCGCTTCGCCGACGGCGCAGACGCCCGGGCGATCACCGATGCGCTGAAAACCGCGTGCCTGGACGCCGGCGTTCGCCTTTGTTTTATCCAATAGCCCCTGCATCCGAATAAAACCAAACCCATTTTGTATGAAAATCAACCACAGAAAGAAAGGAGTGGCAGCACTGCTGCCGACAACCGCCATGAGCACCGAAGAAAAAATCACCCCGACCACTGACCCCGTTCCCGAAGCAGGCGCGCAGACAAAGCCCGCAAAAAAGGCAAAGGACCCCGAAAAGAAAAAGCGCCGCAGAAAACGCGCCCGCCGCGTGCTGCTGGCCATTCTTTGCCTGATCATTCTGTTTGTGGGCGTCACCACGGTCATCACCGTCGTCAGCATCCGAGCGCATATCAAAGAGGCCCGCTCGTTTTCTCCGGTCGAGATCCCGGACCGCATCACACCCGTGCAGGACGAAGACGGCAACTGGACTTATACGACCGACCGTGAATTCAAAATCCTGCAGTTGACAGACGTTCACATCGGCGGCGGCTGGATGTGCATGAAAAAAGACTCTCTGGCACTCAACACCGTGGCGGCAATGGTCACGGCCGAAAAGCCGGACCTTGTGATCATCACCGGCGACGTATCATATCCCGTGCCCTTCCAGGCCGGCACGTTCAATAACAAAAGCGGCGCCAGAATTTTTGCCAACCTGATGGACCAGTTGGGCGTGGACTGGACGCTTGCGTTCGGCAACCACGACACCGAGGCCTACAGCTACTTTGACCGCGGCGACCTTTCAGAGTTTTATGAAGGCGACGAATGGGAACACTGCCTGTTCCGCTCCGGCCCCGAGGGCGTGGACGGCAGCGGCAACCAGATCATCAACATCAAGAACTCCGCCGGCTACATCACCCAGTCGCTCTATCTCATTGACAGCCACTCCTATACCGACAACGACTGGCTGGGCATCATGTGGAAGTATGACAACATCCATGAAAGCCAGATCGAATGGTACAAAGAGAATGTGGAAAAGATGAACCTGAAAAATGCGCAGAACGCAGTTGCCCGCGGCGAAACTGTGCCGGCCGATCCGGTGAAGTCGCTCGCCTTTTTCCACATCCCGCCGGAAGAGATGCGCATAGCGTATAACGAATTCGCCGACAACGGCTTCCATGATACCGACAATGTGAAATTTGTCTACGGCTTTGCGGGCGAAAGCAAAAAGGTCGTCTATTGCGGCATCCACAGCGACAACTTTGTCGAGACCGCGCTGGACCTCGGTTCCACACAGGGCATGTTCTTCGGCCACGACCATTACAACAATATCTCGTTTGACTATAAGCGCCCGGGCGACACCAACAGCATCTGCCTGACCTATGGCATGAGCGTGGACTACCTTGCCTATCCCGGCATCCTGAAAAACGGGGCGCAGCGCGGATGCACCGTCATCACTGTCAGTCCCGACGGCTCTTTTGCGTACCATCAGGAAAACTACTATCAGGACAAGTACACCGCACAGTACGACAAAGAAGACGTCACCATGCAGGACGTTCCGGACTATGTGACCGCCGTTCAGCCGTCAGACACGCCGACCGCACCCGCGCAGGGTGACGTCACGCCAACCGCCGACGAGCCGACCGCAGCGGTTCCGGCCGGAGAGCCGGCAGCCGAAGATCCCGCCGCCGAAGCAACAACCGAGCCGGAGGCGCCCTTTAAAGACACACAGCCGCAGGCCGACACGCTTGCGCCCGTGAGCGACGACGTTTCGATCCAAGAGGTTCCCAATGGCTAAAGTACCCAGACAACCCTCTGCGGCAGACGTTGCGGCCAAGCGCCGCGCCACCAACATCAAATCGGCCCAGGGCACCTTTTTCCTGTTTTTGCTGATGACGCCGATCTATTTGCTGTATACCTGCACGCAATGGAATTTTCGCTTTTACTTCTGTCTTTTTGTGCCGGAGTTTCTGTTCAAGGCGTCGCATTTCACGCGGGAATTTGACAACGATTTTTCCCAGGCCTTTCTTGACCGGTTTGCCGACCGCCTGTCAACGCCGCTCACCTGGGTACTGATCGCCCTGATTCTGGTCATCTTTCTTGCGGCCGGGATCGCGGCGCAGCGAAACCCGCGTTTGCTTCTTGTGTCGCTGGCCTTGTGTGTCACCGACACCGCCGCGCTGGTCACGGGGCGCATCCTGTCGCTGCCGGAGGCCTTCTCTCCCGAAGGCTGGATCGATGTGATCTTTCACGCATTCCTTTTGTTTTTGCTGATCGTCGGCACGATCGCCGCGTTTCAGCATGAACCGGTTCCGGCTGCGGGCAGCAATCCCGGCGGCAAAAAGAAAAAGAAGAAAAAGAAAAAACGCTGAACCGTTCAAAGGGCAAAGCAACGGTCACTCCGTCGCCTTGCCCTTTTGTTTGGCATGAAAAGGAGCATCCGTATGAAACAAATCAAACGCCGCAGCGCTGTGTTTGCTGCGTTCCTTTTGCTTTTGATCTGTATCATTCCCACGATATCCGCCTTTGGCGAAAAAGCGGTCGGGCAGCAGATCACCTTCGGGTCCTATCCGCAAACGCAGGTCACAGACAGTGCCGTGCTGACCCGGCTTGACGCGCTG
This sequence comes from Clostridia bacterium, assembly GCA_017434855.1. Taxonomy (GTDB): domain Bacteria; phylum Bacillota; class Clostridia; order Oscillospirales; family Acutalibacteraceae; genus UBA6857. Next base: position 23,936 of record JAFRUA010000001.1, read on the forward strand.
GAAAAGAGTTGGGTGAGCTACGGCTATTACAGCGGCACCGGCGAACCGCTTGACGGCCGGATGACCGCCGGCGACTTTATGAAGTATGCCGACCTCACACTGGACGGCGCACGGTACCGCGCTGTGACCTTCTCAACATTCCGCCCGGCGCGCACCGGCGGCACCCACGCCGAGGATTCGGCCCAGGCGCAAAACGGCTATCGTACCAACGATATCTATTATTTCCGGTTCGATCCCCTGACCTGGCGGGTCCTTGATCCGGACACCGGACTGATGCTGTGCGAACGAATCATTGACGCCCAGCCCTATCAGGCCACCGTTTATTCTGACGGCAGCACCAGTTGGCAAAGCGCCGACGCTTCGGTTTATGCCAATGATTACGCGGCGTCCTCTTTGCGGCGCTGGCTGAACCATGACTTTTTACAAACGGCGTTTTCAGCCGAAGAACGTTCACAACTGCAGTCCACGGTTCTTGAAAACGACGGCTACAATTCCGCCTATCGTTCCGCGCCAACCGAAGACAGCGTGTTTTTGTTATCCTGGTCCGACGCACTGAACAGCGCTTACGGGTTTTCCACCTCCACCGTGGCAAACTTCGGCCGCGAGGCGGCAGGGACCGACTATGCCCGATGCCAGGGTCTCAATGTCCAGACCAACGGAAACGCCTGGTGGTGGCTTCGTTCTGCCGGCGACAAATCGCACGCCGCTTGCTCTGTCAGCGACGACGGGCACCTGTATTACAGCTATTATGTCTATAACACCGACGAAGGCATCCGCCCGGCCATCTGTGTGCCCGGTGCGGACGCCGCAGGCGCGGCTGCAAGCAGCAACGCCAAAGGATCAAACGTCGGCGCAGCGGCCTTTCGCTTTTTGCCGGTCATCGCGGTGGGCCTTGCCGCCATCGGTCTGGCGCTGGTCATCGTTGGATTGACACGACAAAAAAAGAACCGCACCTGAGCGCGAAAAAAATATTCTGGGCACCTCTAAAAACGCAAGTCGTTTGAGCGCGATGCAGATTTTAGAGGCACCCATCTGCAAAAGGAGCACCTGTATGAAACAAATCAAAAGCTTTCAGATCGACCACACCGTGCTGCTGCCGGGGCTCTATGTTTCCCGCGTGGACGGCGACTGCGTGACCTATGACCTGCGGTGCAAAAAGCCAAACAAGGAACCGGCCATGTCCACCGGCGCCATGCACACGCTGGAGCACCTGATCGCGACCTTTGTGCGCTCGTCGCAATATGAAAACAGCGTGGTCTATTTCGGCCCGATGGGCTGCCGCACGGGGTTTTATCTCATCCTGCGCGACGACGTTTCCAAACCCGAGGCCATCGCGCTGGTCAAGGACGCGCTTGCATTCTGCGCCGCCTTTGACGACGCCATCCCCGGCGCCAGCAAAAGGGAATGCGGCAACTGGCGCGACCACGACTTACTCGGCGCGCGCGCCGAAGCCGCCGCCATGTGCGCGGTGCTGAAAAACTGGGGTGAAGAAAACCTGACGTATCCCGAATAAACTCACGCAAAATATGAACCGGCAGCACCCATCGGGCGGTTGCCGGTTTTGTTTGTCTGCGGCGTTCGCCGGGTGAAGCCGCCGCCGGGGGTGCGCTGTCGATGACAGCGCACCCTGCAAAGCCGCCACACAAGTCCCGAACAACTGCCGTGCCGCTCTTCGGCTTTGCAGTACGCGGGCCGGCAAAGCCGGCCCGCGCCCCCGGCGGCGGCCCGTGCCC
>JAFRUA010000018.1 GCA_017434855.1 Clostridia bacterium
ATGTCGCCGATGGTGCCGCCGATCTCTGTGATCAGCACGTCTGCGGCGGACTTTTTTGCCGCGCGATAGATGAAGTCCTTGATCTCGTTGGTGATGTGGGGGATGACCTGCACCGTGGAGCCGAGGTATTCGCCCCGGCGCTCCTTGTTCAGCACGTTCCAATAGACCTTGCCGGTCGTCAGGTTGGAATACCTTGTCAGGTCCTCGTCAATGAAGCGCTCATAGTGGCCGAGGTCCAGGTCGGTCTCGGCGCCGTCTTCGGTCACATAGACCTCGCCGTGCTGATAAGGACTCATCGTGCCGGGGTCCACGTTGATATAGGGGTCCAGCTTTTGCGCGGCGACCTTGAGTCCGCGGGCCTTCAGCAGCCGGCCGAGCGACGCGGCGGTGATGCCCTTGCCAAGGCCGGAGACCACGCCGCCGGTGACGAAAATATATTTTGTCATAAGAACGCTCCTTTCTGTGAAACGCTTGTTGGAGCGGTGCGCTCCGGACGGATTCAACCTGCGGTTGAGCTTTTTTCAAAAACCGCGTTATTGCATCGCGGAGACATTTGCGTTATGATAGGGTCAGACGGTACCGTAAAAATCTTTTTTGAGGTGATTTTATGAACATCTGTTTTGATGAAAGCATCAGGCGTCTGCGCAAGCAGCGGGACCTGACGCAGGAGGCGCTGGCGGAATTCCTCGGCGTCAGCTTTCAGGCGGTCAGCAAATGGGAGCGCGGCGAAAGCTGCCCGGACATTGCGCTGCTCCCGACCATCGCGGCGTTCTTTTCCGTTTCGGTCGATGAATTGCTCGGTGTTGACAAAGCGAAGGCCGAGGAAGAAATCCTTGGGTATATCGACAAGTTTGTCAACGGCAAATACAAGGGCACCGAAGGCACGCTCGGCTTTATGACGGAGGCGTACAGGAAGTATCCCTATGATTTTCGGATCCTGGTGCGTTACATGCACGCGCTTGTGAACGACAGTCTTCAATTCGATGCGCCGTTAAAAAACAAAAAGGAGATCCTTGCGATCTATGACAGGATTCAGAACAACTGCACCAATGACGGGGTCAGAATATATGCCAAAAATCTTTTGATCCACTACTACAGACCGCTGATCGACGTGGAAAACAGCGGTGTCACGGTGCAGGACCTGTATGACCTGATTGACACGATGCCCGAGATTCAGGATTCCAAAGATGTTTTGATGAGCTCCATGCCGCCGGAGATTGAACAAATCGAAGCAGGCTGCCGCAATTTGTTTGACGGCTTGCTGTTCTATTTTGACCAGGCGGTTTCACGCTTTGTGCACCGGCATGCGCCCACGCCGGCAACGCTGACAACGTCCCAGATACAGGAAGCGGTCGAAGGGTTTGAGTTGGTGAAAACCATCTTTGAGCTGGTCTATACCGACGGAAACTACGCCGTCAACTGGCGCAACATGATCTACACCTACGGGTACCTCGGCCAGTATTATCACCGGCTTGGGGATGACGCGAAGGCACTCAGCCACCTGAAAAAGTGCGCCGAGCTTGCAAAGCGGTTTGACACCATGCCGAACATCACAGAGCGCACGGCGCTGCTGTTCAAAGGCACAACCGTGAATAAGCAGGAGGACGTTGCCGTTTTGCTTGACACCAGCGTCTGCAAACAGATGGCGCATCACATGCTGGACAATTATCCGCTGTCAGACGCCTTCAAGGCAACGCCGGAATTTCAGGCGATCCTTGCAATCATGCAATAACCCGTGCGCCTATTCCCACTCCACCGTGGCGGGCGGCTTGGACGTGATGTCATAGACCACGCGGCTGACGCCCTTCACCTCGTTTGTGATGCGGCTGCTCGCGTCCTCCAGCGCGTCATACGGCAGCCTTGTCCACGTCGCCGTCATAAAGTCGTCGGTCGTCACGGCGCGCAGGGCGACCGTGTAACCGTAGGTCCGTTCATCGCCCATGACGCCCACGCTGCGGCTGTCGGTCAGCACGGCGAAATACTGGTTCGGCAGGTCTGACGTATGCTGCTCCAGCACGTCGCGAAAGATCGCGTCCGCTTCACGAAGGATTTCCAGCTTTTCTTTGGTGATCTCGCCCAGTACGCGCACGCCCAGCCCCGGGCCGGGGAACGGCTGCCGCCAGACGAGCTTGCGCGGCAGACCGAGCGCTTCGCCGATTTGACGTACCTCGTCCTTGAACAATTCGCGCAGCGGTTCGGCGATTTCAGAAAACGTCATGCGCTCCGGCAGACCGCCCACGTTGTGGTGGCTCTTGATCGTTGCCGCGTCGCCTTTGCCGCTTTCGATCACGTCGGGATAGATCGTGCCCTGCGCAAGCACGTCGATCTTCCCCAGCTTTTTTGCTTCCTCTTCAAACACGCGGACAAACTGGGCGCCGATGATTTTGCGCTTTGCTTCCGGGTCGGTCACGCCGCGCAGCGCCGCAAGAAAGCGGTCTTCGGCGTTGACGCGGATCAGCCGCAGGCCAAACCGGTCGCGGAAGGTCTGTTCCACAAAGTCGCCCTCGCCCTTGCGCAGCAGGCCGTGATCGACAAAGACGCATGTCAGACGGTCGCCGATGGCTCTGTGCAGCAGCGCCGCCGCCACGGAGGAATCCACCCCGCCGGACAGGCCGAGCAGCACCTTCTTACCGCTTAGTACTTTTTTGTACTTTTCAATCGTTGCTTCAGCCACGTCTTCCATCTGCCAGTCGCCGCCGCAGCCGCAGACGTCAAAGACGAAGTTTTGCAAAACCCGCGCGCCGTATTCGGTGTGCGTCACTTCCGGGTGGAACTGCACGCCGTAAAGCTTTCGCGCATCGTCGGCAATCGCGGCGCAGGGGCAGTGCGCGGTCTGCGCGATCACGGCAAAGCCCGGCGGCACGGCCTGCACGGCGTCGGTGTGGCTCATCCAGCAAACGCTGTTTTTCGGCACGCCGGCAAACAGCGCATTCTCTTCTGTGCAGACGTTTGTCTTGCCGTATTCGCTGCCCGCTTCTGCCGGGGCGACCGTGCCGCCCGTAAGAAACGCAAGCAACTGCAGACCATAGCAGATGCCGAGCACCGGGATGCCGAGCGACAGCACCGCACTCTTGCAGCGCGGCGCACCGTCTGCATAAACGCTGTGGGGCCCGCCGGTGAAGACGATCCCGCGATAGCCGGAAGCACGAATCTCTTCCGGCGTGATCTGATTGTAATTTTTGATTTCCGCGAACACATGCAGCGCACGGATGCGGCGGGCGATGAGCTGATCATACTGCCCGCCGAAATTCAGAACGAGAACCTTATCCATCAATTCTCCATTCTCCATTCTCAATTGGGCACCTCTAAAAACTGCGCGCCGCTCGATCGCGCGCACCTTTCACCGTCATATTGCCCAAATTTTCCTTGAAAGCCGAGAGGATTCCTGCGTCAAATTTATGCAATCTGACGATAAAATCTGCATCGCGCTCAAAC
>JAFRUA010000019.1 GCA_017434855.1 Clostridia bacterium
ACTGTGCCCGAATACAACGGCACAACGCCAACCAAGGCGGAAGACGCACAGTACACCTACACGTTCTCCGGCTGGACGCCCGCAGTTGCGGCCATCACCGGCGACACGACCTACACCGCGACCTTTACGACGAGTCCTTCCCCGGCGGCTTTAGTAATCGAAAAGATCAACGCCATCGGCGAAGTGGAACTGACCGACGCATGCAAAGCGAAGATCGACGAAGCCAAAACCGCTTATGACGCATTGACCGACGCGCAAAAGGCGCTTGTGACCAACGCCGCTGCTCTGACACAGGCGGAGAACGATTACGCTGCCGCTCTTGATCAGGCCGCTGCCGACGCTGTGATTGCAAAAATCACCGCCATCGGCGAAGTGGAACTGACTGAGGAATGCTGGAATAAGATTCTTGCAGCGTCCACTGCATATACCGATTTGACCGCAGATCAGGCAGCGCTTGTGACAAACGTGGACGTTTTGACCGCTGCATCCGATCTGTATAATAACATGACTATGTTCGAGAATTTCAAGAGCGACACAAAAACCGACCTCGATTCCCTTGCACTTCCGGACGACAGCGCAGCCGCAACGAAGATTATTACCGACGCGAAAGCTGCCATCGACGCGCTGACCTATGACAAGACCAAGAGCCTTGACGATAACAAGGCAGCTGTGACCACTGCCGCGAATATTTCCGAAGCACTCGCCACGCAGAGAGCTGCCGACGCCGCCGCTGCTGCCAAAGAGCAGGCAACGACGATGCTGAACAACACGCTGCAGGTCGCTGAAAATCTGGTCGGCATCCTGAACGACGTGGGCTACACCGAGCTTGCCGATACGCTGAGCGACGCTGTGAACGCTGCGAAGGACGCACTGAACAGCGCTGACGCAACCGTCGATACACTGACTGCCGCGCGTGACGCACTGCAGGCTGCCGTGACCAAAGCGTACAACGACAAGAACGCTGCGGACGAAGCTGCTGCTGCCCTCGCTGACGCGAAAGCACAGCTGACCGAAGCTGTTGACACCGCAAAGGCATTCTATGACACGATCAAGGATAACGAGAAGTACGCAACCATCGCCGACGAGCTTGACACTGCGATTCAGCAGGGCGAAGCGATGCTCAACAGCGACGACGCGAACGAGATCCTTGCCAAAGCAGAGCAGGTGCTCGCCGTGTTGGCTTCCGTGCAGGAGCAGAAGGACACCATCGACGCAGAACCGTCCACCCCGGACGAACCGTCTACCCCGGACGAACCGGCCGACGAAGCAGGCGACTGCCCGCTGTGCGGCAAGACGCACGACTCCAAGTGGGTGCGCATCGTGCACTACGTCTTTTACGTGATCGTGAGCGCGTTCGACGCCATTTTCAAGAAGTAAATTCCAACTGAAAACCCACCATCCCCGCCGGGCGTTTGCTTCGGCGGGGATGTTTTTCGTGTGGCCTGCGCCGCTGCGGCGGGGTCTGCCACTTGCATTCTATGACGCAATCCTGTATAATGGATGCGATCAATTCAACGAAGGAGGTGCGCCATGCTGCGCTTCATCATCGGCGAAAAGGGGAGCGGAAAGACGGCGTTTGTGCACCGGCTGCTGGCGCGGGCGGTGCGTGACGAGGGGCGGCAGGCCGTGCTGCTGGTGCCGCGGCAGTTCACATTTGAAAGCGACAAGGGCATTCTGGACGCCATGGGGCCGAAGGACGCCTGCGAGGTGGAGGTGCTGTCGTTCTCGCGATTGGCGGACGTGGTGTTCAAAACGCTGGGCGGCCCGGCGCGGCCCATCCTCGGCGACGGCGCGAACGCGGCGCTCATGGCGCTGGCGCTGTCGTCGCTGCAGGAACAACTGCGTGTGTTTTCCCGCCAGACGGGGAGCATCGGCTTTGTCAAAAAGTTGCTGCGGCAGGCGGAGATGTTCAAACAGAACATGATCAGCGTGGAGATGCTGCGCGATGCGGCGGCCGCGCTCCCGAACGGGTACCTGAAACAAAAGCTGGAAGAGACAGCACTGATCCTTCAGACGCATGAAGCACTCGTGGAGCGGCGGTTCTTTGACGGCGGCGACGTGCTGACGGCCGTCGGTAAGCGGCTGCAGGGCAGCGACTTTTTCCGTGAAAAGGTGGTCGTGATCGACGGGTTTTCCGCGTTCACAAAGCAGGAGCTTGCCATTCTGGAAGCAATGCTCAAGACCGCGAAGGACGTCATCGTGACGCTGTGCAGCGACGATGTTCTCGACCGCAGCGTGCTGTCACCCTTTGCGGTGCCCAACCGCACGGCGCGGCAGCTCATTGCCCTGGCGCGCAAAAACGACGTGGAGGTTGCCGATGTGCGAAAGCTGACGCCGCAGACAGGCGGCACCGAGCCGCACGCGACCGCCGCGCTGACCCGCCTGGCGGCCGGGCTGTTTGACCCGCAGGCCGCCCCATATGACGGTGACTGCACGGCGCTGACACTGCAGTTTGCGCCGTCTGTGCGCGAGGAGTGCGACGCCGCGGCGCAGAGCATCCGCCGGCTGCTGCGGACCGGGCGGTACCGCTGCCGCGACATTGCCGTGACGTTCCGCGCGGCGCAGCCGTATGCCCGCATGATGCGCGCCAGCCTGAAAAAATGCGGCGTGCCGATTTTTGAGGACCGCCGTGCCTCGGTACAGAACGAGCCGCTGATGATCCTTGTGCGCAGCCTGCTTTCCGTTTGCGCCGAGGGCGTTTCGACCGAGCAGCTCATGCGGTACCTCAAAACGGGGCTGTCCGGCATGGACTGGGGCGACATTGCCGCGCTGGAAAACTATGCCATTTTGTGGGACCTGACCGGGAAACAGTGGGCCGAACCGTGGACCGCGAATCCGGCGGGCTTCGGCGTCGAATTTGATGACGCCCTGCATGTGCAGCTGGATGCGCTGAATGCGCTGCGCGCGTCACTGATGGCGCCGCTGCTGACCTTCCGCAGCGCGATGAAGGATGCGTCCGCAAAGGAACAGATGGGTCTGGTCTATCGCTTTTTGACCGAAAACGGCGTGGATGCGGCGCTGAAGGCCTATGCGCTGAAGCTGGAGAGTGCGGGCGAGATCGCCCTGGCGCTGGAGCAGGAGCAGATCTGGGACCTGCTGATGGAAACGCTCAACGAGATCGCCGTTGCGCTGGAGGATGCTGTCGTATCGCCGCAGCTTTTGCTTTCGGTTTTTGATCTGATCCTGGCGAATCGCACGCTCGGCAAGCTGCCCGACGGTTATGACGAGGTGGACGTCTGCGACGCGGCGCGCATCGGCACGCTGTCGCCAAAGGTCGTTTTTGTTTTGGGAATGAACGCGGGCGTCTTTCCGCCGGCGCCGGCAGAGGACGGGCTGTTTTCGGCAATGGAGGCCGAAGCGCTGCAGGCGGTTCTGGAGGATGTGCGCGAGGACGAACAGCAGCAGGCGGCCAAAGAGCGTTTTCTGGTGTATCAGGCGCTGTGCGCCGCGCGGGAGCGGCTGGTCGTCTCCTGGTCGCTGACGGCGCCGTCGGGTGAAAAGACCGGCCCGTCTGAGGTGATCGCCACCTTGCGGCGGCTGTTTCCGGGGGCGAAGCCGGTCGCTGCGGCGCAGGCCGACGCCTCGCTGCTTTGCGAGGGAACGCAGAATGCGTTTGAATACATGGCACGCAACTGGCACAGCGGCGACGGGCAGGTTGCGGCGCTCAAGCAATATTTTGCGCTGCAGCCGGAATACCGCGAACGGCTGGCCGCGCTGGAACGTGCCGTGCAGAAAAAAGACTTTCGATTTGCGGACCCGGCCAGAGCCAAAGCGCTGTTCGGCCGGCGGGTGACGCTGTCTCCGACGCAGTTGGAAACCTTTGAGCTGTGCCCGTTCCGCTATTTCTGCCGCTACGGTATGCGGGCAAAGCCGCGGCAGATCGCAAGGCTGGACCCCGCCAACGGCGGAAAAGTTGTGCATTATGTGCTGGAGCAGCTGCTGAAGCGCCACAGTGCCGACACCTTTGCCGCGCTGCCGCTGGCACAGGCGTCGCAGGAGATCGAAGACCTGCTGCGTATTTATATGGAGACATATATGGGCGGTACGGACGGCAAGAGCCGGCGGTTTTGCTATCTGTTTGACCGGCTGAAAAAAACGCTGACGGCGATCGTGGAGCGGCTGCTGACGGAGTTCCGGGGCAGCGACTTTGTGCCGTGGGGCTTTGAGGTCAAAATCGGTCACGGCGGCGAGATCGCACCCTATACCGTTCCGCTGCAGGACGGCTTTGTGGAGCTGTGCGGCGTGGTGGATCGCATTGATAAAATGGACGCCGGCGACGCGCGGTATCTGCGTGTGGTGGACTACAAGACCGGCCCAAAATCATTCTCGCTTTCAGATGTGCTGGGCGGGCTGGGCATGCAGATGCTGCTGTATCTGGTCGGCATCTGCCGCAGCGACAACAAAAAGTATCGCGGCGCGATCCCGGCTGGGGTGCTGTATCTTCCGGCACGGTTTGAGCCGTATGACGCCGACCGGGCGGATGATGAGGAAACGCTGCGGCAAAAACGGCTGGCCGGCGGAAAAATGGACGGCATGCTTTTGGATGACGCCGTGGCGCTGCAGGGCATGGACACGCGGCAAAGCGGGCTGTTCCTGCCGGTCAAGGCCGGCAACGCCAAGGGCGTCAAAGGGGATTTCATCACGCTTTCACAACTGGGCAAGCTGGCGAAGCGGATGGATAAGATCATGGCGGACATGGGGGCGGCCCTGCATGCCGGGGCGGTCGCCGCGCGGCCCGTGGTTGGCACGGGGCACGGCGACACCTGCGACTGGTGCGATTTTGCGTCGGTCTGCCGGCATGAAAGGGACGGTGCGGTCCGCTATCTTGAAAAACGCAGTCATGCGGACTGCCTTTCGATTCTGGACGGGGGTGAAGCGCAATGAGCCGCAATTGGACAAAGCAGCAGCTGCAGGCGATCGAAACGCGCGGCGGCGACCTTCTGGTTTCGGCTGCCGCCGGCTCCGGCAAAACGGCGGTTCTGGTGGAGCGTGTGATCCGGCGGATCACAGACCCCGTTTCGCCCACCCGGGCGGACCGGCTGCTGATCGTGACCTTTACGCGGGCGGCGGCGCAGGAGGTCCGCCAGCGTATCTTTGAAGCGCTGGACGCGAAACTGCGCAGCGACCCCGGCAACGAAGCGCTGATGCGGCAAAAGGCGCTGCTGCCCTTTGCAAAGATCTGCACGATCGACGCATTCTGCAATTCTTTGGTGCGCGAGCATTTTTCACTGCTGTCACTGTCGCCCGATTTTAAAAACGCCGATGACGGCGAACTGCAGCTGCTCAGCGAGCAGGCGATGCAGCAGACGCTGGAAGCGCTGTATGCCGAAGGGAACGCCGATTTTCTGAATCTGGTGGAGCTGCTGTTCCGGGGCCGCGACGACGGCTATCTGGCCGAAATGATCCTGACGCTGCACCGCCATGCGGTGTCGTACCCCTTTCCCGCGCAGTGGCTGGATACGCTTGCGGCGGCTTATGCCGACGACGCCCCCACGGCGCACACGGTCTTTGGTGAGGTGCTGATGCACGAGGCGGCTGCGGCTGCGGATTATGCCGGGCGGCTGCTGCTGACGATGCAAAAGGCGGCGGTGGATGACGATGTGCTGCAAGGTGTGTTTGCTGCTGCGCTGGCAGAGGATGAAGCGCAGCTTGCAACATTGCAGGCCGCGCTGGACGATGAGGACTGGGACGCTGCCAAAGCCGCCGCCGAAGGGTACGCGCCGGCCCGGCTTGGCCGCAGGCCGAAGGGCAATGAAGACGACACGATGTTCAATGCTCTGAAGTCGATGCGGGAAGAGTTCAAAGATGTGGTCCGCAAAAAGATCGCGCCGCTGTTTTGCTGCAGCGAAGCGCAGGACAAAGACGACCGGGCCTATCTGGCGCCGATGGCCGCGCAGCTTGTGGGGGCCGTGAAGCGCTATGCCGCCGCGTTTTCCGCGCTGAAAAAAGAAAAGAACCTGGCCGATTTCAATGACGTGGCCCATGCCGCGCTTTCGCTTCTGGTGACGCCGGACGAGTCCGGCCGGCCGCAGCGGACCACCCTTGCCGGAACGCTGGCGCAGCGCTTTGACGAGATCCTGATCGACGAATATCAGGACACCAACAAAACGCAGGATATGCTGTTCTCTTCCATCGCGCGCGACAATCTGTTCCGTGTGGGTGACGTGAAGCAAAGCATCTATCGTTTTCGCCAGGCCATGCCGGAAATTTTTATCGATCTGAAGGACCGCGCCGCGCTTTATGATCCGGCGCAGCCGCGCTTCCCGGCAAAGATTTTGCTCAAAAACAACTTCCGCTCCCGCGCAAGCGTGACCGGGGCGGTGAACTATGTCTTCTCTCAGGTGATGAGCCGTCAGGCCGGCGAGGTGGATTACTCCGAAGAGGAGCAGCTGATTCCCGCCGCACAGTACCCCGCGCACGCAGACGACTGCTGCGAGCTGCACCTGCTGGACCTGGAGGAACTGGACCGTGAAGTGGACAGCAGCGACGAATTCCAGGCGAATTATGCCGCGTCGCTGATCGCCTCCATGCTGGAACGCGGCGTGACCGTCAAAGACGGCGAGACCGAGCGCCCGGCCACGCCAAAGGATTTTTGCATCCTTTTGCGTTCCATCAACGGCGGGCGCGGTCTGGTCTATGCCAACGCGCTCAAAAAGCAGAACATTGCCTGCTTTACCGAGGTGGCGTCTGACTTTTTTGCGGCGCACGAGGTCAGTATGCTGCTGAACCTGCTGCGCGTGATCGACAACCCGAAGCAGGACATCCCGCTGCTGTCGGTGCTGCTGTCGGTGCTGTTCGGCTTTTCGGTGGACGATCTGGCCGACCTGCGCACGGCGGACCGCGACAGCGACCTTTACGGCTGCCTGACTGCGGGCGCTGCGGCCGGAAATGAAAAGGCCGCCCGTTTTCTGGACCGGATCGCCGCGTGGCGGACGCTCGGCGTGTGCATGAGCGTGAGCGATTTTCTGTCCATGATCTATGATGAAACGGGCGTTGTCAGCGTCATCAGCGCCATGCGTGACGCCGCGGTCAGGCGTCAGAATCTGATGCTGCTGCTCGATTATGCCGAAACCTATGAAGCTGCCGGCTATGTCGGCCTGTCCGGCTTCATCCGGTTCATCGATCGGCTGGAACGCGCCGACAAGGACCTGGCGGGCGCGGCCAGCGTGTCGCCGGACGCCGATGTGGTGCGCGTGATGTCCATTCACAAATCCAAGGGGCTGGAATTCCCGTTCTGCATCGTTGCCAACTGTGCCGGGCGGTTCAACCAGAGCGACCGGGTCAAAAACGTGGTGGTCAGTCCGCAGCTGGGCATGGGTATCCTGCGCCGCGACGTCGCGACGTTGGCGCAGTTGGAGACTGTGCCGCACCGTGCGGCCGCCGTCGCCGCGAAACGAGAGACCGTCAGCGAAGAGATGCGCGTGCTGTATGTTGCCATGACCCGCGCCAAAGAAAAGCTGATTTTGATTTCCGCCTGCAAAAATGTGGGCAAGACCCTTGACAAATACCGTGCCCGGCTGAACCAGGACGCGCAAAAAATGCTGCCCTTTGCGGCGGCCGCGGCCACCAGCTATGCCGACTGGCTGCTGCCCAGCCTGCTGCGGCATCCGCAGGCCGAATCGCTGCGCGACGCGGCGGGGTACGACAACAGCATCGTGCTGCCGGCGGCGTTTGCGCTGCGGGTGGTCGTGCGGCGCTGGACCGCCGGCGAAACCGAAACAGCGTCTTCGGCGGCTGCCGCTGCGCCGGACCCGGCGTTTTTGCGGACGCTGGAAACGCAGTTGTCATGGCGCTATCCGTTTGAGCCGCTGACCAAGCTGGTCAGCAAACGTGCCGCGTCTGAGGTGGACCGTGACTTTATCGACCGCGACTACTTCGCATCAAGCCGCCCGGCCTTTTTGAATGAATACGCCCTGACGGCGGCGCAGCGCGGCACCGCGACCCACGCCTTTATGCAGTACGCCGATTATGCCCGCGCCGGTGCGGATGTGGAGATGGAGATCGACCGCCTGGCTTCAAAGGGCATCCTGACCGCCGACGAGGCCGCCGGGATCAACCGCCGTGCGGTGCGCCGCTTCTTTGAAAGCGACCTTGCCCGCCGCATGATGCAAAGCCCGCTGCTGCTGCGTGAAAAGAAATTCACCATCGAGGTGCCGGTGACGGACCTGTATGACGGGCTGGACGCTTTCCCGGAGGAAAAGGTGATGATCCAGGGCATTGCCGACTGCGCCTTTCTGGAAAACGGAAAGCTGGTCGTTGTGGACTATAAGACCGACCGGCTGGAAACCGACGCGCAGTTCCGTGAAAAGTATGCGTCGCAGGTGGGCGTCTATCGCCGGGCGCTGGCGGAATGCACCGGCTATGAGGTGGGCGAAACGCTGCTGTATTCCTTCCATCTGAACCGGGCGATCAAGGTTGACAATTCCGAAAAATTATGATATCATTTGAGCGTATTCCAACGCTTGAAATATATGGAAAAAACATAAGCTGCGCCGATCTTTTTCGGTACGGAAAGGAACAATCTGTATGGACAACGCGATACGCAAAACCGGTTCCCGCCGCAACGGGACCATCGACCTGATGCGCTTCGTCTTTTGCATGGAAGTGATTCTCTATCACATTGCAAAGCGGGTGCCGCTGCCCACGCACGGGCACTTCAACTTTTTCCTGAACGGAAAGATCGGTGTGGAGTTTTTCTTCCTTGTTTCCGGTTTCTTGATGGCGGCAAGCGCCAGCCGCGCCGCAAAGCAGTCGATCGCCGGCGGGACCGGCCAATTCATGCTGCGCAAGGTCGCGGCGATTTTTCCGAGCCATTGCATCGTGTTTGTGCTCGCTTTGGGCAGTCTGCTCTTTTATCTGGCGCACGACGCGGCGGGTGCGCTGAAAATCATCTGGAACTCCCTGCCGAGCTTTTTCTTCATTCAAAAAACGGGCGTGCCCGTGCATCGCGTCATTCGCCCGGAATGGTACATTGAGGCGATGCTTTGGATGATGCTGATCATCTATCCGCTGATTCTGCGCTTTCGCGAGCGCTTCACAAGGATTGCCTGCCCGGTGCTGTGCGTGTTTCTGGTCGGCTATATGACCTATGTCTCCACGCATCTTGGCGGAACGGAGCGCTATCTTTTTGGGAACACGATCCCGAAGGTTTATGTCCGCGCGTTTGCAGAGCTTTGCGGCGGCGCCTTTTGCTTTGAAGCGGCGCAATTGCTGAAGCGCCTGCATCTGAAAAAGAGCGACATTGTTGTGCTGACGCTGCTGGAACTGGGGTGCTATCTGCTGACGCTGGTCTATACCGTCAGTGATCTCAAAGACGCTTACGAAGTCTATTTCTTCTATATCCTTGCGGTTGCGATCACGCTTTCGTTCAGTGGCGTGACGCTGACGGCGCGGCTTTTCAGCCACGGGGTGTTCGCCTTCCTCGGCAGGTTCAGTCTGCCGCTGTATCTTGCGCAAAGCATGTTCTTTGCGCCGCTGCGTTATTCCGCGCGGCTGCAGGCACTGTCGCCGTGGGGGCGCGTTGCCGTCAGTCTTGCGTTGACGTTCGGCTTCGGCATTCTGGCTTATGCGCTTTCGCGTCCGCTTGACAAACATCTGCGCGCTGCCGTCAATCGCCGGTTCGGCCGCGCGGTGCTGTGACGGCGCATCCTTCCATCAAAAACAGGGGGGATGAATTTGAAACGGGAAATGGGACTGAAAAAGGAACGGGACTCCGGCATCGAAGTGATGCGCATTCTGGCGGCGCTGTGCGTCATCGGCGTGCATTCGCAGTCGCACGGGGGCTTTATGGCGAGTGCCCGTGCCTACGGCGGCGCGGTCCATACCGAAGCGCTGCTGATCTATTTTTCGGTGCGCGTGGCGGTGAACGCCTTCGTCATCATCAGCGGCTACTTCATGGTGACCGGCGCGTTCGATTTGAAAAAATCGTTCAAACGTGCCGGGAATATCTACACGCGGCTGCTGTTTTATTCGTTGGTGATCACGGCAGTGTTCCTGCTGCTGGGGTCCGATTTCTGGCTGGTGGACGGGAAGATCCTGCCGCCGAAGCGCGCGCTGCTTCTGGCCTTTTTCCCGCTGTCTTCCCAGGCGCTGTATTTTCTGACGGACTATCTGCTGCTGTGTCTGCTCGCGCCGTTCGCGAACCTTGCGGTCCAGAAGCTGACGAAACGGCAGTACTTGCTGCTGCTGGTCGTGCTGACGCTCTGGATGAGCGTCTGGCTGACGCTGGCGCAGGTCTGGCCGTTCTCGATCGTCTTCGACGATTTCGGGTACGGAGTCCTCTACGGCGGCAAGAATGTGTTCCATTTCGTTTATATCTATCTGCTCGGCGGCTACGTGCGCCTGCACGTCAAAAAGCGCCGCAGGCCGAACCCGGACTATCTTCTCCTCGCGGCGGCGACCGTCTTTGGAAACTATCTGCTGCATGTCTATCTTCCGGCGAAGACGCACTACACCGACATCTCCGGCCACTACGCGAACCCGATCATCGTCGCCGAGGCCGTGCTGTTGCTGCTGTTTTTCAAGGACCTGCACTTCAAAAGCCGCGCGGTCAACCGGCTGGCGTCCACCACCCTGGGCGTCTATGCCATTCAGGAATTCCGCTATATGAAAACCTATCTCTGGAAGATCGTGGACTATCGCAGTCTTGTCGGGCCGAGCCTGGTCAGGAACCTTTTGGTGTTTGTCGGCGGTGTGATTGCGATCTATCTGGCGCTGTCGGCGATCGACCTGCTGCGCGAAGGATTGTTCCGCGGGGCGGGGTTTCTGTTCGGCAAACTGTTTGCAAAGAAAAAAATTCCGCCGCCGGGTGAAAAAAATCAGGAAACGCCTTGATTTTTCAAAAAAACTATGATACAATACCGTTTGCTGTGACGATGTGACGGGCTTGCCGTCGCATTTCCAAGAATACTTGTAAGAATGATGAGGTGAACCGAAATGAAAGAGGGACTCCATCCGAAGTATGAACAGACGACAGTCAGATGCGCCTGCGGCGCCGTGATCGAGACCGGCTCCACCAAAAAGGACATGCGCGTCGATATCTGCTCCAACTGCCATCCGTACTTCACGGGCAAACAAAAGCTGGTTGACACCGGCGGCCGCGTTGACAGATTCAATCGCCGTTTCAATCTGGCCAAGAAAAAGTAAATGGAAAAATACAGACGGGGCTGATTGCGCCGTCTTATTTTTTAGATGTTAGATGTTAGATGTTAGACGGGAGGGATCGGCGTATGACGGAGTATCGAACGGTTGGGCGCGAGGCGGCGGATGAATTCACGGTCAAAAAGTCGCGCTTTATCGGGTACGCCAAACCTGTGACGACGTTGCAGGAGGCGACCGATTTCATTGCGCAGATCAAGTCGAAGCACTGGGACGCGACCCACAACGTCTATGCCTATTGCTTGCGCGAGGGCCAGCTCAGCCGCTACAGCGACGACGGCGAGCCCCAGGGTACGGCCGGCATGCCGGCACTGGACGTCCTGAAAAAAGAGGGCGTGACCGACTGTGTGGTGGTCTGCACCCGGTATTTCGGCGGGATCATGCTGGGCGCGGGCGGTCTGGTGCGCGCCTATTCCCACACGGCAAAGATCGCGCTGGATGCGGCGGGCATCGTCACCATGTCGCTTTGCACGGTTGCCGAGGTGGTGTGCGACTATCCCTTTTACGGCAGACTGATGCCGCTGCTGGCGCAGCACGGCGCCGTGACAGAGGATACGGCGTTTGCCGATGTGGTGCGCGTGACGTTCCATATCCCGGCCGACCGGTATGACCGCCTTGCCGCGGATGTGACCGACCGCAGCAACGGGCGTGTCGGCTGCACCGTTCTGGAGGAACGCTTCGGGCAAGTTTAATACAAAAATGAAACAGGTGCGGCTTTTCCGGCGGGGAGAGCCGCGCTTTTTTGACAAAATTTGCATTTTCAGAAAAGATGTGCTATAATAAAAAGCACGTGAAAAAAACACGGGAACTGAATACGATATTATCTTGTGAAAAAACCATTAAACGCTGAAAAATCAGACCGCCGACAGAAAGGAGATTCGACTCAATGAAACGGAAATGGAGCATACTGTTGTTGTGTATCGTGCTGCTCACTCTGACTGTGCAGCCTGCGTTTGCGGCAAATCATTCCGCCCCCGCGATCCTGTATCAGTTGATGGTAAAATTTCCCCATCTTGCCTATTGGAACCACGTCGGTTCCCCGTATAACAACCCGGACGGTGTGACCGACCAGCCCTGCCCCACGCACTCCGGCTGCAGTTGGGTGCCCGGCGCGTGCACCTGCAACAGCTTTTGCAACGCCATCCAGTGCATGGGCTTTGCCTATAAAGCGGCATACGACATCGTTGGCTCAGACCCGCGCGGCTGGGACAAAAGCACGGTGCTTGACGCTTCAAAGCTGCGCGTCGGCGATGTGATCCGCTATCGCGGCAACCGCCATTCGCTGTGCGTCACCGGCGTCAAGGGCAACGTCATTTCGTTTGTGGACGCCAACTGGCTGCCGATGTGCCAGATCCGCTGGGCGGCGATGGACCTGGCGGATATGCCCAGCTTCACCTATGTGCTGCACAGCCCGGACAATAATCTGAAAAATACCAACATCGATTTTTATCTGGACGCATTTGGCGACGGAACAACGCCGACCCTTCCCGCGGCGGACCCGACCAAAGAGGTCTGGGTCACAAACGGCAACCTGAACCTGCGCGCCGTCCCCGGCCTTTCGGGCGACAAGGTTTCGCTGGTTCCCCAGGGGACGCGCATCACCGTGACCGATAAAAAACTGAAAGACGATTATCTGTGGGGCAAAACAAGCTATGGAAACACCGCGGGGTGGATCGCGCTGGATTATTGCCTGTATCGCTCCGGAACGCCCTATGCGCCGACGTTTGTTGATTTCAGCCATGTGCATCCGCTGAATGAAAGCTTTCAGTTGAAATGGAAGGCGGTTGCCGGTGCGGACAGCTATACCCTTACGGTGCTGGATGAGGACGACAAGGTGGTCAAGACCGTCAAGACCACCCAAACCAGCTGCAGCTGCAAGCTGACCAAAACCGGGACCTACAGCGCATCGGTTGCGTCGGCCAGTACCCACGCCACCACCTGGGTGCTGGATTCGACCCTGCATGAGTTTGCGGTCCGCAAGCGCAGTGACATCGACGTGCAGTCGCTGGCCTTGAAACCGGCGTCGCTGGAGCTTTGCACAAGCGAAACGGCAACGCTGACCCTTGGCGTAACGCCGTATTGCGCCAACCTGTCGCTGGCTGTCAAAAGCAGCAACCCGGCCATCGCCACGATCTCAAACAATGTGGTCACGGCCAACGGGCTGGGGCTGGCCACCATCACCTATACGGACCGGAACACCGGCGTCAGCGCGGCCTGCAAGGTCAGCGTTGTGCCCACCGCGCCGCAGAATCTGCGCCAGAACCGCGCCGGGTCAACCGACCGTGCCGTGGCGCTGAAGTGGAGCAAGGTGGCCGGCGCCCAGGGCTATTTTGTCTATCGCCAAAAGGCAGACGGCGCGTTCGCCTATATCGCGACGACCAATAAAAACGCCTATCTTGACACCGGGCGCACCGCCGGGCAGCGCTATGTCTACAAGGTCAAGGCCTATATCATGAGCGGAACGACCAAACTGATCAGCACCCCCAGCGCGGCGGCGGCCGGCATTGCGCTGCCGGCAGCGGTGACCGACCTTTCGGCGTCCGCGTCAGGCAACAGGATCACCGTGAAATGGGGCAAAAGCGCGACCGCAGACTTTTATATCGTTTTTCGCCACACGGCCGGCACAAACGGCTTTCAGCGCGTGACCACCGTGACCGGGACCAAATACAGCGAAACGCTGCAAAGCGGCACACGGGCGGCGTATAAGATCCGTGCCGTCAAAACGGTGGGCGGCGTCAATTATATCTCGCCCTATTCTAACAGCGTGGTTGTCACCGCCGGCTGATTCCCGCCGGCATGAGAGGAGGTCATGGCCATGGCAGACAATCCAAAGCTGAAGCAGCTGCGTGAAAAGGCCATGCGTCTGCCGCTGACGAGCGGCGTCTATCTCATGAAAAACAAAAGCGGCAAGATCATCTATATCGGAAAAGCCAAGGCACTGAAAAACCGTGTCAGCCAGTATTTCGGGTCGCAGAACACCCACCCGCCGAAGGTGCGGCGGATGGTGGAAAACGTGGATGATTTTGACTATATCCTCACCGACAGCGAATTTGAAGCGCTGGTGCTGGAATGCAGTCTGATCAAACAAAACATGCCGAAATACAACATTCTGCTGAAGGATGACAAGGGCTACAGCTATATCAAAATCACGCCGAACCCGTGGGGAAATCTGTATGCCTGCTTTCGTCAGGACGACCCGACCGCCAGCTATCTCGGTCCTTACACCGGGAATTATTCCGTGACACAGGCGGTTGCGCAGGCCAAGGAGATCTTTAAATTGCCGACCTGCGGCAAGGTGTTTCCGCGGGACATCAAAAATGCGCGCCCGTGCCTGAATTACTTTTTGTCGCGCTGCAGCGCCCCCTGCGCCGGCAAGATCAGTCAGGCGGCATATGAAGAAAGCCTGGCGGCGGCCGTGCGCTTTATCAAAGGCGACAGCCGCGCCGAGGTGAAGGCCATGGAGGAAGAGATGACTGCGGCGGCCGAGGCGCTGGATTTTGAGCGCGCCGCGCGGCTGCGTGATCGCATCCGTGCCGTTGCACGCATTTCAAACCGGCAAAAGGTGGTCACGTCGCAAAACAAACAGCAGGATGTGTTTGCCTTCAGCCGCCAAAACGATAAGGCCTGCCTTGCGGTGCTGAACTTTCAGAACGGTCTGTTGTGTGGGACCGAAACCTTCATTTTTGACCCGACCGGCGATCTGCCGCAGCTGCGGCAGGACCTGCTGCTGTCATACTATGCCATGCGGCGCGAGATTCCGCCGAAGATTTTGCTGGACGGCGACGCGGCAGACAGTGCGCTGCTGACCCGGTTCTTTGAAGAAAAGCGCGGCAAAAAGGTGGAGCTGGTCGTGCCGCAAAAAGGGGAGGGGTACCGCCTGGTGCAGATGTGCCGCAGCAACGCATCGCAAAAGCTGGGCGATTACTTCGGCCGGACCGGGCCCCAGACGGCGGTCCTTGACGAACTGGCCAGACTGCTGCAATTGCCGAAGATTCCCGTCTATATCGAGGCGTATGATATTTCGCATACGGCCGGCGCCGACAATGTGGCCGGTATGGTCGTGTTTCAAAACGCGCGCCCGCTCAAGCGCGCCTATCGCAAATTCGCAATCCAATCCTTTGAAGGGCAGGACGACTACGGTTCCATGCGCGAGGTGCTCAGCCGCCGGCTCAACCGTTATGTGGAAGAGGCCGGCAGCGGCGAGGGCTTCGGCAGGCTGCCGGACCTGATCCTGCTGGACGGCGGGCAGGGCCAGGTGAACGCAGTCAAGCCGGTGATCGACGCCTTAGGGCTGGACATTCCGGTGTTCGGTATGGTCAAGGACAGCAAACACCGCACCCGCGCCATCGCGTCCGGCGGGCAGGAGATCGAGATCAGGGACGGGCGCAGCGTGTTTACGCTGGTCTCCACCATTCAGGAGGAGGTTCACCGCTTTTCCATCACTTATCACAAAAGCAGGCACGCCAAAGCGGCGCTGACCACCCGGCTGACAGAGATCCCCGGCATCGGCGAAAAAAAGGCCGCTTCGTTGCTCAAAACCTTTAAAACATTGAAAAAAATTCGGGCCGCAACCGAAGCGGAGCTTTGCGCGGCGCCCGGCATCGGGCCGAAAGACGCCGCCGCCATTCACACATTTTTCCTGACCCAGGCATCCCCGGCGCCCGACGGGCCGGACCACCAGACAACGGAGGAGCAATAATGAAACTGAATTTAAGAGATTGTCGCCGAAACAAAAACATGACCCAGCAGCAGGTGTCTGATCTGTTGGGCGTGGACCGGACCACCTATACGCTTTATGAAAACGGAAAGGTGCAGCCCACGGTCGAAAAGATGAAACAGATCGCCAAAATTTTTGATATTTCCTTATCGGATCTGTTGGACCCGCTGGAAGACGACCCCACTGTGCTTCCGTATATTCCGCCCGTTCAGATGCTTGCCAGTCCGTCCCGGGATCAGGCGGATTCTCTTTTGGATGACAGTACGTTCCTGTTCCGGTTCCGGCTTTTGACCGATGCGGCCAAGCGGGAAGTCCTTGCTTATATGGAGACAAAGCCGCTGCGTGAAGATGCGCTTGCGTGTCAACCGGTCCCGGAAGCGCAAGGGTCGGAGCGCCTGCCGGCAAAGGACGCGCCGGACGGCAGCGGGGCAGAAGAGCAGGACGCGGATTTGTTTTGAAAATCGGTTGACAAAACAATAATAAAGGATTATAATAAAGCTACCAAATATTTAAGGAGGTCATTCGTATGAAAAAACTGATTGCTCTGCTTCTTGCGCTTTTGATGGCGTTTTCTGTTGTGACGGTTGCGCTTGCCGCGGATGAAGAAACCCCGGCCGATCCCGCAACAACGTCGGAAGAACCCGCAGCGGAAGAAGAAAACGCAGAAGACGAAGGCGGCTTCGACATCATGAACATCCAGCTTTGGCAGGCAAAGTTCGGCCTCAAGGTCGGCAAGATCCTGCTCAAGCTCGTCAAGGCTGTTGTGAAGGTTCTGGTTGCGCTTCGTATCATCGATGAGAAAGAGATTGCGCAGACGATCATCAATCTCTTCGGTCTGGAAGGTGCTGAAACAGCTCCGGCAGAACCCGCAGTGGAATAAGAAATCTCAGGACATGCACCGGGCGGGCAACCGTCCGGTTGTCTTTTTCGCCAAATTATTTAAAAGATTTTTGGTTGCTTTGCCCCGTTGGTTTTATCTTCGATTTTTGAAACGCCCTTGACAATTGAAAAAATATAATTTATAATAAAGATACAAAAATAGCAACTTAAAGGAGGCTGTTTCTTCATGAAAAAAATTCTTGCTATTGCAGTCGCACTGATCCTTCTGTCAACCTCTTTGGTATTTGTTTTCTCTGCGCTTGGTGCGGACGGCGATCCGGAAAAACCGACCATCTGCAACGCCTGCGGTCAAAAGCATGAGTATTCCGAAAAGAACGGAAAGTGCCATTGCTGCCCGGAATGCGCCTACTTGGATTCAACCTATCTGCTGGACTGCGCCAAGGATACGAACGGGCATTTCAAGGGCAGCTATTGCTGCGACAAATGTACCGGCATCTGGCCGTGCCACTGTGACTGCGGCTGTGAGTTCTGCGGCGAAAGAAGCGAAGAGGCCACCACAACGCCGACCGCCATTGTTCCGGAACCGGCACAGCGCAACATCCTCAGCATTTTCCGCAATGTCATGAGCAAGATCACCGAAGTTTTTGACAAGCTGTTTGACGCGCTGTTCATCGTCTTCCAGATCAAGAAGTAACAATCAAAATCAAAAAAACAGTCGAGGGAGACACTCCGCAAGGATGGTGTTTCCCTCGATTTTTGCAATCGGTCGGAATGGCCGTTGAAAAGTCTGACGATATGTGGTATACTGATAAACAGTAACAATCTGTGCGTTCTTCAATCTTCTTTCAATGTTTGTCCATACAATCGCATCTGAACGGAGGAATGCTGCATGAAAGTTTTGCTTGCGGAAGACGAAAAACGAATGAACCGGGCGCTGTGCGAGCTGCTGCGTCAGGAAGGCTACGACGTGGATGCGTTTGAAAACGGCGAAGATGCGCTGCTTGCGATCGAGAGCGGCATCTATGATCTGATCGTGCTTGACGTGATGATGCCCGGCATGAACGGCTATGCCGTGGCAAAGCATGTACGCAAAGCAGGCATCCGCACGCCGATCCTGATGCTGACCGCCAAGGGCGAGCTGGACGACAAGGTGGAAGGGCTCGACAGCGGCGCGGACGATTACCTGACCAAGCCCTTTATGACGCGCGAGCTGCTTGCCCGGCTGCGGGCGCTTTCACGGCGCGGCCTTCCCGCCGACGACAACGGCCTTTCCTTTGCCGACCTGACGCTCGACACAAAGGGCGCCGTGCTGAAATGCACAAACGGCAAAAGCGTGCGGCTTGGCGAGAAGGAGCTGCATATTCTGGAATACCTGATTTCCAATCAGGGGCAGGTGCTCACGCGCGAGCAGATCGCCCTCAAAATCTGGGGTTATGAAAGCGACGCCGAGTATAACAATGTGGAAGTGTATATGTCCTTTGCCCGCAAAAAGCTGGCGTTTGTGGAATCAAAGTGCGAGATCAAGGCGCTGCGCGGCATCGGTTACGAATTGAGGTGCCGGGATGTTTAAACGGACAAAAAGGAGCATTGTTTTTGCTGTTGTCGGGTCGCTGCTGGCGCTGATGGCGGTGGCGCTGACCACGATTTTTGTTTCCAACCATCTGGCGCTGCAGCGTGAAAACAAAGAGATCCTTCAGACTTATGTTGAACGATATACACTGGACGACAAGCCGGATACACCGGAAGAAACCGGCTTGCCGAATTGGGAGCCGAACACCCCGCCCGGTGAAGGAACGGTTCCGCCGATACCGCCGGAGGACGACAGGTTCCGAAAGAACGAGCCTGCGTTCCGGTTGTCCACCTTCTATTCCGTTGCCTATGCGCAGGACGGCACCGTATTGGAGGTTCGCAACGGCAACGAGAATCTGCAAAGCGAGGAATCTCTGCTGGAGCTTGCCGCGACGGCTTTGCAAAAGGACAAGCGCAGCGGCACGGTCGGCAGCATGAGCTATCTGGTGGAGGAGAAAGACGGCTATACCCTTGTTGCCATGCTGGACGGAACGATCAGCAACAAGAACCAGCTCATGCTGGTGCGGCTCATGCTGATCATCGGTTCTGCCACGCTGGCCGCGCTGGTGGTGATCTCGATTTTCATTGCCCGGCGCATCGTCCGTCCGCTGGAAGAAAACGACAAGCGGCAAAAGCGCTTTGTCTCTGACGCCGGACACGAGCTCAAAACGCCGATCGCCGTCATCTCTGCCAACAGCGAACTGCTGCGGCGGCAAAGCGGAGGCAGCGAGTGGCTGGATAATATCGATTATGAAAATGAGCGGATGTCCGATCTTGTGAAACAGTTGCTGATCCTTTCTCATGCGGAAAACGGCGACCTGCCGAAGGAACCGTTGGACCTTTCACAGCTTGTCAGCGGTGAGGTGCTGCCGTTTGAAAGCCTTGCGTTTGAAAACGGCAAACAGATCGAAGCTGCGATTGAAGAAAACCTGGCGGTGGAAGGAAACGCGAATCAACTGCGGCAGCTCGTTTCCATCCTGCTCGACAATGCCCTGTCACACGGCAGCGGCGAAGAAATCGCGCTGTCGCTCCGGCGAGAGAAGCATTCGGCGGTCCTGCAGGTTTCCAATACCGCACCGGAGATGACAGCGGCAGAAACGGCGCGTTTGTTTGACCGGTTTTACCGTACCGATGAAGCGCGCAATGAAGCGGGCGCGCACTACGGCCTGGGCCTTTCCATCGCCAAGGCAGTCACAGAAGCGCACGGCGGCACGATCCGCGCAGCATACAAAGACGGCAAGGCAATCTTTACCGTAACGCTGCCGATGAATGAAAAAATAATGGCAAGCCGATCGAGGACAGAGCGATGAGCATTTA
This sequence comes from Clostridia bacterium, assembly GCA_017434855.1. GTDB lineage: Bacteria > Bacillota > Clostridia > Oscillospirales > Acutalibacteraceae > UBA6857. Next base: position 19,601 of record JAFRUA010000019.1, read on the forward strand.
TGAAAACTACTATGACACCATGAACAGCGTGATGCACACGCTCGTTCGGGCGGTGGAAGAAAACAGTCGCCGCCACGAATCGGCCTGCGGCGCAAAGCTGTTTGAGCATCTCCGCTTTCGCATCAAAGACGAGGCGAGCATGCGCGAAAAGCTTGCCCGTAACGGCAAGCAGGCCAACGCCTATCACGCCCTTCGCGCCGTGACGGATTCCATCGGGCTGCGCATCGTTTGCCTGTTCATTGACGACGTGTATGAAAACGCTGCCCTGCTCAGAAATCTCCCGGGCTGTACGGTTGTCAAAGAAAAGGACTATATCCAAAACGCAAAGCCGAACGGGTACCGGAGCTACCACATGATTCTGGACGTGGAAACCGATGCGCCGGATGTTGACGGCAACACGCCGGGACACTATTTTGTTGAGGTTCAGCTCCGCACCATCGCCATGGATACCTGGGCGGCGCTTGAGCATGAGATGAAGTATAAGAAAACGATTGCCAATCCGGAACTGATCGTCAGCGAGCTTCGGCGGTGCGCCAACGAGCTTGCCGCGTGCGACGTGTCGATGCAGACGCTTCGGAACATCATCCGCGATTCATAAAGGAGAACGAAATGAAAGTACTGCTTGCCGAAGATGAAAACGATTTGAGAGAAGTGGTTGCCGCTTATCTGGAATTACAGGGGTATTATGTTGTCTCCGTTGCAAACGGCGCCGAGGCGGTAAAAGAACTTGACCGGGACGCCTATGACGCGGTCGTGATGGATATTATGATGCCCGTCATGGACGGCGTCACCGCCATGCGCAAGATCCGGGCATCCGGCCATACGACGCCGGCGATCTTTCTGACCGCGAAATCGGAAGTTGCGGATCGCGTGGAGGGTCTTGACGCCGGCGCGGACGATTATCTGACCAAGCCGTTTGCCATGGAGGAGCTCAGTGCCAGACTGCGTGCGCTGTACCGCAGAAAGCGGGACTACAAGACGCGGCTGTTCTCCTTCGGGAATCTGGAGCTGGACACGGAAGCGTCGGAGCTGCGTGCGCACAACACCATTGCGCTCGCCCTGAAGGAGGCGCGTCTTTTGAGCTGCCTGCTCTCAACTGCCGGGCAAGAATGGCCGGCTGACACGCTTCTTTCGGAGGTCTGGCCCGGGGAAGACGTTTCTTCCGATCTCGTGCAAATGTATATTTCTTTTCTCAACGCAAAGCTGGCGTCGGTTCGCGCCAACGCCGTGATTGAAAAAAGCGCCGCAAACGGTTACCGGATTCTGGAGGTTTCAGATGTTTAAAAAACTGCGAAGAAGGTTTTTATGGGGTTCTGCGCTTGTGCTGCTTTTGGTGATTGTTCTTGTCACCGGCGGCGTCTATTGGATCACATCCGGCGTCATCAAACAGCAAACCGGCGTATTGATGGAAATGATTCTCGAAAACGACGGCGATTTGCCCGAGCGTTTTGAGATCGATCCGAGTCAGCGGCGGTTTCTCGCTCTGAACGGCGAATCCTTATATGAAACGCGGTTCGTTTCGGCAAGGACCACCGAAAGCGGAACCAAACTGATCGCCGCACACATTGCGGTTCTTTCAAAAGACAATGCGATCGCGCTTGCAGAAACCGCGCTGAACCGCAAAGGAAGCAGGGGACAAATCCGGTTTTCCGACAACAGAATTTTCCATTATGCAAAGGAAACAGACGACGACGGATCGACCACGGTCGTTGTGCTCGACAGTACAAGCCGCTACGAGATGCAGCGCCTGACCATGATGTTTACAGGCGGTCTCTGGTTTATCGTGCTGGTGCTGTATGTCTTTGTGATGCGCCGCTATTCCAAAAAGCTGATCAAGCCCTTTGTGGAAAACGATGAAAAGCAAAAGCGGTTCATCACCAACGCGAGCCATGAACTGAAAACGCCGCTTGCCGTCATTTCGGCAAACACCGAAATGGCAGAGGCCATGAGCGGGAAGACCAAATGGACAGACAGCACCCGCAGACAAATCGCACGGCTGCAGACGCTGATCGAAGATCTGGTGGTGCTGACCCGGCTGGACGAGATGAAGGACGCCCGTTTGTCCGACGTTGATTTTTCCGCAATCGCATCCGAAACGGCGGAATCGTTCCGGAGCGTTGCCGAAAGCTCCGGCCGCAGGTATTCGGCGGAGATCGCAGATAACATCCACGTCAAAAGCGACAGGCGCAGCCTGCAGCATGTGGTTTCCATCCTGATTGACAACGCGGTCAAATACTGTGACGCGCAAGGAGAAATCTCCGTTGTGCTGGAGCCACGTTCGCGCGGGAAGCGGGCAAGATTCACCGTTTCCAACACGTATGAAAACGGCAAAAACGTTGATACCTCCCGCTTCTTTGAACGGTTCTATCGCCAGGATGAATCTCATAATTCCGAAACCGCGGGCTTCGGCATCGGGTTATCCATGGCGAAGGAAACCGCTGAGCGGATGAAAGGAAAGCTCAAGGTCGGTTATTCCGGGGACACAATCAGCTTTACGCTTGAACTATAAATGACAATGCAAATCGAAAAGCCGTTCGAGACTGTCGGACGGCTTCTTTTTTTTCGGTTTGAAAAAGATTGAAAAACTTACTGATCTTCAATCTGTTTTCAATCTTCGCGGGGATAATAGGGGTCAGAAAGCGGGAAACACCGCGATCCAATCTCATCAAAAGGAGTGTATCATCATGAAAAAAATAATTGTCATCCTGCTTGCAGTCGCCATGATCCTTCTGAGCTTTGCGGCCTGCAGCAAAACAGAAACAACCGATCAAACCACAACCCAACAAACAGACGCACAGACAAACGCAACCGAAGATCGGCCGGCCCCGCCGGACGGCGCACCGAGCAAAGACCCTCCGGGTGAACCGCCGGAAGGTGCGCCGGGTGGGACCCCACCCGAGGGCGCGCCCAGTGGTAACCCGCCAAGCGGCGGCCCGGGCAGCAGCGCCGACGTGACCTATGACGGCGCGACAGAACTCACCACCGCGACAACCGAAACCGGAAAGACCTATACATCTTCCGAAGCGGATCAAAGCGCGCTGCTGATTGCAACGAACGAGACCGTCACGATCGAAGATGCAACCGTGACCAAAACGGGCGATTCCGACGGCGGTGACAACTGCAACTTCTACGGCCAGAACGCCGCCGTTCTGGTCAAAGACGGAACCACAACGACCATCACCGGCGGCACGATCACCTCTGACGCGGATGGCGCCAACGGTGTATTCTGCTACGGCGGCAACGGCGGACAGAACGGCAAAGACGGTGACGGCACGACGCTGATCATTCAGGAAACGACCATCACCACAACCGGTGACGGCGCCGGCGGCATCATGACGACGGGCGGCGGGATCACCGAGGCGAAGAACCTGACGGTCACCACCAGCGGGCGGTCCTCCGCGCCAATTCGCACCGATCGCGGCGGCGGCACGGTGACCGTGGACGGCGGCACTTATACTTCCAACGGACTCGGCTCCCCGGCGATTTATTCCACGGCGGAGATCACCTTGTCAAATGCAACGCTGGTTTCCAACCTGTCAGAAGGCGTGTGCATCGAGGGTCTCAATTCCGTCACGCTGAACGACTGCGATCTGACCGCCAGCAACACCGAGCGCAACAGCAACGCGCAATTTCTCGATTCGATCATGCTCTATCAGTCCATGTCCGGCGACGCAGCCAGCGGTACCGCAACCTTCACGATGAACGGCGGCAGCCTGACCGGCAACAGCGGCCATGTGTTCCATGTGACCAACACCAGCGCCGTCATCACGCTTTCCGGCGTAGAAATCACAAACACCGACAGCGAAAACGTCCTGCTTTCGGTCTGCGACGACGGCTGGAGCGGCGGCAGCAACACGGCGACCCTCAACGCCTCCGGGCAGACATTGGAGGGCACGATCCTCGTCGGCAGCAATTCCACCCTGACGCTGAACCTCTCTGGCGGCTCCACCTTCAAAGGCTCCGTGAACGGCTCCATCACAAATTCAAAGGGCGACACCGTTTCCACCGAGGTCGGCACCGTGAACGTGACACTGGATGACACCAGCACCTGGACGCTCACCGGCGACACCTATATCACAAGCTTTTCCGGCAACACAGCGAACGTCAACTCCAACGGTTATACGCTCTATGTGAACGGCACTGCGCTGACCGGAACAAAATAAAAAGAAAAATTTAGAATTCTTCAATCTTGTTTCAATCTTCACGGAGATAATGGGAAACAGAAAACAGGAAAACCCGCAATCGAGTGACACATCAAATACAAAGGAGGCAACAACTATGAAACACGCATCTGTATCAACCAAGCTTTTATCCGTTGCACTCGGACTGGTCCTGCTCTTTGCACTGATGATCCCGTCCGTTGCGGCAACAGAAGATGACACCGCCAATGCCACCCGCTTTGTCTTTTCCGACAGCGGCATCGCCGTGACCGAAGGCGCCTACAACGGCTACAAGGTCAAGAACACGGCACTCTCCATCACAACCGCAGGCACCTATATTGTTTCCGGTTCCTGCACGAACGGCAGCATCGTGGTCAAAAAGAACGTCACCGGCGTCACGCTCATCCTTGACGGTCTGACGCTTTCGGCCTCGGCCACCGCGCCGATCACCTGCAGCAAGGGCAGCGGCGTCACGATCCTTGCCGCGGCGGGCAGCGTGAATAACCTTGCCGATGACAAGTACAACAACGACGACGTCTATACCGATACCACAACCTATCCCGACATTGAAAACGCCGTTATCAAATGCAAGGACGGCTCCAGCGTCACCATCGGCGGCACGGGTACGATCAACGTCAATGCCTACGGCAAAAACGGCGTCAAGGGCGGCGCGGACCTCTATGAAGAGGACGAAAACGGCAACGCCACGACGACCCTGCTTTCCACCGCTTCGCTGACAATCAAAGACGTGACGCTCAACGTCAGCATCAAGCACAGCTACAAGGACCCCGAGGACGCGAAGTCCTATGACGGCGATGCGATCAAGTCGGAAAAAGAGCTGAACATCCTTTCCGGCAGTATCACGGTGTCGGCAAATGACGACGGCATCAAGAGCGACCATGTGCTCAACATCGGCGCCCAAGGCACGGCCGGCCCGACGATCACGGTCACAAAAGCGGCCGAGGGAATCGAAGGCGCAGTGGTCAACGTCTACAGCGGCAGCGTCAGCGTGACCGCCACCGACGACGGCATCAACGCCGCCAACGGCGATATTGCAGAACGCAGCGCAGACTTCAGCTACAACCAGTACGGCGGCTGCGTCTATATCAACGTGACGAACGGCGACGGCATCGATTCCAACGGCAGCGCCACGCTTGCGGGCGGCACGCTGGAGGTCTATGCGCCCGCCCAGGGCGACGGCGACCCGATCGACACCGAATACGGCTGCACGTTCAGCGGCGCAACGGTGCTTGCGGTCGGCCATGCCATGATGCCGCAGAGCTACAGCGGCACCTATGTTGCCTTCGGCGGCAGCAGCGGCCCGGGCTTCGGCGGCTTTGGCGGTACTCAGACAAATCTTGTCACGGCCGACAGCACGATCAAGATCACCGACGCAAGCGGCAGCACGGTCTATACGGCACAGTCGGCGGCGCCGCGGAACGCCAGCTATGTGGTGTTTGCAGGTCCTTCGCTCACTTCCGGCAGCAGCTACAAGCTGAACGGCAGCACAAGCGCGACGGCCCAGACCGCTTCCGGCGGTCAGATGGGCCCCGGCGGCCAGCCGGGTCAGCCCGGCGGTTTCCCCGGCGGCAACGATTTCGGCGGCAGCGGCCTCTTTGACAGAATCAGAGATTTCTTCCAGCGCATCCTTGCGTTCTTCCGCAGCCTGTTCGGCATCGGATAACACAGACCGTTCTCCGCTCCTTTCCTTTGTGGAGCGGCGCCAAAAACAACGCACCCGCGGCGCTTGTCTCCACGGGTGCGTTGATGCTTTTGGATGGGGTTATTCCACGTTCACGCCTTTGCAGAACAGGCGCCGCCCGATGACGAACAGCAGGCTGTTGACCACGGCATAGGTGCCGGCGATGATGGCAAAGTTCAGGTTGAGCGGACCGAAGGGCCGGATGGATGTGAACCCGTCGCTGTTGTAATAGAATTCGTGGATCGACGGGATGAAGCGGATCGCCGCAAAGGTGACCAGCAGCGGGATCGCCGACAGCGTGACATACAGCACGGCGGCAAGCAGCACGCTGCGCCATGTTTTGCCCCTGACCGCCCGCTGGCCGAGCACAAAGCCGAGCATTGCCGTCAGCAGCATGAACGCCAGTTCCATTGCGACCACCAGCGCGCCGAGCAGAACAAAGAGCCGGACGTCCGAGCGCCGCAGCAGGTCAAAGACCTTGTTCCAGCCGTCGTGCGGAACCGACGCGATCAGCAGGCAAAGCGCCGCCACGATGCCGGTACCGAGCAAAGAGATCAGCCCGGCAAGGAACTTTTCCGTATACACCGTGCCGCGCGCCACCGGCAGCGTGTGGGTCAGATACGACGCATCCTTGTAGCATGTCTGATGAAAGCGCGCCATGCTGCGCACAAACGCGGTGATGAAGAGCGCCGCGACCGCAGAGATCAGCACGTTCACGGCGATGCGGTCCAGAATAGTCCAGATCGTCTGACTGCGGGTGTTGACCATGTGGTTGGTAAACTGTTCCAGCCCCAAAGCGACCAGCGGCGCAATGGCATAGAACATCAGGAATTTGTCGATCCAGATCAAATCGTATTTCAGCAGTTTTTTCAGCATTTGAATCTCCTCCGGAACAGGTCGTCCACCGAACAGCCCTCCCGCGCACGCAGCACGTCCGCCGCTTCGGCTTCAATGATTTTTCCCTTGTGCAGCAGGATGACGTCGTCAAGGATGCGTTCGATGTCCGCAATCAGGTGGGTCGAAAGCAATACGCTCGCGTTTTCTGCAAAGTTTTGCAGAATCGTGTCAAGGATATAATCCCGCGTGGCGGGGTCCACGCCGCCCATCGGTTCGTCAAGGATATACAGATCGGCGTTGCGGCTCATCACCAGGATGAGCTGCAGCTTTTCCTGCATGCCCTTGGACATGGCCGCGATGCGCGACTGCGGCGACAGATCCAGGTCCTGCAGCAGCGTGCGCGCTTTCTCTTCGTCAAAGTTGTCATAAAATGCGGTGAAAAACTTCAGGACCTTTTCCACGGTCATGCTCTTGTCCAGATAGGTGCGCTCCGGCAGATAGGCGATGCGCCGCTTGGAATCGACGCCGATGGGTCGGCCGTCAAACAAAATCTCGCCGTTTGTCGGCGTCAGCAGATCGTTGATCAGCTTGATCAGCGTGGTTTTGCCGGCGCCGTTTTGCCCCAGCAGGCCGATGATATGGCCGCGCGGCAATGTGAAGCTGACGTCGTCCAGCACCGTGTGGTCGCCAAAGGCTTTTGAAAGGTGTTTGCATTCCAATAGATTCATGTGTCATTGACCTCCTTGCAGCCGTGGTGTCTGCGCCGTGCGGCGCGTTCATTCACGGCGATCCGTGGTTGCCGTTGTCAAGTATGCCGCAGCGTCGGCAGGGGACAGGCCCAGGCTTTGCATTTCGTCCAGATAACGCTTTGCCTGCGCTTCGGCCAGCGCGTGTCGCGCCGCTTCAATGGCCCGGCTGTCGTTTGTCACGAATTTTCCGTTTGTCCGCTCCGTAAAGATGAGGCCTGCGCTTTCGAGCTCTGAAAGCGCCTTTTGCATCGTGTTCGGGTTCACCTTGGCCTGCAGTGCCAGGTCGCGGACCGACGAAAGGCGATCGCCGGGCAAAAACTGCCCCGCAACGATTTGCTTGCGCAGTGCGTCTGCCAGCTGCAACCAGATCGGCCGTTCGTTGTCAAACTGAAAGTCCATGCGCCGTCTCCTTTCACTGTGTTACTTGACTAATACAATGATACATCAGCTTTTCGGTTTTGTCAATAGCTTTTGCAAAAAATTTTTTTGATTTGCGAAAAGGGGCTTCGCCGGTACGCGGGGAACACGACCCCGGCGGTGAGGCAACCCCCGCCGCTGCAGTGTGGTCGATGACCGTATGCGTTGAAACATGAGCTTTCGGATCTTGCTTTTTGATTTCGGGCTTGCTATTAAGAAAGTCGAAAAGGAGAGGATATGCGAATGCCTTCGCTGCCCGAGGATGATGACTATTATGATTTAAAAATGGCCATTTGTGAAGCGCTGTCAACGGGCGAAAGGTATACTGCGTCTGAATTGCATCTGGAGATATTAGATATAGATCCAAGTTTTGACGAGATTCCAACACAAGTATTTAATACTGCACTTAGACAGTTAGTTAAGAAAAAACTTGTAAATCGGACTGAATTTGACCGCACGGCTTATTTTTCACTGATAGGTGAAAGCGAGTGGCGCATCGAAGTGGCCTGCCCCGCCTGCGGCGAAGACATCTGGTTTGAGTTTGACGACATCGACGAGGACAGCCATGTGAAGTGCCCCTGCTGCGTCAAAACACTGGAGTTTGAATTTGAAATCGAAGAGGATGAATAAAGGATTCTGAAGCGGATAGATCGACGCTGAACTTGCCTGGAACGAATAATACACCTTCTTCTGCCGCTCCCTTTCCGCGGCGGGCTGCGGGTTGCCGATGGCAACCTTAGCGCAGCAGCAAAAGCAGCGACCGAGGCGGCAGCGGAGAAGTGTTCTTCCCACAACGAACTCTTTTCCCGCGTACAAAAACTGACCCATCCACACGGACGGGCCAGTTCTTTTTTGATTCGGTTGGTTACTGTTCGCTCGGATAGTCGCCCTTGCCGGTGACCTTGCGCTTGATGATCTTGCCCATGCGCTTGAGGGCATAGGGACCGACCAGCTTCATCATTTCCTCGGCCGTGTGCATCTCGGAGCACGCAGGCAGGTCGCGCGTCAGATGGATGGCGTCGAATTCGCAGCGCGTGGTGCACAGGCCGCAGCCGATGCACATATTGAAATCCACCGTCGTGGCGCCGCAGCCCAGGCACCGGGCCGCTTCGGTCTTGATCTGCGCTTCGGTCAGCGGCAGACGCAGGTCATTGAAGCTCTTGCGCGGGTCGCCCTTTTTCAGGCCGGGCGTCTGGCGCGGGGCATTGTCATAGGATTCGACCTTGATGTCGTCCTTGTCCAGTTCGATGAACCGGCGCAGATCGCGGCCGATGGTCAGCGACTGGCCCGCATGCACAAAGCGGTTGAGCGAGACCATGCCCTCGCGGCCGTCCGCAATCGCGTCGATGGCGAAGCGCGCGCCGTGGAAGATGTCGCCGCCCACAAAGATGTCGGGTTCGGCTGTCTGCAGCGTGACCGGGTCGGCCTCGGCAGTGCCGTTACGGCGGACGACGACTTTGCTGCCCTTGAGCAGGCCGCCCCATTCGGCGCTTTGGCCGATCGCCATCAGCACGTTGCTGCACGGCACGGTGATCGTGTCGTTTTCGTCGTACTTCGGTGCAAAGCGGTGCTCGCTGTCAAAGACGCTGACGCACTTTTTGAAGACCACGCCGGTGACCTTGCCGTCCTTGACCAGAATCTCTTTCGGGCCCCAGCCGTTTTTGATTTCGATGTTTTCTTCCAGAATCTCGGCAACCTCATCCTTGGCCGCGGGCATCTCGTCCCGCTGCTCCAGGCAAAGCATGGTGACTTTGCCGTCGGTGCAGCGCAGGGCGGTGCGGGCGACGTCCGCCGCCACATTGCCGCCGCCGATGACCACCACGTCGCCGGTGAGCCGGTCGGATTTGCCGAGGTTGACGTTCTTCAGGAAGGCGACGCCGCTCTGTACGCCGTCGGCGTCCTCGCCCGGGACCCCCGCAAGGCGGCCGCCCTGCAGACCGATGGCGATGAAAAAGCCCTTGTAGCCCTGCGCGCGCAGGTCGTCGAGCGTGATATCTTTGCCGACTTCCACGCCGCATTTGATCTCGGCGCCCATGGCTTCAATCAGGTCGATCTCCTTTTGCAGCACATCCTTTTCCAGCCGGAAGGCGGGAATGCCGTTCATCAGCATGCCGCCGGGGCGCGCTTCCTTTTCAAACACGGTGACGGGGTAGCCCTCGGTGCGCAGGTACCACGCGGCGGACAGACCCGCCGGGCCGGCGCCGATGACGGCGATCTTGTGATCGCTCCACTGATTGCCTTCGCCGTTTTCGCTGATGACCTTGAAATCGTCGGGGTTTTCCAGCTCCCACTGCGCCAGGAACTTTTTGATTTCATCGATGGCAACGGGCTTGTCGATCGTGCCGCGGGTGCAGGCGTCTTCACAGCGGCGGTTGCAGACCGCGCCGCACACGGCAGGGAAGGGGTTATCCTGCCGGATGAGCTTGACCGCCTCGGCATAGCGGCCCTCGCCCGCCATTTTGACATAGCCCTGCACGGCGATGTGGGCGGGGCAGGCGGTCTTGCACGGTGACGTGCCGCTGTCATAGCAGTTGATCTTGTTGTTGTCGCGATAGTTGTAGTCCCACTTGTCTTCGCCCCAGACGTGGTCGTCCGGCAGGTCGTGCACGGGGTACTTGACGGCGGTGCCGTCTTTTTTGCACAGCTTCTGGCCCAGCTTGGCCGCGCCGGCAGGGCAGACCTCGACGCATTTGCCGCAGGCGACGCACTTTTCTTTGTCCACATGGGCGCGGTACGCCGACCGGCTCATGTTCGGGGTGTTGAAGAGCTGGCTGGTGCGCAGGCCGTAGCACGAACCGGCAGAGCAGTTGCAGATGCCGACGATGCGGTTCGGGCCGTCCAGGTTGGTGATCTGGTGCACATAGCCCTTGCGTTCGCCGCGCATGATGATCTCCATGGCCTCTTCCTTGGTGATGTATTCGGCGTCCTTGCCGCTTTCCACCAGAAATTCCGCAATGTCGTTGAGGCCGATGCACATTTTGCCCTCGATGTCGCCCACGCCTTCGCCGCGCACGCGCTGCGCCTTGCGGCAGGCGCAGACCATTTTGCACAGCTTGGTGGAATTGTTGATCCAGTGCGACAGATGCTCCACGCTGGCGCTTTCGATCTTGGGGTCGATGGCCTGCTCCACCGGGATGACGTGCATGCCGATGCCTGCGCCGCCCGGCGGCACCAGCTTGGCGGCCAGCTCCAGCGGCTCCTGCGGGGCCAGATTAAACATGGTCGCGACCTCGGGGTTGGTGTCGCACAGCGTCGGATGTTCGACCATGTATTCGCCGGAGCCGACGACCCATTTCGGGATCCAGTACTGGATGTGCCCGTCGGGATTGTCGCGGTTCTGCTCCACAATACCGATCCACACCAGATGGTCAATGACCTTCTGGGCGTCTGCTTCGCTCATGTTGTTGCGCTGTGCCAGCTCGGCGGTGGTCAGACCCACACGGCGCTGCTTGAACGAAAGCATGAATTTGACCTCGTCCTTGGTCAGCAGCCGATCCAGAATCCAGAAATCCATGTGGTTCTCTTTCATCTTGCCGGGCAGCTTGCGCGGGATGGAGTCTGTGATCAGAACAGCCAGCTTTTTGACCAGCTTTGCTTTTTCGGGATCGTCGCAATGATGCGCGTCCACGGGGTAATCACGTTCATTGACGTGGATGTTCGGGTTGACTTCTTTAACCATGCTGCACCTCTTATTCGATCGGGATCTTGATCGTCACGTCACTGGTGGGATAGGCGGCGCAGGCGTGCACATAACCGAAGTCCTTGTCGGCACTGCGGCGGCCGTCGTTTTCCGGGCAGACATAGACGCTGCCGGAAAGGACCTTGGTGCGGCAGAAACCGCATTCGCCGCTGCGGCAGGCCGTTTCGATGCGGATGCCGGCGCGTTCCAGCGCGACAACCAGACTTTCGGTCGCCTTGGCGGGGATGACGTCCTTCTGGATGCCGCGCATGACGGTGAGCGAAAACGTCTTGTCCTTAAGTTCCTGCGGGTACCCGGCAAAGGCGGTGATGTCTTTTGCCTGACCGAAAACTTCAAAGCGGATGCGGCGCGCCGGTGCGTCGAGCTTTTTCAGCTCTTCGCGCAGGAAGGTATACATCGCCTGCGGCCCGCAGATGAAATAGGTCGTGTCGGGCGCGGAATACTTTTTGATCAGGTCTGCGGTGAGAAAGCCGCGCTCGCCCTGCCAGTCCGGTTCGTCGCCGGACAGGACGTTGACGACGTGGACCTTGTCGCCCTGCAGCGCCTCCAGCTCGTCTTTCAGGATGATGTCGTTTGACGCAACGGAGCCATAGAGGATCGTCAGGTCAAAGTCCAGCGTGCCGTGGGCGATCTCTTTTGCCATGGAGGCAAACGGTGTGATGCCGACGCCGCCGGCAAGCGCCACCACATGCTTTGCGTCGCGCAGCGGCTCCCAATAGAACTGGCCGCAGCCCATCATGGCCTTGAATGTGTCGCCGACCTTGACGTCGGTGTTGATGTAATCCGCGATGAAGCCGTCGCCCTTGGACCGGCGAACGGTGATTTCGGCAAAGCCCTTGCCCTCGCGCGCTTCAAACGGCGCGGAGCTGAGGGAATAGGGGCGTGAGATGATGCTGTCACCGATGACGAAATCCAGCACGATGAACTGACCGGCATAAAAGTACGGCAGTTTTTGGCCGTCCACGCGCTCAAAGCGAACGGTTTTTGCCGTGGGGCTGGCGTCGCGGATGGCGGTGACGACCACGTCAAATTTGGCGGGGTGCCATTCCCTGACGACCTCGGCGATGGGGTCGGTCGTTTCCGGCACGGCGGACGCGGTCTCAAAGGCGTTCAGCCTCGCTTTGGTCACACGGGACGCGCCCGTGACGTCTTTCAAAAATCCTTTGATCTTCATTTCGCTGCCGCCTCCTCTACTGCCATGGTGTCAAGCACATTCTTTGCCGCCTTGCGGCCGTTGGTCACGGCGGGGCCCATGCCGTCGCCGGAAATCGCGTGTGCGCCGGAAAACTCCAGATGTTTGATGAAGCTTTCGGCCTCGGCGGTCTGCAGGCGGGCGATGATGTGGTCCTCCATCGTGTGGGCATAGCCGTAGATGCAGCCGTTCCACGCGTTGGTATAGCGGTTGACGGTCATCGGCGTTTCAATGACGATCTCCAGAATATGATCGCGCAGGTTCACGCCGAGATAGCCGGACATATCGCTGATCATCTGTTCGGCCACCTGATGCTTGATCTTGTCATAATCCTCTGCCTTGACGGTCTTCCACCCGTCCACGCGCGGCAGGGTGGTGATGGAATACGAGCAGGTGCCCGGCGGAGTGGCGGTGTCGTTGCCCAGGTTGTGGCAGATGCACGTCAGATAGCGATAGGGACCGAGGCCCGCGAGGTCCTTGTACAGCGCGTCGGTGTCCATCGTGTCACCGCGAAAAACGCTGTAGTCCTTGATGCCGAGCGCCTCGGCGGTGTCGTCCAGGATCATGATGACCGAAAACGCCGTCAGGCTCAGGCGGCGGCCGTTGACCATCTTGATCGCTTCCTTCGGCACCTCGGACGCCGGCTCGATCATGGCGGTGTAGACCTTGTTGGGATAGGACGAAGAGATGACGTAATCCGCGTGGATCTCGTCGCCGCGCGAAGTGCGCACGCCATAGGCCTTGCCGTTCTTGACCAGGATCTTATCGACGTGCTGACGGTATTCGATCTGTACGCCCATGGCCTCGGCGCGCTCCGCCATCTTTAGACTCATCTCATGGCTGAACTTGCGCGGGATGTAGGAGCCGTAGCCGATGTAGTCCGCCATCAGCACGGAATAGATCGTGAACGGCAGATCGGAAAAACCGGAGCCGACATAGATCCAGTACGGCGCCAGCAGGTCCTGCGCCTTTTTCGGCAGGTCAAAGCTGTCGATGACCTCCTGCGTGGTATAGCCGGCGGTCTTTACAAAGGCCTCGTGCTTGATGAGCATCTTGGCCTTGCTCATCGGGTGGATGGACAGCTCGTTGACAGAGTCGAACACGCTGTTGCACAGGTTCAGCAAGGCAAGCACCTTTTGATACGTGCCGGGCACGGCGGCGTCCACCTCTTTGGCAAATGTCTCCAGCCCCGGATGCAGCGTGACCTCCAGCCCGGGCAGCGATGCGTGATACGCTTCGGGCACCTTGAGCCATTCGATGTCGACGCCCATGTCGTCAAAGAATTTGCCGACCTTGAGACGGTTGTCCTTTTCACCGATGCTCATCATCTCATGCAGCGCCGCCTCGATCTCGATGCCGCCGCGCACAAAGCTGGACGCAATGCCGCCGGGCAGATTGTGGCGCTCCAGCACCAGCACGTCCTTGCCCTTGTCGGCCAGCATCAGGGCGGAGGACAGCCCCGCCAGTGCGCCGCCGATGACGATCACGTCATAATGATCTTTGTAAAATTTCATAGGCTTTTTATTCCTCTCTCTGCTCAAAGCAGGAGGGACACTGCTGCCCCTCCTGACATTTGCTGTTTGATTTTAGAAGAAGCGCTCCACCAGCTCGCGGGAGTACTCTGCGGTCTCGTCCATATCGCCGAAGCTCATGATCTCACCGGCATAGTAGGTGTCATACTTGCCCTGCATTGCCTCGACCTTTTCATACCAGCCGGCGGCATAGTCCTCGGAGAAGACATGGGGGAAGTAATAGACGCTCCACTCGTTGACGACGTTGGACGCCGGGTTGCCCATGGTCTTGAGGTCGTCAAGCACCATCTTTTTGCAGGCCTCATAGTCCACTTCTTCGCTGTTCTTATGCTTGCGCAGCGCATAGGTGGTGATGACCTGGTCCTTGGTGTCCTTCCAGCGGCGATAATACACCATCAGGTGACCGAGCTTTTCCGGAATCATGTTGTCGAAAACATAGTAGGAGATCTCCGGATGATCCTCCGGCTTGGTCTCGCAGGCAAGCACGTCATAGCGCTCATAGTCGATCTTGGAGAACAGTTCTTTTTCGTCCTCGCGGGCGTCAAAGTAATCCACCATGCCGATCTGGCCGTCGGCGCGCTCGTTCGGGATATACAGCGGCGCGGTGACGATGATCTTGTCATACTCCTCCACTTCGCCGTTGACGGTGACAAAGACCTTGCCGTCCTTGCGCTCCACCTTGTCGATCTTGCTGTTCAGGCGGGCGGGGTTCTTCAGATGGTCGTTCAGGCTTTCCCAGATGAACTGGGTGCCGTTCTTCCAGGTCCACAGGTTGATCTTGACAAAGTTCATGCAGGTCTGGAAGTCGAGATACTTCAGCACATAGGCCGCGGGAATCTCGTCAAAATAGCCGTAACCGAAGGAGGTGAAGGGGCCGATCCAGATGTCCTGGATCAGGTCGACGCCGTTGAGCTCGCAGAACTTGTTGAACGGCAAAGCCAGATCCTTCAGGTTCGGGTTGACGCCGCTGACGGGCTCGCGCTTCGCATTGCGCTGCGAAAAGCCCTCATACCGGCCTTCGGACACGCCGCGGTGACCGTTGAGGTCATAGCCGCGATACTTGGTTTCCAGCAGCTCGCCCAGCTTTTTGACCTGGCTCTTCATCTTGAGCAGGCGCGGGATCTTGAGCGGGTTCTTTTTCGGCTCAAACGGCTCGATGACTTTGCCGCTGCCGTCTTTGTAGTTGCGGTTGAGCTGCGGGCCGTCGTGGGTGATGCCGCAGAATTCCTCCACGTCGTGCACGGCGTAGTAAGAGGGCACGCCCATGATGGCGCCCATCTCATAGCGGCGGCCGTTATAGGTCGGCGACCAGCATTTGCCGCCCACGCGGTCCAGACGCTCAAGAATCGTGTAGTTGGTGTACCCCTTCTGTTCCAGATACATCCCGGCAGAAAGACCCGCAGGGCCGCCGCCGACGATACAGATGCGAATGTCCTTGTCCATAGTAATTCCTCCTAAACAGTTTTGGAATCTCGTTTTTCATGTCATGCAAAATAGACATAACAATCATACATATTATACAATGCGGATTTGAAAAAATCAAGCGAAATTGTTGCAATTTATTAAAGAAATATTAAATTTGAGAAATTTCGCCCGGATTGCTATTTTCTTTTTGTACGATTTGTGTTAAGATGAATCTGAACAATTCTGTGAACCGTGAGGTGAAATCATGCGCTTTTCAAGCTTTGAAGAGATGCTGCGCCACTATGCGCAGTCCACGCCCGACGCCCCGGCCATCCGCTATGCCGCGGACGGCAAGGTGCAGGCCCTCAGCTTTGCGGCGTTTTATGACGCGGTGCGTTCCCGCGCGGCGGACCTGCGTGCGGCCGGAAAGACCAGCCTGGGCGTGCTGTGCGACGGGTCGCTTGATTGCGTGACCGAAATCTTTGCTGCGGTGCAGGCCGGCCTGCAGTTGGTCCTTTTAAATGAAAACGCCGGGCCGGAGCATCTTGCCCGCACAGACGTGGACGCCCTTTGGGGCGATGCCGCGCTGACGGAAGAACTGGCCGGCGCGCTGACAGCCGGCGTGACGGACGGCAAGGGCCGCATTCTCTTTTTTACGTCCGGGACCACGGCAAAGATGAAGGCCGTTGCCCTGACGGAGCAAAGCCTGTGCAGCAGCGCCTACAACGGCGGCGCCCTTTTGCCGCTGCAGCCGTGCGACGTGCTGCTGTGCATGCTGCCGCTGGACCATGTGTTTGGCTTTGTGTGCGGGCTGCTGTGGGGCCTGTCCTGCGGGGCATGCGTGGCGCTCGGGCGCGGCGCGCGGCATTATTTTGACGACTGCGCGTTCTTTCAGCCCACGGCGCTGTCTGCCGTGCCGCTGCTGATCGGTTTTTTGCTGCAAAAGAATCTGCTGAACCCCGAACTCAGACTGGTACTCATCGGCGCGGGCGACTGTTCGCAAAAGATCACCACGGCGCTGCAGATGAAGGGTCTGCGTGTGTCGTTCGGCTACGGCCTGACCGAAACGTCGTCCGGCGTCGCGCTTTCGCTCGGCGACGACCCCTATGCCATGACCGTTTGCCCGGATGACAAGGTCACCATCGCCGACGACGGCGAGATTTTGATCGAGGCGCCGACCTGCTGCATGACGGGGTATTATAAAGATCAGCCGGCCACCGACGCCGTGCTCAAAAACGGCGTGCTGCACACCGGCGACCTGGGGCGCATCGACGCCCACGGTCTGCTGCATATCGAGGGCCGCAAAAAAGAGATCCTTGTGCTGGCAGACGGCACCAAGCTGTTTTTGCCGGAATATGAGTTTTCCATCTCTGCTGCGCTTTCCGGGCGCGACTTTGCCGTGGTGGAGGATCACGGCGTGCCTTTGCTGGTCGTTCACGGCGACGAAAGCGAGCGGGGAACCGTCACGGCGCAGCTGGAGCCGCTGATGAAGCATCTGCCGCTGGGGCGGCGGCTGCGCGCCATTCAATTTGTCTGCGACCCGCTGCCGCGCACGGCGACGGGCAAAATAAAACGTTGGGAGCTCCAACAGAAGGTGGTAACACAATGACAAGACAGGAGATTTTTGATCAGACCATCGAGATCGTGCATGAATGCGTGCCTGAGACCGAGGGTCAGGTTCTGGAAGAAAACACCGTGATCAACACCGACACAGCCATCGATTCCATGGGCTTCACCATGATCATCTGCCGCATCGAGGGAACATTTGATATCCGCATCCCGGATAAGCAGTGGGAAAAGCTCTATACCGTCGGCGACGTGGTTTCGGCGATTGAAAAGCGCCTGAAATAAGATGGAACCCTATCGCAAGCAATACAAAATTCTGTCCAGCGATACCGACCGGTACCGCCGGCTGCGGCTGAGCCGGCTGCTGACCTTTTTGCAGGAGGCGGCCATTGCCCACACCGAACAGCTTGGCGCGGGGCGGGCCAAAACGCTGGATCGCGGCCTGCTCTGGGTTCTGACGCTGCAGCAGGTGACGGTGACGCGCCTGCCGGCGTATGACGAGACCGTGACGCTGGAATCGCTGCCCGGCGAGATGATGCACACGTTCTTTCCGCGGTACTATCGCCTTCTGGATGACGGCGGCAATGTGCTGGTCAACGCCTCGGCGCTCTGGATGCTGATGGACTGCAAAACGCGCGCCATGGCCTTCCCGGAGAAGGTCGGCGTCACGATCCACGGCGAAAAACCCGACTGGGCGATCGCGCTGCCGCGTGCGCCGAAGCTGCCGCAGGGCGGTGAAACGCAGCCGTTCACGGTGCCTTACAGCTATGTGGACCTCAACGGCCACATGAACAACACGCGCTATCTGGACCTGGCGGAGGATCGGATGCCGGACGCGCTGCGCAGCCGGGCCGTGCGCGAGCTGCTGACGGAATATACCGGTGAAGCAAAGCTGGACGAAACCATCCGCCTGACCGCAGAAACGGACGAAACGACGTTTCTGCTTTCCGGGTCCGGCGAAAAGCGGCTGTTCCGCCTCGGGCTTTATTACAATTAAAGGATAGGTGGGTCCCATGGACTACAGAATCATTGAAACCAAAGCGCGTGTGCTTGCCGACAACGATGCGGCCGCCGCGCGCAACCGGCAGACCATGCGGCAAAGCGGCGCCGTTCTGGTCAACCTGATGGGGTCCCCGGGCGCCGGGAAGACCTCCACGCTGAAACAGCTCATTGCCCGCCTGGGGACCAAATACCGCATCGGTGTGATGGAGGCGGACGTCGATTCCGACGTGGACGCCAAAGCCATTGCCGCCACCGGGACGCGGGTCATCCAGCTGCACACAGCCGGCCTTTGCCACATGGATGCCGACATGACCGCCCGCGGTCTGGACGCGATGGGCGCCGACGGGCTGGACCTGATCTTTCTGGAAAATATCGGCAATCTGGTCTGCCCTGCGGAATTTGAGATCGGCGCCGACCTGCGGCTGATGCTCCTTTCCGTGCCGGAAGGGGACGACAAGCCGCTGAAATATCCGCTGATGTTTCAGGTCAGCGACGTGCTGCTCGTCAACAAGATCGACACGCTGCCGGTCTTTGATTTTGATTTTGACGCGCTGCGCAACCGCGTATTTGCGCTGAACCCGAAGATGACCGTCCTTCCCGTGTCTGCCAAAAGCGGTGAAGGTTTTGACGCCGTGGCGGACCTGATCGCCGCGCTGCTGGACGAAAGGGGGGCGACGGCATGAAGCGCATCACCCTGAACGCCACCGTGACCGCGTCCAACGAACGGGACGCCGACGCCCTGCGCGCGCGGACCAAAGCCATGGGCACGCTGCTGGTCAATGTGATGAGCAGCGCCGGCAGCGGCAAGACCACGCTGCTGTCCCGGATCATCAAAGATTTGGCGGGCCTTCGCATCGCCGTGATGGAGGCGGACATCGCCTCTGACGTGGATGCCGAACGGATCGAAGCGCTGGGCGCGGCGGCTGTGCAGGTCCATACGAGCGGCATGTGCCACATGGACGCCGGCATGACGGCGGCGGCGTTTGACGCGCTGGGGGACGAACGGTTCGACCTCGCGTTTCTTGAAAATGTGGGGAATCTCATCTGCCCGGCGGAGTACGACACCGGCGCGGGCAAAAAGCTGATGATCCTCTCTGTGTCAGAGGGCGACGACAAGCCGCTGAAATACCCGCTGATGTTCAAAGAGAGCGACGCGCTGGTGATCTCAAAGATCGACGCGCTGCCCTATTTTGACTTTGACCTGCCGCGCTGTATCTACTGCGCGAAAAAGCTGAACCCCGGCATCGCCGTGTTCCCTGTCAGCGCAAAGACGGGCGAGGGGATGGCCGCGCTGGAGCAATGGCTGCTGGATTGTGTCAACGACTGGAAAACGAACTGACGATATCAAAAGGAGATGCTGCAATGAAACCGCAAAAAAATCGCATGGTCAATGAACGCGACTACGCGCAGGACCCGAATTACGTCGCACCCGACAAGGAGAAGGAAAAGCTCGTTCTCAAGCTCGGTTCATTGATCACAGACCGCTATCTGGTCAAGTATACCCACACCATGGGTACCGACGATCCGGAGTACTGGGCGCTTGACCAGATCCTCAACAAGGATGAGGTCAAGTTCCTGCTGAACTTCAAAAAGACCCGCGTGCCGTACGACATCCCGACGCTGGCCCAAATGAACAACATGAGCGAGGAAGACACGCAAAAGATGATCGACCACCTGTGCTGGATCGGTCTGGTTGAAATGACCCGCGAGGGGCCGGACAAGAAAAAGCACTACAACCTGCCGATCTTTGTGCCGGGTTCTGCCGAGTTCATGATGATGAACGACGAGCTGACCGCGCAGCACCCGAACCTCGCGACCTTCTTCAACCTCATGACCCAGATGCCGCTGGAGGGCATCACCCAAATGGTGCCGCCGGGCGGTTCCGGCGTGGGCATGCACGTCATCCCGGTCGAAAAGGCCATTGAGCATGAAAACAGCTCGGTGCCGGTGGAGCACATCTCTCACTGGCTGAGCAAATATGACAAATACTCTGTGGGCCAGTGCACCTGCCGCAAGCAGCAGACCATGCGCGGCGAGGGCAGCGGCGAGATCAACGGCGAGTTCTGCATGGGCGTGGGCGACATGGCCGAATACAGCGTGGACCGCGGCATGGGCCGCTACATCAGCTATGAAGAGGCGCTGGAGATTCTGGAACGCGCGGAGCGCCACGGCTTTGTGCACCAGATCACCAACATCGACGGCGAAGACAAAATCGTCGCCATCTGCAACTGCGCCCCCGGCGTGTGCAACGCGCTGCGGACCAGTCAGCTTTACAACACCCCGAACATGAGCCGTTCGGCGTACCGTGCCCATGTGGAAAAGGCAAAGTGCGTCGCCTGCGGCAAGTGCGTCGAGGTCTGCCCCGTCGGCGCGGCAAAGCTCGGTCAAAAGCTGTGTACAAAGCACGGCGAAATGAAGTATCCGCTCTCCGAGTTGCCCGATAAGAAAAAATGGGGCCCCGACAAGTGGAACCCGAACTATCGTGAGGACGCGAAGATCAACTGCTATGACACCGGCACCGCGCCGTGCAAAACCGCGTGTCCGGCCCACCTGGCCGTGCAGGGCTATGTCAAGATGGCGGCGGACGGCCGCTACCTTGACGCGCTGAAGCTCATCAAGCAGGATAACCCCTTCCCGGCCGTGTGCGGCGCCGTCTGCAACCGCCGGTGTGAGGACGCCTGCACGCGCGGCACCGTTGACCAGCCCATCGCGATCGACGAGATCAAAAAGTTCATCGCCGCCCAGGAGCTGCATGCCGACAAGCGCTTTGTCCCCGTCTGTGAAAAGGACGACGGCGGCATGTGGGGCCCGGATTACAAAATGGCGGTTATCGGCGGCGGCCCGGCGGGCCTGTCGTGCGCCTATTATCTGCGTACCCGCGGCTATGACGTGACCGTGTTTGAAAAGGAAGAGCGTCCCGGCGGCATGCTGGTCTACGGCATTCCGAATTTCCGGCTGGAAAAGGACGTCATCGACGCCGAGATCGACGTGCTGCGCCAGATGGGCGTGGAGTTCAGGTGCGGCGTTGAGGTCGGAAAAGACGTGACGGTCCAGTCCCTGCGCGACGCGGGCTACAAGGCATTTTATCTTGCCATCGGGATGCAGGGCGGCCGCAAGGCGGGCGTCCCCGGCGAGGACGCCGAAGGCGTGCAGTCCGGCGTGGACTTCCTGCGGAACATCAACGCCGATCCCAAGCTGAAGCTGAAGGGCGACGTGGTCGTCATCGGCGGCGGCAACGTCGCGGTGGATGTGGCCAGAAGCGCCGTCCGCGCCGCCAAGGGCAAGGTCACCATGCTTTGCCTGGAGGGTGCAAATGAAATGCCCGCCGCGGACGACGAGGTTGCCGAGGCAAAGGAAGAGGGCATCACCGTGATGAACGGCTGGGGCCCGAAGGAGATCATCGTCAGGGACGGCAAGGTTGCCGGCGTCATCTTTAAAAAGTGCGTCAGCGTCTTTGACAGCGAGCACCGCTTCAGCCCGAAATATGATGAAAACGAAACGATCACCGTTGACTGCGAAAACGTGCTGCAGGCCATCGGCCAGAGCGCCGTCTGGGGCGATCTGCTGAAAGGTACCAAGGTTGAGCTGCGGCCCAACGGCACCGTTGTTCACGACCCCGTCACCTTTGAAACGGCGGAGCCCGACATCTTTGTCGGCGGCGACATCGGCCACGGCGCACGCTTTGCCATCGACGCCATTGCGGACGGCAAGCTGGGCTGCGAAAGCATGCACCGCGCGGTCCATCCCGGCCAGTCGCAGACCGTTGCCCGCGACAAGCGCGAGTTCATCGAGCTGGACAAGGACGACATCATTCTGGAAAGCTTTGACAACGCCAAGCGCCAGGTGCCCGGCCACAAAAAGGGCAAGGCGACCGCGACCTTTGACGACCTGCGTCTGCCGCTGACGGAAGAACAGGTCAAGGTCGAAGCGGCCCGCTGCCTCGGCTGCGGCGCCACGGTGGTTGACCTCAACCGCTGCATCGGCTGCGGCCTGTGCACCACGCGGTGCGAGTTTGACGCGATCCATCTCAGCCGCGACCTGCCGGACTGCTCCAACATGGTCCGCTGCGAAGACAAGATGTTCAAGGTCGGCCCCTATGCGCTCAAGCGGATGGCAAAGATCGCCTTCGGGGGCAAGAAATAAGCCATGCACGAAATGGGAATCGTGCTGCACCTGGCAAAAACGCTGGACGAAACGGCGGCCGAGGAGCAGCTGACGAAGATCGGCAAGGTCGTGCTGCAGGTGGGCGAGGTGTCCGGCATCATGACGGACCTGTTTGTGGACTGCTGGAACTACTTCAAGGGCCGCCATGACGTGCTCAAAGACAGCGAGCTGGTGCTGGAGACCATCCCCGCCGTGACCTATTGCGACAACTGCAAGGGGACCTATGAAACGGTCAAGTACGGCAAGGAGTGCCCCTACTGCCACTCCGGTGAAACGTGGCTGCTGAAAGGCAGCGAGTGCATCATCAAAGAGATCGAGGCGGAATGACGCATCCAACCAATGACATAACGGCCCCGGAGGGTGATCCTTCCGGGGCTGTAGATTTAGGGCAACACCGCACAATCCGTACGCCCGAATTGTGCGGTGCTGCCTTAAGGACCAAGTAACCGATGATTCACTCTGTGTGTAAAAATTTGCCGTCAAGATTTGCACATCTGCGTGAATCCGTGGTTGCCCAAAGGGCATTCGAATGGGATTCAAATCAATACGCCGTTTGTATGATCCACCTCGTGCTGGATGATCTGCGCCGTCTGCCCGCGGAACGTCCGGCGCTGCGGCTTCCACGCCGCGTCGCGGAAGGTCACCTCAATCTCTTCATACCGCACGGTTTTGCGTGTGCCCGTCAGCGACAGACAGCCCTCTTCGGCGTCATACGGCCCGCGCTTTGCCTCGATCTTCGGGTTATACATCAGCAGCTTCACCGGTCCCAAGCTGACGGCGATGATGCATTTGCTCACGCCGATCATGTTGGCCGCCATGCCGACGCAGTGGGCCTCATGCGCTTTGAGCGTGTCGAGCAGGTCCCGCCCGACGGCGAGGTCCTCGATCTCTGCCGGGGCGGACGGTTTCTGCAGCAGGAACACATTTTTGCAAATGGGTCTGACCATGACGTCACCTCATACAGTGCGCCGCGATGTACTTTTCCGTACACCGCGGCGGCGTTGGTTTTATTTCTTCAATGCTGCGGCGACCGCGTTGTCGCCCATCGCCTTCAGCTTTTGCTTAAAGCGCTCCAGCTTCGCGTTTTCCAGCGCCCAATAGACGGTGCGCACCGGCGGGCAGACGCCCATCAGGACCTTGGAGAGACCAAACAGCGGGCTGGGAGAGACAAACTTTTTGCCGCTCTCGATGCCGGCGACCATCTTGCGGGCCACAACGTCGGGCTGCTGCACCGGGAAGGGCTTTTCAAATTCCACGGGGTTCGCCACGCGGAAGAAGTTGGTGTTGGTCGCGACCGGATACAGGCAGGTGATCTGCAGGTTCTTCGGCGCCTCGATGCGGATCGCCTGCTGAAAGCCCTGCAGGCCGAACTTGCTGGCGCTGTAGACCGCGTAGCCCGGCATGGCCATTTGACCGATGGCGCTGACCGTGAAGGCCAGGATGCCGTCGCGGCCGTCCAGATGGTGCAGGTACTTGGAATAGGTATACATCGGCGAGAAGGTGTTCGTTTCAAACATGGCGCGCACACGGTCCCAATCCTCATAGTTGTACTCTTCATAGTACGGGAAGCCCGCGTTGGCATAGAAGATGTCGATTTTTTCGCCGCCGAAGACCTCGTTTGCCTTTTCAAACACGGCGTCCACGCCTGCGGCGGAGCTGATGTCCATGTTGAAGGGGATCACGTTGTCGGCATAGGTCTTCAAAAGCTGCTCCGCGTGACGGGACACGGCAAGGATGGTGTTGGTTCCGTCCTTGGCAAGCAGGCGAAGCACCTCAAAGCCGATGCCGCTGGACGCGCCGGTCAAAACGATGTTTTTGCACTGGATCATGATAGAATCATCCTTTCGATATCTGTTGATTTTATTTTGTTTATCTGTCGTATTCGCCGAACTCGCAGCCGATGCCCTCGGCCTTGATCTCGTCCACCAGAACGAACTTCAGCCCCACGCGCTTATACAGTTTGAGCACGCCGGTGCCGGTGCCGCCGTTCCACAGGCGGTTGTGGCGCTTGGTGCCGTTCGGCGCCTCATAGTTGATGTTGAGCATCTCGTCCTTTTTGCAGGTGATGACGGTGTCCAGCTTTGCGGTCAGCGTTGTCTGCACCACGTGCCAGTGGATCTCATCCGCAGTCTCTTCGCAGTCGAACTTTGTGCGCGACCCGGTCCAGAACTTGGAAAAGTTGAATTCATAGTCCTGCCCTTCATAGAAGAAGGTGCCCAGCAGCTTGCGGTTGAGGGCAAGGCAATAGATCTTCGGCCGGCCGCCGCCGATCTCGAACACGCTGTTTTCCAGCTTTTTGCCGGTCTTGAGGCTGGTCAGGTTGTTGGATGACAGCCAGACCCACGGGCTGGTGAAATCGCCGCCCCAGTTCTTGTCGGAATAGCCGTTGCAGGTTTCGGGCCGGACGATGTACTTTTCACCGTTGAGGATGATCTCGCCCGCAAACGCCGTCTTGATGCCCTCGGCGTGCCAGAACATTTCAAAGGCGTTGATCCTGCGGAAGAACCGGCTGGCGCCGTAGCCGACGTGGAACGCGATCTGTTTGTCGATCGTCAGGTCCCACTGCATGGTGCCCGCGTCGCACATCCATTCCGGGTGCGCGGCGGCCTCTTCGGGCGTGATGCTCACGCTGCCGCAGGTGCGCTTTTCGTCACAGTAGCAGTCTGCCGCCTTGACAGAAAACGGCGGGTCGGCGTGGATGTCAACATTCTTGAGTGAAAAGAAGCGGTGCAGCTGGCCGTGCTCTTTGCCCCAGAAGCCGACGTTGACCATCAGATAAGACGGCCGCTTGCCGGAATCCTGTGCCAGCTTGTCGTTCCAGACGATGACCGGCTCGTTTTCGGCATAGTCCGGGTTGCAGGTGAAAAACTCGACATAGAACGGCTTTTTCTCCCCGGTCTTTTCGTTTTCCGCGGTGAGTGAATGCCACCACCAGTCATAGCCCTTTTTGGCCAGCGGACCGCGCAGCATCCATTCGTCTCTTGAAATTGCGCTGATGTTTGCCATGGTACTTGCTCCTTCGTATTTTGATGTGGCAAAAGTTCCGTTCTCCTCGTGGAACTTCAACATATTTATCATACCATGTGCAAGGTTTTCTGTCAATCTTTTTTCTGAAAACAAATCAAAAGGGGCTGTTGCGAGTTTGCGGCAGCCCCTTTTCTGCATATCAGCTTATCGGAATTTCAGCTTTGACACGATGTTCAGCAAGCTGTCCAGCAGACGCACGATCCATTTGATCGCCCTGTGGATGAAACCGATGACGCCTTCGTTTTCATCCTTGATTTCAACGGGCGTGTCGCTGATCTCTTCGTGGGCGCTGTCTTTTGCCACCAGGCGAAAGTCGGTGATGCTGCCGTCGACGATCCCGCGCACCAGGTCGTTGAAGCTGATCGGCTCTGCGGCGCTTGTCTGCGCACGCAGCTCGGCGTCGGCCAGGCGGTTGTCTTCGATGCGCGCATAGTTGCCGTCGCTGTCCGTTCCGTACATCGGCAGGGCGTCAAAGGTGAAATCGCTGCATTTGAGCACATCGATCGGGTCAAAGCGCAGGCAAAACGCCGTCATGGTGTCCAGGAACTGATAGCCGTCCCAGGTCACGCTGCCGTTCAAAGACAGGGCGCCGTCCGCATATGTATAGGGTACGACGCGGTATCGGCCGGCGTCCAAGCTCCCGGTCAGCGCCGCGTCTGCGGGCACAAAGACCTGAACCGCCGCGTCAGCGTCCGCCGCTTCGTCGTCCAGCGCCGCGTCGCCAAAGAACAGCAGGGTATCCAGCGCCGGGCAATCCGTGAACGCGCCGGCAGAAAGCGCCGTGCCGCCGGTGTCAAAGATCACATAGCTCAGCGCCGGAAAACCGGTGAACGCGCCCGCACCGACCGAGGCGACGCCGCCTTCCACAAACAGGGCGGTCACGGTGTCTTTGTGCTCGTCCCAGAACTGAAATCCGCCTTCACGCGCGGCGGGAATGCTGCCCGTGCCGGCGATGGTCAAAAGGTCGTTGTCATAGGTCACGGTCAGCGTCGCATACGGCGCGGCGTCAAAATCATAGTGGAACGCGGCGACGTCGAACGCATCCACGCGGCTGCCGTAATAGGACCCGGTCCGCACATTCAGCGCCGCCCAGTCCTCGGCGGACCCGCCGTAATAGACGTGTGCAAGGTTCGGACAGTTGCCGCAGATGGCCCGGCCGACCGTTTGCAGCGACCGCGGCAGCACGATGCGCTCCAGCGCCGCGTCGCTTTCAAAGGCGTAGCTTTCGATTTTGGTGACGCCCTCCGGGATGATGATCTCTTTGAGCGCATAACATTCCGTAAAGGCGCTGCCCTCGATCGATTGCAGCGTGGAGGGCAGAGACACAGACTCCAGACTGACGCAATAGGCAAAGTCGTTTTGCCCGATGGCGGTGATGCCCTCCGGCAAGGCGATGTGCTTCAGACTTCGCATTTCATAAAACGCCTGTGGACCGAAATCGGCCAGGCCGTCCGGCAGGGTCAGCGCCTGCAAAAAGATCACGCCCTCAAAGGCGGTTCCTTCCAGGTGTGTCACACTGTCCGGAACCGTATAGCTTGTCAGCGCCAGGCAGCAGGGCGCCTTGACCAATGTGGTCCTGTCTTTGTTAAAGAGCACGCCAAAATCGTCGCTGCTGTAATTCGGGTTGTCGGCGTCCGCCTCGATGGCGGCCACGTCGGCATAAGAAAACGCGTCGCTATGGATGGCGGTGACGGTTTTCGGGATCCGTACCACCTGCACCGTGTCGACCCCAAGCTCATAGGTCGGGTCTTTGAACGCCTGGCTGCCAAGGGCGGTCACGGGCACACCGCCCAGCGTTTCCGGCACGTCGATCTCGGTCTGACCGGAGCAATCGACCCGGTTGATGGTTGCCGCGCCGCCGCTGACCGTATAGGTAAAGATGCCCTCGGTTTCGGCTGCAGCCGCAAATGCGCACAGCGTCAGCAGACTGAGCACGAGCACCACCAGCAGCAGCGTCTGTTTTTTGCTTCGCATAACAAGCCCTCCTTGTTTTTACTACCCATAAGCATAACACAGAAAAAGGTGAAAAGCAAGTCTTTAATATTCGATTAAAGAATATTAAATACCGTTCATCCCGAAAAACCGACCGTTCATCCGAAAATGATTGTAAAATAAAGTCAAAAAAGATATGATTATGGGGTATCGGAAAATGTTTTTTTGTGGTATAATGATCTTGCCGTCGGGTCTGCCGGGTCGCCGGCAACGCGCATGACGGTGCGCAAGGAGAGAATCAAGTATGAGAATCGCGATTTGTGAAGACGATAAAACCGAGGCCCGGCTGCTTGCGGATCTGGTTCAGAAGCAGATGGTCCATCTCGGCGTGACTTCAAGAACCGACGTTTATTTTTCGGCAAAGGATCTGCTTGACGTGTCAACGCGCTATGATCTTTTGCTGCTGGACTGCAGGCTGGGCGACGGCACCGGGATCGACCTGGCCCGCACGCTGCGCGATGGGGGCTGTGACGCCGCGATCATTTTTGTCACGGCCTATGACGATTATGTCTATGAGGGCTATGAGGTCAACGCGTTTCGCTATCTGCTCAAGCCGGTCGACGCCATCGTGCTGAACCGCACCCTGTCAGATTTTGTGACATATTATGAGCGTGAAAAGTATCTGGATTTCATCAGCGGCAAGCGCATGATCCGCCTGAACCTGAACGAGATCATGTATATCGAATCGAGCGAAAAGCACTCCATCGTGCGCCATGTCGGCGGCATTTATGAAACGTCGGTGACGATCGCAGAGCTGCAGGCGCGCATCAATTCCTATGCCTTTTTCCGCACGCACCGGCGCTTCATCGTCAACATGCACTATATTATGGAGATCGACAAGAACATCATCCGCCTGACCAATGATGAAAAGATCGAGATCAGCCGCCGCAATCTTGTGAATTTCAACAAATGCTATATGAACTATTTGAAATATTCAATGTCCTGACCGTTTCAGGTCGGGCAGGGAAGAGGGGAATCGTGATGACAGCAGGAACCGCAGCGCTGTGCGTGCTCGAAAACTGGGCCGCCGTGTTCGGGCTGCTGTCTTTTTTGCATTGTATCTTTCGGTATGCGCTGCGCCTGACCGCGCCGCGGCTGGCGATTGCCGCGCTGGTGCTGATGCTGCCGGCGGCGGGCGGGCTGCTGGTGCCGGCACTGACCGCGGAGTATGACGGCGTGCTGGACTTTGCCGGGAATGCGCTTTGCTTTGCGGCGGCGTGCCTTTTGGTGCAGCGGCCAAAACCGTTGTCCGTTCTGTGGAAGACGCTGGTCTACACCTTTACGGTGGAGGTCTTTTGGGGCCTCATCGCGTTTTATACCACCCGCGCGCTGTGGCTGGAATATACGGTCTGCACGGTGCTGTATCTGGCTGCGGGCGCGGCGCTGCTAATGGTTTCTTTCCGCAGCGAAACGCACGCGCTGCACCGCTTTGTCGATGCAGTGCCGAAGTGGGTGTACGCTGTTTTGCTGCTGTTTGAGGTCATGTGTTACTACAAGGCGTACGGGGAAGAAACCGGCCGCTTTGACGTTTTGTTTTTGATTTCGTCTGCGGCGCTGATCGTGTCGTTCGTATTTCTGCTGTTTCGGGTGCTGCGCCTTTCTCAGGAAGAGAATCGCATTCTGCAGCAGATGACCGTGCAAAAGGAATTCGCCGAGCAGTCCATTACCGACGACGCCGAGCTGCGGCGCTTTCGTCACGATTACAAAAACCACATGCTGGTGGTGCGCGCGCTGCTGGAGGACGGCCGATTTGATGAGGCGCGGCAGTATCTCGACGCGATGCAGGGCACCGTCCACGCCGCCATGTACAAGATCAAGACCGGCAATTTTGTTGCCGACGCGCTGCTGAACCACAAGGCGCAGACGGCCGCGGATGAAAACATCACGCTCAAATTCAGCGGCGCCATTCCCGCCGACGGCATCCGTGACGACGACCTGTGCACCGTGCTGTCAAACCTGATCGACAATGCGATCGAGGCGTGCCGCAAGGCCGGCGGGGCGCAGGTGGTGTTTGCCGAGGTGCGTACCGTGCATGAAACCTTTCTGCTCAGCATCTCCAACCCGACCGACGGCGACGCGTCGGCGGCAAGTGCCGGCCGTACCACAAAAGCCGACCGGCGCAACCACGGCTTCGGCCTGAAAAATGTGGAGCGCGCCGTGAAAAAGTATAACGGCCAACTGGAAACGACCGCGAAGGACGGCACCTTTGTGGCCGACGTGATGCTGCATCTGCAAACAACCGCTGTCTGAAAGGAGCGTTTTTATGAAAACCATTTTGTTCCAGGGCGATTCCATCACCGATTGCGGCCGGGACCGCGGCAATGACGCCAATCTCGGCAACGGCTATCCGCGCCTGATCGAAGCGTCGCTCGGCTTTGACATGCCGGGGCAATACCGCTTTGTCAACCGGGCCGTCAGCGGCGACCGGGTGCCGGACGTCTATGCGCGCATTGTGCGCGACGTGCTTTCCGTGCGGCCGGACGTGCTGAGTCTGCTTGTCGGCGTCAACGATATCTGGCACGGGCTGGACGGCTGCAGCGGCACGGGCACGGCGCGGTTTGAAAAGGTCTATGACCTGTTTCTGGACGAAGTGACCGCAGAGCTGCCCGGTGTGAAGCTTTTGCTGCTGGAGCCGTTTTTGCTGCCGGGGACCGCGACAAACAACCGTGACGGCCAGCCGGACCGCTTCAGCGTGTTTGATTCCGGCGTCAAGGAACTCGCGGCCATTGTGCGTTCGCTTGCCGACCGGTACGGCGCGGTGTTTGTGCCGCTGCAGGGCGTGTTTGACGCGGCGGCGCTGCGGGCCGAACCGTCCTATTGGCTGGCGGACGGGGTGCACCCCACGGCCAAGGGCCACGCGCTGATCTGCCGCGAATGGCTGAAAGCGTTTGCGACGCCGGATGTGTGACGGCGTACAGCAAAAATCAACAGCACCCTGTTCATCGCGGGGTGCTGCGTTTGTTATATGGTTTTTCAGTGTGCTTCCGGCTGCCGGGCATTCGCCTGCTGCTTTGCAACATAGTCTTTCAGGACCTTGTTGATATACTGTGAAAAAGAGCGGTCGTCCTGCTCCGCCAACACCCGAATGTGTGCCACAAGGTCTTCGTCCAGTGTGATACTGACTTTTTCTTTGAGCGGTTTCATGTGTATCACTCCTTTTTTGAGTAGAGTAGCACATTTCAGGAAATAGTATTGACAATTCGGATAAAGTAGTATAAGATACTACTATGCAAAGCATGTTGAAAAATCAGGAGGTTTGTTTATGAAATCTTTGCAACTCAAAAAAGCCGTCAGTCTGTTGCTCGTTCTGGTGCTGTGCCTGGCGTTTGCCGCCTGCAAAAAGTCCGAGCCGTCCGAACCGGCCGACGCGGCAACCGCCGCGGATGCTGCCGCAAACGAAGTCGAAGCGACGGAACCGACCGAACCGACAGAACCGCAAGGTACAGAGCGCGTTGCCACGGATGAAATGGAGGTCAATTCATTGACGACCGAACCCGTCTCAACAGATCCGGACAACATCAATGACGGCAGCGTGCCGACCGATGACGACAAGTACCGCGCCGACCTGAACCAACTGGCGCTGGTGGAATCTCGCAACAGTGTGTTTGCGGTGCAGGCGACGATTGCGCAGTTTGACGAAAAAGTGAAGGTAACAGTGCAGAACAACAGCGCTGC
Source organism: Clostridia bacterium (assembly GCA_017434855.1). GTDB lineage: Bacteria > Bacillota > Clostridia > Oscillospirales > Acutalibacteraceae > UBA6857. Next base: position 50,720 of record JAFRUA010000019.1, read on the forward strand.
GCCGATCAGCAATGTCAGTGTTGCGTTCGTCGGCCTGACTGACAAGGGAACCATTGTGGACTGTGCCAGGAACCCGGGCTATTCAATGACGATCGATACCAGCAATCGTCCGACACAGTATTATAAAGGCTTTGTTTTTGAGGATACGATTGCGGCTGGTGATTACAAAGAGGCATTCTTCAGGTCTTCGGAAGAATCGATCGACCGGTTTTCTATCATCGTCCTGTCGTATGATACGGACGGAAAAACGAAAAAGAATCCGAATGAGGACGACTGGATGTATGCGGTCTTTTACAGTGACAGCCGTCACCTCGGTGCTGAGGAAAAGCTGCAGCCGGAAGGAAGCGCTTTGGTGGTCCGTGACGTGAAAGGATTGAAGGCAGCCGCCGAAACGGATTTTGCATTGGATCTGGAAAAACCAGTGATCTATTACAATTATAATGGAATTGATTTGATGGGCGGAAACCGCGATGCGCTGATGCTGACCTTGAAAAACAACAGCAGTGATCAGATCACATCTTTCAAGCTTTATCATGTCGGCTTGCGGTCGGATCAAAGCCGTGTGAAGCTTTGGAACGAATGGGTTTCCAAATCGACGGTGTCGTTCGATAAGGAAATTGTGGACGGCGTCGGTGTTTTGACCTGTACATCGGAAAGCGACATTTTGTGTGGGGATACGGTCTCTTTGTCGTTTGACTGCAATTGCGAACAATTCAAGGATTACTCCGTCATCGTCGCATCCTATACGACCGCCGACGGGACCGAGGTCAAGAACCCCGCCGCCGAGCAGTGGCTTTCCGCTGCCACCAACGGTGAAATCACGCGCGAATCAAACTGACGCATCGACGAAGAAACGTTCAATAAAATGAACAGCACCCTGCCTGACGCGGGGTGCTGCGTTTGTTTTCTTCGGACCCATTTACAAAATGCAAAAACCGGTATATAATAAATCGAAATGATAAATAAGGGGTCGAATGCACATGCGTCCGAGATCACAAATCGAATCCTTCACCCTCTCTGCGGCGGGCATCGACGCGTGCGCCGCGTGGATGGATGCCGTACTGCCCGGCGCCGGGCCGGATCGCAAAAGCTGCCTGCGTGTGCGCCTGCTGGCAGAGGAGCTTTTGCTGCGGATGCAGGAGCATCTGGGGGAGCAGACGCCGGTCACTGCGGCGCTGGACGCGCGGGTCGGGCGTGCGGTGCTGCGCCTGGAAATGGAAGGGCCGGCATTCAACCCGCTGAGTGAAACGGCCGAAGCGCTCGGCGAGTGGAACAGCTCGCTGCTGACGGCCATCGGTCTGCGCCCGCGCTACAGCTTTGCCGGCGGAAAAAACACGCTGCGTCTGTCGGTACCGCAAAAGCAAATGGCGCCCGTGATAAAGATGCTGCTGTGCTTTGCCATCGGGGTCGCGGCCGGGGTACTGGGCCTGTGGCTGCTGCCGCAGACGGTGCGCGAGGTCTATTGCGCCGCGGCGCTGCAGGGGGCGTTTGAGCTCTGGACCCGTGTGCTCAACGCGGCGTCGGCGCCCATCATCTTTCTGATGACGCTGACCACCATGCTCAACGCGGGCGCCATCACGCGCCAGGGCGGCAGCAGCGTGGGGGTTGTCGGCCGCTATCTGGTGTTTACGCTTTTGATGATTGTTGCCGCGCTGGTGGGCGTCTGGCCCGTTCTTTCGGGCGGGCAGGGCGGCACGGTGCTGGAGGATTCCTGGCAGCAGGCGCTGTCCGGCCTGGTCCCCGGCAACATTGTGGAGCCGTTTTTGGATTCCGATACGCCGCAGTTGCTGCTGCTGGCTTTTCCGTTGGGCGCGGCGCTGATCGCCGCCGGCGACCATGCCAAACTGCTGCGCCGCGGGGTACGCGAAATCAACATGGTCGGCACCCTGATCGCCGGTTGGCTCAGCAATCTGATCCCGTTTGTGGCGGGGCTGTTCCTGTGTCTGGAAATCTGGAACCGCCGCGTGCGCATCCTGCTTGAAATGTGGAAACCGCTGGCGCTGTCGTTCGGCGCTGCCGCGCTGCTGATGCTTCTGGCGGTTCTGTGGTTTGCGCTGCGGATGAAGGTGGGCGTGCTGCCGGTGCTGCAAAAACTCAGCGCGCCGTTTTTGACGGCGCTGCGCGGGGCGGCGCTGGATGAGACGATGGAAACCGCCGCCCGGACCTGCACCCGCCGGCTTGGTGTTGACAGCAATTACGCCGGCGTCAGTCTGCCGCAGGGCATGGTGCTGTATATGCCCGTCAGCGCGATCGGCACGCTGATCTTTACCATGTACCTGCTGAACGTTTTTCAGATCCGTCTGGGTCTGGCGTGGCAGATCCTCACCGTTTTGCTGGTGGAGGTGCTGTTTGTGGCGACGCCGCCGGTGCCGGGGGCAAACCTGCTGGCGTTTTCCGCATTGTTTTCATGGATCGGCATTCCCAAAGAGGCGATCCTTGACGCCATGATTTTTGACATCATTTTCGGCTTTTTTGCATCGGCTGCAAATTTGACGCTGCTGCAGATGGAGATCACGCAGCAGGCCGGGCGGCTGGGGTTGCTGAACCCGGACATTCTGCGCCGTCCCGTGCAGCGTACAAAGGCAAAAGGAGGGGCCGGCCGTGCCTGATTGGTTTGCAAAAAAATACCGCGTTGATACCGGCAAAGATAAGGCGGCATTCCGCGGCGCGAAGGACCGTTATCGCGCCGGCGCAAAGGTGACGCTGACCTACGGCCTGATCGCGACTGATACCGAGTACACATTTTTGCTGGACGGGCAGCGCATCCTTCCCGATTATGACGACCGGAAGGGATTCATTCTGCGCTTCACCATGCCGGCGCACAATGTACAGCTTTCCGTGCAGTCGCGCAACATAACGGTTTGCCAGCCGCCGGAGCACGAAACGCCGCAGCCGGCCGATACGCTGACCTTTCATTCCTTTGACGGCGGCGGACCGCGGTTCACCGTGACGGCGGCGGACCCCGCGCTGCTGTCGTGGACCTGCAAACGCGCCTATGGCAAACCGTGCTTTCGGCGCGGGAACGGCGCCGGGTACGATGTGATCTACACCTTCAAAGGGAACGCCCCCGGAAAAACGCGGGTGACGGTGTCTGCCCGGTCGCCGATCGCAGAAAATTTCGAGGCAGTCTATGCCGCCGAAGTGGATGCCGACCTGCGCGTGTCGCTGACGCTGCTGAAACGGACCGATATTCAGAAATAAAAGAGGGTATGGGCGCAGCCCATCCAAAGAAAGCAATAAAAGCAGGGCGCGGAGTTTTCTCTGCGTCCTGCTTTCGATTGATCTGTTTCTGTTTTTCTTTTTGCTCTTTGCGAAATGCAGCAGTCCCGCTAGTGCAGCTTCCAGAAGCCCATGCCTGTCTCCGGGTCAAAGGTGCGCCCGATCGCCCCGCCCTGCACCGGGCGCAGCTCGATCTCTGCCGTATAGCGCACCGTGGTGCTTTTTAAGTGTCCGCCGGCCACGCGGTGCCCGCTGTCGTCCTTCCAGGTGAACAGCGCGTGGGTGTGAAAAAAGCGTTCGCCGCTGTCGTCGCTGATGACATTGCCGGTCAGCGAGACCAGCTCCAGCGCCCCGGTGATTCGCTCGGTCTCAAACGCGCCCTGCGCCGGCAAAAAGGTCTGCAGCGCGGCGTCGCTGCACCCGCCGATGCCGCAAAACACCGCGCTTTGAATGTGCTCCTTCTGACAGACGCCGCGCAGGGAAGCGACGATCTCATCGCCGCGGTCCATGCGGATGTAATAGGTGTCGCCGAATTTGTTATAGTCCATAAGTCAGTCTCCTTTTCGGGTACGGGTCGACTGGTCGTGTCGGGGTCGTCAGAACCGGTAAATCATATTGGTCACAGCGTTCCAGAAGCGCAGAGAAACATCCGCGAACGCTTTCCAGACTTTGACAATGAAAAGCTCCGCGCGCGAAACGGCGCCCACCGAAATGAGCCGGGAGCCTTCTTTTTCCGCAAGGTCACAAGCCAGAAGGACTTTGCTTTCATACGCTCCGTCCTCGTGCAGGGTGATGACCCGCGGGCCCCAGTTGATCTTTCTTAAAAGGATATGCGGCTTCACGCTTGGGGTGTTGACGATATCGACGCCGTCGATCTCTACGGTGAAACTGTTGTAATGATCGTGCCCGCAAAAGATTGCCCGCACATCCCCGTTTGCGCTCATGGCGTCGAGCTCGCCGTGATTATAATAGCCCGGACAGGGATGCTCGAAAATATATCCGTCCCTGATGTTGGAAAGATTGGGGATCGGCGTCAAATCGTATGTCTTTCCGTCATACTCCATCACGCCGATGTTGAAATTGTAGTTGGCGGCAGGAAAGAGCTTGTCATAGATTTCCTGCACGATGATATGCTGAAACACGATGGAAGGGACATACGCGCCGCCGTTTTCGGCTTTCAGCGCTTCCGCCTTTGCCTGATACCACGCAATCTGGTCGGCGTGAACCGAATCATAGCCCTTGCCCTCGACGGAGTCTCCGGAGTCAAAGAAATAGATATTATATGCCACGCGGCTGCCGTCATTGGAATCGACGGGGATGCTGCAGGTGCCGCAGCCAAAGAGGGCGGGATCCTCATCCACGCCGATGAAGTATTTGCCGCCGTATGCTTTATAGAAGGCAAACATTTCGTCAATTGTGTAATTGTGCATATAATCGTGATTGCCGAAGGTGATCACAAAAGGCATTTCGGCAGTCACAAAGATGTCGCAGATTTCTTTGATCGCTGCGGGCTGATCTTCCGGCGACGCTTCGGAAAGATCGCCGCCCAGCACCACAAGGTCGGGGTCAGTTTCCGCAAGGGATTCAAGCACCAGCTGCCTGTGAACGGCAGGCAGCGGATAGTCGCAGTGCCAGTCCGTAAGATGCAGAATGGTGAAGGTGCCGTTTTCATCGAATGACAGGCGCATGCCCGCGCTTTGTGCAGCGGCGGCCGGCTGTATGGCGGCAACCATCAGAAAAATCAGGAGCACGCAGACGGTCTTTTTCAAAGCTTTCATTTCAAACACCTCGTCCAATTCAGAGTTACACCTACCATGATAGCAATAAAATATGAATAATTCTACCTGAAACGTCAGGGTGTCGCAATTTCTGCAGTGCGAACCGCGCGGTCAATCCGTTCCCCGTTGATCCGTCTGATTATTCTTTCCGTTGTTTTTCTACATACGGCCGGAACGGCTGCTATTTGTCTCCCAGAATCATATCCAGCATCGCGGCCTCCTCGACCCACGACGGGTCATAATCTTCTCCCTGCAGCGTGCTGCCGCAGCGCGGGCACCGGGCGTCGTTTTTTGAGATCTCCTGCCCGCAGGCCGAGCATTCGTATGTGTCGGCGGAAAACAGATGGGTATGGCGGATGCGGTGCGCCTGTGTGCCGAACATGCCTGTCACCTCGCTTTGCGTTTTTTCGCTTCCATTATATCACCGCGGTCCCGCAATTGCAAGCGAAAGGGCCCTGCAAACGCCGGCTTTTTGGAGTTTGCGGAAAATATAATTTTCTGAAAAAGAATCTCACCGCGCGGCAAATCTCATGCGCCGCGATTGACAAACCGCCGCATCTGTGCTATAATACTTTCAGAGAAATATCCGCACGGCTGCAGCAGGAAAGGGGGCGGTTCCGATGCAGGAGCCTTACAAGCTGTACACTTTGCTGATCGAGATCACCCAAAAGTGCAACGCCGCCTGCGATCAGTGCGGCAGCCGGTGCGACATCCACAGCGAAGAACGGCTGACCAAGGACCAGATCCTGTCCGCGCTGCTGGACATCAAGGGCCACCTCGGCACCGACGTGATGCTCAACATCACCGGCGGCGAACCGCTGCTGCGGCACGATCTGTTTGAGATCATGACCGAGGCGACCGCCATGGGCTTTGACTGGGGCATGGTGACCAACGGCTCGCTGATCACCGACGACGTGATCGAAAAAATGAAACAAAGCGGGATGAAGACCGTCACCGTCAGTGTGGACGGTCTGCAGCAGACGCATGATTCCCTGCGCCACCTGCCCGGCTGCTGGAACAAGATCATGGCCGCGCTCAAAAAGCTGAAGCAGGCCGACTTTCTGGATCACCTGCAGGTGACCTTCACGGCCAACCGCCGCAACGTCTATGAGTTTGAGGACCTGTACCGCATCCTGCATCCCATCGGCCTCGATTCCATCCGCGTCAGCTTCATGGACCCCATCGGCCGTGCGCTGGACAACACCGACCTGCTTTTGACGCGCGAAGAGATGCTGTACTTCACCGGCCTGGTCAACCGTATCAACCGCCGGCCGCGCCACACCAAAATTCTTTGGGGCTGCCCGCATTTTCTCGGCGATCTGCTTGACAACCGGCGCTTTTATTGCTTTGCCGGCATCCACACGGCCTCCATCCTGTTCAACGGCGACATCTTTGTCTGCCCCAATGTGGAGCACCGCAGGGAATTCATTCAGGGCAATATCCTGACCGACAGCTTCAGCAAGGTCTGGACCGAGGGCTTTGCCGTGTTCCGCAGCCGGGCGCTGCCCGAAAAGTGCCGCGACTGCAAATACAACACCCGCTGCAAAGGCGATTCCCTGCACACGATGGACTTTGACGCCGGCACGCCGCGCTTCTGCTTTCGCGACGATCTGGAAGCGCCCGGCGCCGACCGGTATAAGAACGCGTTGTTTGCCCGGTACCCCGACCTGTCGTTTTATGAGATCTCCGGCGCCGACGCCGACGCGCGCGAGGTTCTGATCGAGCCGGACGCCTATCTGTCGATCAAGCAGTACTTTCATCTGGGCCGCCGGCACCCGCAGTCGATGTTTGAGCAGCAGATGGCCCTGGTCGGGTTCACAGACGGCAAGCTGCGCGTGGTGCGCTATGTGATCCCCTGCGACGGGGCGCTGCGCGCCGAAGACAACGCGATCTTCAGCCCCCGCATCCTGCGCACCGTGAAGCAGGAGCTTGCCATTATCAACGAAAACTATGCGCAAAGCGATGACCGCGGCCTGTGCGGCAGCGCGTGCAGCGGCAGCGCCCCGATGAAGTTTCTGGGCTTCATCCACAGTCACCCCACCCAGCCGGAGCTGCAATACAGCACGGGCGACGACGCCATCCACCTGCGGATGCTGCGGCGATTCGGCGACTATGTGGGCGTGCTTGTCCACCCGGAAAGCGGCGCGATGGGCGCCTATGCCGGCGAGAATCTGCGCCAGGCAAAGCTGATCGTTCCGGACCTTTGATCCGGTATCCATAGAACTGATTCCAATCCATCACAAAGGAGGTCCACTGTTATGCGTTCGTTTTTCGCACTTCTTCTGTCCCGGCTGAAAAAGCTCTTTGCGTTCATCCTTCGCAAGAACGAGCCCACGCCGGCCGACGGCGATCCCGGCGACGATTTCTTCATCGATCGGCCGATCAATGACGACGATGTGTACGTTTGCTATTACGGCTGTCCCAACAGCAAAAAAGCGCAGAAGCTGCAGCTGAGCAGAAAGCTTTATCGCTGACCGAAGGGGGTTGTTTGTCATGCGTACCGCGATTCTGCGGTTTTTGTCCCGGCTGAAACGGCTGCTCTATACCGTCCTTCACAAGCGGCCCGCCGACGACCCGGATTTTGACCGGCCGATCAACGGCGACGACGTCTTTGTGGATTATTACGGCTGCCCCAACAGCAACCGTACGCAGAAGCTTCAGCTTGGCAGAAACCGTTACAGATGAACAGCAGACCGCCGTATCATGGGTGTGGTGCGGCGGTTTTGGCTGTGTCAAAAAGCGTATTCACGGGAGGACTTTTGATGAACTTAAACAACACACGGCAGCCGATGCGTTTTGCGCACACGGGCGTCACGCAATATGCGCCCGAAAACACGCTGGAGGCTTATCAAAAAGCCGCTGCGCTGGGCTGCGAGGGGATCGAACTGGACATCAACATCAGCGGCGACGGCGAGATCATCTGTATCCATAACAAGGATTTGGGCCACATGACCTTTGGTCAAAACACCGGCGTGCTCAAAGAGATGACCGCCGCGCAGATCAAACAGGTTGACATTCCCTTTCGCGGCGCGTTTTTGCCGCCGCAGCCCCCGGTCCCATGGACCGAGCATTCGGGCGGGCTGCGCGTTCCCGCGGCGGCGGACGATCCGGAGCGCCGCGTGACGCACCTGATCACCTTTTCGGAATTTGACGCGTGGCTGTCCACGGTTCCTTATGACCTGACCGTGGAGGTCGAATTCAAAGACGTCGGCCTGTGCCCCCGCATGGACGAGATCCTTGCCGCGTCCAAAAATGCGGGGCGCTATATTTTCTTTTCCGGCGATTGGGACGTGCTGGAAGAGATGCAGGCGCACTACCGGGCCAAGGGCAAGCCCGCGGGGCTGCGCCTGGGTGCAAACATCCGCTTCATCAATGAACAGACGATGGACTTTGTCCGCCGGTCCGACCTGTATGAGGTCGGGCTCAACAACGAGGCGTTCACCAAAGCGGACGTCGATCTGCTGGCGTCGCTCGGCGTCAGGGTTTTTTCCAACCTCGGCGACTATCGGGAATGGTGGGCCAGACTTGCGCCGCTGGGCGTCACCGGCTTTAAAACGAATTATCCCGAGGCGTACACCGCCTGGCTGCAAAGTCAGAAAAGCTGAGTGTGCGTCGGCTGCCGCAGCGCAAAGCTGCGGTTTTTCTTTTGGGCTGCACCGGCAAGTTTCACAAAAGGAAAGGGCTGTTTGTGATTTTTATATGAATCTTTGATAAAAACCCTTGTATTTTTTGGCTGGATTCTTTATAATGAAAACGGTATTTTCATACAGACAGAGGAGGGAGAGCCCCATGCAGCCATTGAAATTTTATCTGGTGACCGATACCCACTACTTCAAAAACAGCCTTGGCGCATACGGTGAGGCGTATGAGGATTTCATGGACGGCGAGCAAAAATGCTTCGGCGAAACCCAGGCCATCAACGAGGCGCTGTTTGCCGAACTGACCAGCGCAAAGGACGCCGATATCGTGCTCATCGCCGGCGACCTGTCGTTCAACGGCGAAAAAGAGAGCAACGCCGCGTTTTCCGAACTGCTGCACGCGTTCAAAGAAAAAAGCGGTAAGAAGATCTATGTCGTCACCGCAGGTCACGATTTCAACGACCATCCGTTCGCGTTCAACGACAGCGGACGCATCGAACCCGAGGGGACGAAATTCTCCGAACTGCTCAGCTTTTACGGCGACTTCGGCTATAACGACGCCATTGCGTTCAATGAAGAACACCTGTCTTATGTGGCGGACCTGAGCGACGACGTGCGCCTTTTGGTCATCTGCAACGACACGGCCGACGCAAAGCATATCACCTATGACGACGCCTTCCTCGGCTGGATGGCAGCGCAGGCGCAAAAAGCCAAGGCCGACGGCAAAATGATGATCGCCATGGAGCACTATCCCGTGCTGCCCGGTCAGCCGTTGCTGGCGCTCATCGGCGACGCGCGGCAAAGCGAGGCGCAAAAGCTGATCAACACCCTGGCCGACAACGGCGTGCACCTGATCTTCACCGGCCACATGCACAACCAGAGCATCAACATGGTCACAACGGCCAAGGGCAACCGCTTTTATGACGTCTGCACCGGCAGCGCGATCGGCTGCCCGGCGTATTATCGCCTGGTCACGGTGCAGGACGAAACCACGGTCAAGATCGAAAGCATCCCCGTGCCGGACTTTGACTGGGACAAAAAGGGGCAGACCGGAGAAGCATACCTGCGGGCGCAGTTTGAGCGGATGATTCGCACGCTGATCGACCGGATGCAGACGGACCCCGAACGGTTCATGAAAAAGGTCAGCATCAAGCCCACGCCGCTGCTGCAAAAGGTGTTCCCGGTCGTTGGGCGCAAACTGTCAAAGATGACGGTCGGCGGCTTTGCCCGGCTGTTGCTGGTCAGAGCGGACCCGCAGATCAGGAAAGAATCCTTTGTGGAATTTGCCGTGTCGTTTGTGCGCAGCGTGTTTGAGGGCAATCAGCCCTATGTGGAGGGCACGCCCGGCGGCAACACGCTGCTGAGGGTGTTTCAGCGTCTGCGGCCCTTCATCAAAACGCTCAAGGGGTCGCAGGGCGAAACGCTGGATTTCTACGAGACCATGAAGCACACCGTCGGCAATTACGGGACGGATGATTACAACGCCGTGCTGAAGCTGTCATAAATCAGGAAGGAGATGGAACCATGAAAAACAAAACCGCAGACCCTGCAATCAAGGTGCCGGCCAACGCGCTGCCGCCCGAGCAGGGCAAAAACGTCACCACCTTTGAATACATCTGCCTGAGCCTTGCGCGCATCGGCGGCATGTTCGGCACCACCCTGACCGGAACCCTGGCCACGGCCTTTTTGCACGAGCTGTATTACGGGCCGGTCGGCGTGGATTCGGATGAGATCGCAAAGATTCTGGCGGTCCAGACCACGCTGACCACGGTGGTCGGCATCATCATCGGTCTGATCTCCGGCATCATCGTTCAAAAATGGAAGAGCCGCTGGGGCCGTTACCGCCAGTGGTACATCATCTGCCTGGTGCCGATCTTCACACTGACCGTGCTGTATTTCTATGTTCCGTCGGGCTGGACCGTGCAGCAGATGACCATGTTCCGCTACGGCGTTGCGCTTTGTCAGACGATCTTCAACGCGTTCAACAACTTCGGCCAGAATGTGGCGCAGGTCATTTCGCCCAACCCGAAAGAAAAGAAAACCGTCGCCACCATCTGGCAGCTCTCCTATTACATCGGCTACGGCGGCGCCTATCTGGGCACCTTCGTCTACGGCCTGTTCAGCGACGACAAAAACGCGATGTATATGACCCTGGCCATCGTTGCCGCCATCGTCACCGCGTTCGGCAACCTGATGTGCGGCCTGTTCTGCAAGGAGCGCATCGAACTGCCGAAAAAAGAAAAGGTCAAGATCTCCAAAGAGCTGTTCCTGCTCTTCAAATACAGGAACTACCGCGCGTATCAATACATCCAGTGGGCGACCGTGCTTGCCGCGCTCGGCAAGTTTTCCACGCTGCTGGCCGCCATCACGGTCGGTTCGTCAAAGAACCTGCTGCTGACGATCCCCACGGCCGCGGGCACCGTGGTCGGCAACCTGTTTACCGCAAAGATCTCCAAAAAGTATGAGCCGACCAAGCTGCTGAAATTCTGCGGTCCCTATTCCATGATCTCGGCGGGCGTGCTGTTCGCGATCTGCTTTGCCGAGGCAAAGCTGGGGCTGATCTTCTTCAGCGGGTGGAACAGCATCTTCTTCTATTTCTTCTATTTCCTGTTCGGCGTCGGCATCGGCGTGCAGGAGCTTTCGACCTCCCACTTCAACGTCGAATACTTCGACTATCTGGAATGGCAGACCGGCGACCGCATGGAGGCGATCCAGGGCATCGTGCCCGGCTGGATCCAGACCGGCCTGAACTATCTCAAGGAGCTTGCGATCCCGTTCCTGATCGCGTGGGTCGGCTATGAATCCTCTGAAGACAAGAACCTTGTCAAAACGATGCAGGCGAAAGACAACTATATGGAGACCTGCCTGTGGCTGCTTGCCTTCCTGCTGTTCGGCTATGCGCTCAGCAGCCTGATCCGCTCGATCATCCTCAAAACGATGTATGACGTGGAGGGTGAAAAGAAAGCGCAGATGTATGCCGAGCTTGAGGTCATGCGCGCCAACCGCCGTGCCGAAAACGCGGCGCTCGCCGTCGGTGCAGCGGGTGAGACCGTTGCCGTGCCGGGGGACGAGAGCGAAACCGCCGTTCTGCAGAACGACGACACAGACGAATAAAGGGGGACCCGTTATGCCGCATTATGAGGCCGTCATCATCGGCCACATCACCGAAGACGTCAACATCGACCACACCGGGCACACCGACCGCATCTGCGGCGGCGCGGTGCTGTATTCCAGCGCGTCCGCCTTTGCCCTGGGGCACAGGGTTGCGGCCGTGACCAGGCTGGCCGACGCCGACCGGGCGCGCCTGGAACAGTTCACGCTGCCGAAAGAGGACGTGTTTGTCGTACCGTGTGAACGGTCCACCGTCATCCGCAATCAATATTTCACGGCGGATAAGGAGCGCCGCAGCTGCATCTGCCTGTCGCGCGGCACGCCCTTTGCCCCGGACGATCTGCCCGCAGACGTCACGGGCGACATCTATCAGTTCGCGGGGCTGATCGTCGGCGACTATCCCGACGAGATGCTGGTGCAGTGCGCCCAAAAGGGTGCGATC
>JAFRUA010000020.1 GCA_017434855.1 Clostridia bacterium
CCCGGGCCGGTCGACGGGTCCGGCGTAAAGAGCGGCCGCTGTGCGGGGCGCGTCTGGGCGCCGGCCGATTGCTGGTATGTGACGGGGCGCGGTACCGGCGCGGGGCCCGGCGTCGGGTTCACCGGCGGAGCCGGACGCGGAACAGGGCGCGGCACCGGCTTTTGCACCGGGCGTGGCTGCAGGCGCACGGGCGCGGGGCCGATGACCACCGGCTGGCGCTTTTGTTTGCCGACACGGATGACCGGGTCGTCGATCACGGAAAAGCGAAAATGCATATTGCCGAACGTCAGCATATCGCCGCCGCGGATCATGGCCTTTTCGCCGCACGGCTTGCCGTTCACAAGGATGCCGGACTTTGACCGCAGGTCATAGACATACCACCCGTCAATGCGCCGCGAAATAACCGCCTGGCTGCGCGACACGGTGGGATAGCCGATGATGATGTCGTTGGTCGCGCTGCGGCCGATGGCCGTTTCCCACATGTTCAGCGGGTACTGTTCGCCGTCGTTGAGGTCGATCAGATAGGCATAGGTCTTTTCGACCGGCCGCCCAAGCAGCAGCGTCATCAAACACTTCACGAGCAAAACCACTGTCAGCACCGGCAGCAGCCAGCGGGAATATGTCATTACAAAAGACAGCATGGGGTCGCTCCTTTCCGCGCGTCAATCACGGCCGTGTTTTTGCGCTTTCAGATAATAGATCGGCTGACCGAGCGCGGTAAAGCGCTGCTCGTACTCGGTCATGATGTTGCCCTCCACCGCGCTGTGATGCAGGTCCAGCGAAACTTCCCGCAGCACAAAACCGCAGCCGGACAGCGCGCACAGTGAAAACTCAAACAACTGCGCGTTGTCGGTCTTTTGCATCAGCAGCCCGTCTTGTGCAAGGAACCCGCGATAAAGCTCCAAAAAGTCCGGATGCGTCAGGCGGCGCTTTTGCTGCCGCTTTTTCGGGAACGGGCAGGAAAAGTTGAGAAAAATCCTTTGGATGCTGTCCTTTTTCAAAAGGACGCCGATGTGCTGCGCCCCGATACGCAAAAAGCGAAGGTTGCCGAGCGACGCGGCCTTTGCCTTCTCTGCCGCCTGCACAATGACGTTGCCGTTGATCTCCACGGCCAGCAGGTTGCGCTGCGGGTTTTGCGCGGCATATTCCGCGGCAAACTGCCCTTTGCCGCAGCCGATCTCCAGGTCCACGGGCCGGTCGTTGCCAAAGATCGCCGCAAGGTCCAGCGGCGCGGCTTCAAACGGAATGCCGTCATAGCCGCCGGTGGTTTCACCGATGTCCGCAAACCAGGGCTGCACCGCCTGCATGCGTTCTTCCAGATGTTTTTTTCGTCGCATTCGCATCGTGCTGTCCCCTTACAAATCAAACGCACAGCTTCTGTGCATATTCAGAATTGTATTATACCACAGGTTGCTTTCGTTTGGCAAGAGTGCAGCCGCACTTTGCCCTGCCGAAAAGAAAATTTTTTGGTTCGACAGCGTTCACGCGCAACCGCGCCGACGATTTTGTAGGATAGCAAAAGGAACCAAAGGAGGAACAGCCATGTCAGCAAGAATCGAATATCATCAGCGGGCGATCCGCGTCTTTTTTGACGGAGAGATCGACCACCACGCCGCCGGGCTGATGCGCGTCGGTATCGACAACGCCATCATGCACAAGCGGCCGCAGCTTCTGGTCCTTGATTTCGGCGCCGTCACCTTTATGGACAGCTCCGGCATCGGGCTGGTGATGGGGCGCTACAAACAAATGAAAGCCGTCGGCGGCAGCCTGCGGGTGGAAAATCTTTCGCCCGCCGCCTATAAGGTCATGAAGCTGGCGGGGATGGACAAGCTGGGCGAGCTGCATCAAAAAGCCGTCAATCATTAAGGAGGGCAAACCATGAAGATCATCAATGAAATGAAACTGACCTTTGACGCGCGCAGTGTCAACGAGGGGTTTTCGCGCGCCGCCGTCGCCGCGTTCGCCGCGCTGCTGGACCCGACGGTGGAAGAGCTCAGCGACCTGCGCACCGCAGTCAGCGAGGCCGTGACCAACGCCATCGTGCACGGGTACCGCGAACAGCTTGGCAAAATCTTTCTCACCGCGCAGATCACGGACCGCCCGGGCATCCGCATCCGCATCCGCGACCGGGGCGTCGGCATCGAGGATGTGGAACAGGCGCGTCAGCCGCTGTTCACCACCGCCGCCGGCGAGCGGGCGGGGCTCGGCTTTGCCGTGATGGAAAGCTTTTGCGACCGCATGACCGTGCGCTCAACGCCCGGCGTCGGCACCACCGTCACGCTGGAAAAATACATCGGCGGGAAACCGGCCCGACCCGATTGAGGCGGTGACACGTTTTGATACCGACAAACGAGTCACAGGCCGACCTTGTCCGGCAAAATCTGGGGCTGGTGCACGCCTGCGCCAACCGGTTCCGTTCGCGCGGCGCAGAGTATGACGACCTGTTCCAGGCGGGCTGCGTCGGCCTGGTCAAGGCGGCAAAAAACTTTGACGAAAGCCGGGGCTTTGCCTTTTCCACCTATGCGGTCCCGGTGATTCTGGGCGAGATCAAGCGCATCTTTCGCGACGGCGGCACCGTCAAGGTCGGCCGCACGCTGAAAGAAAAAGCCCGCGCCGCGCTCCACCTCAAGCAAACGCTGGAAAACGAGCTGCAGCGCGAGGTCACCGTCAGCGAACTGGCCGAAAAGCTGGGCACAGACGTCCACGAAGCGGCGCAGCTTTTGACGGTCTCGATGCCCGTGATCTCGCTGACCACCGACGACGAAAACGAAAGCCGGCAGTTTGACATTCCCGTGGACGCCCCGGACGAGGCGCTGACCGACCGCATTTCACTGCACACGGTGCTGGCGTCGCTGGAAGACCGCGACCGAAAGCTGATCGAGCTGCGATACTTTGCGGGCCTGACGCAGACCAAAACCGCCGCGCAGCTCGGCATGACGCAGGTGCAGGTCTCGCGCCGGGAAAAGGTGATTTTGCAGACGCTGCGCGCACGGCTGCTGGAATAACAAAAATGAAACGGCCGCACGGTCCCCTTTCGGACTGCGCAGCCGTTTTTTCATGTTGTTTTATCGCACGCCGTACTTTTCGATAACGTAATCGAGGTCCTTGTCGCCCCGGCCGGACAGGTTGATCAGCACCGACCCGTGGCCCATCGTCTTGGCCAGTTTCATGGCAAAGGCCACCGCGTGCGAGCTTTCGATGGCGGGGATGATGCCCTCCAGCCGCGAAAGTTTGAAGAACGCGTCGATCGTCTCGTAGTCGTCGATGACGTCGTATTTCACGCGGCCGATCTCCTGCAAAAAGGCGTGTTCCGGCCCGGAGGACGGATAGTCCAGGCCGCTCGCGATGGAATAGACCGGCGCGGGGTTGCCGTTCTCATCCTTCAGCATGATGCTGTTGAACCCGTGCATCACGCCCTCGCTGCCGTATTTCAGGCTGGCGGCATGGTCGCCGATCCCGGCGCCGCGCCCCAGCGGCTCCACGCCGTAGATGTCCACGGGGTCGTTCAAAAAGCCCGCAAACAGGCCCGCCGCGTTGCTGCCGCCGCCCACACAGGCGACGATCGCGTTGGGCAGGTGGCCGGTCATGTCGATGAACTGCTCGCGCGCCTCGATGCCCACCACGCTTTGAAAATCGCGCACCATCATCGGGAAGGGGTGCGGCCCCAGCACCGACCCGATGCAATAGATCGCGTCGTTATACTCTTTGCTGTACGCCTCAAACGCGGCGTCCACCGCCTCTTTCAGCGTCTGCAGGCCGTGCGTGACCTCCACCACGTTGGCGCCCAGCACCTTCATGCGCGCCACGTTGGGCGCCTGCTTTTTGATGTCCACCGCGCCCATATAGATGTCGCACGCCAGTCCGAAGTACGCCGCTGCCGTGGCCAGCGCCACGCCGTGCTGCCCGGCGCCGGTTTCGGCAATGACCTTTTTCTTGCCCATGTACTTGGCAAGCAAAGCCTCGCCCATGCAGTGATTGAGCTTGTGCGCGCCGGAATGGTTCAGGTCCTCGCGCTTGGCATAAAGCTGCACCCGCCCGCCGAGCGCGTCTGACAGCCGCTCCAGGTGAGAGATCGGCGTCGGCCGGCCCTGAAACTCCCTGCGGATGCGGCGCAGCTCCGCGATGAACTTGCGCGACTGGCAGATGGAATAATAGGCCTGTGTGATTTCGGCCATCGCGGCCTTCAGCTTGTCGTCCACATAGACGCCGCCGTATTTGCCGAAATAGCCGTCGGCGTCGGGATAGTGATTGAAATAGGTGTCAAAGTCAATTCCGTTGCATTGCATTGTCGGTCCTCCTGTATCATTCAAGTGATGGGTTTCTTTTGGCCGGACGCCTTCACCATCGTCTTCCGGGTTTCATGCTGCGCCCTCCTTCTTGTCCGTCAAAACAAAAACGCCCCCAACAGACAACTGCTCTGTCAAGGACGAATCAGACGGATCCGCGGTGCCACCTTGATTGGGCACCTCTAAAAACTGCGCGCCGCTCGATCGCGCACACCTTTCACCGTCATATTGCCCAAATTATCCTTGAAAGCCGAAAGGATTCCTGCGTCAAAATTATGCAATCTGACGGTAAAATCTGCATCGCGCTCAAACGACTTGAGTTTTTAGAGGTGCCCGATTCATGGTGCTCCATGCGCTTTGCGGGCACAATCATGCCCCGGCAACTGACGTATGCCCACACGTTGCGGCTTACTCGGTCTCCCTTTCACCGCACCCCCGGCGGCCCATTGTAACAGCCGTGTCTGCCCGGATTTCAGCGCCCCGGACTCTCTGCAAGGCGTGACTGTTTTTACTCCCGCGTCATCGGTTTTTTCAATGATAGCATCATTCCCGCTGTTTGTCAAGCGAAAAAGGGAAATATCTAGTCCGCAAAAACACGTCACGTGATGGGCAAATCATCAGAAAGGACCTTGCCATCCTTCAATTCAACTGAAAAAAGACCGCCAAAATCCTGGAGCCCCTTCATCCAATTGGTACGAAGACCACCGTACCTTCCGGAAAACCTCGCTTCCAGACGGGGATATCGCTGAACCAGTACCTTCAGCAAAAGCTCCAGCCGATCCGTAAAACCATAGGAACTGTATACAAAAATGCTGCGTTCCCCCTGATACCGGCATTGCGCACTCGCCAGAACACGCCGAATCCAAAACAACTCATCGTCATGTTCCCAGTGCCACATCTTCATTTCTTTCAAAAATGACTCCCGTTCTTCCTGCGTCAGCCGATCCAGGTCAAACATAGCAGTATGCAGTTTCCACTGAGTGCGTTCACGGTTTCCCGCCGCCCCCAGGGCCGGCGTCCAGAGTTTTCCGGGGATCTTCCGGTGCAGCGGGGATTCCGTGCCGCAGCGCGGACACGCCTCAAGATACAGACTGTATCCCCGCCCGCAGTTTTTGCAAAACTGCAAAGTCATGTCAGGGTCCTCTTTCAACATTGAGAAATCCATTGAGAATCCATATTCTCGCATTCATTCACCCTCTTTTTCGCTGAAAAAAACTTCTTCACCCGTCCACGTGTTCCACAATCAACTCCGCCGCGCCGTCCTCCAGCGCGTTGAACGCATCCAGATGGACGTGGCTGCCCGGCGGTTCCTCTGCCAGTGCGGCAAAAATCCCCGCCAGCGACCGCAGGCCCGCCCGGTTGGCGGCCAAAACCGCTGCGCCGTTTTCGATCCGAACGCCGATCTCAAACCCGTCTTCCCAATGCAGATCCATCGTATCCTCCTTCATCAGTCCATGCGTTTTTCAAACCGGAACATCCCGGCCGGAAACTGCTCGTTCATCGCGCTGCCCGCGTCCGGATCGTGCGGATCGGGGTGATGACTGTTGAAAAACTCCACAATATGAAAGCCGCAGCGATTGACATAAAAGTGAATGTTGCGCGTTTCAAAATACGGCGTATAGGTCTCCCACACCCGAACGTCGGGGTACCGCTGCTCGATCGCGCGCCATGCGGCGATCCCCACGCCCCGGCTGTGGCAGTGCGGCGCAACAAACAGCAGCCCCAGCTCTCCGCGGTCCTGTTTGACATGGACCACCGCGCCGCCGACCGCCGCGCCGTTCAGCAGAATGCGGTACGCTTCGCCACTGTCGATGGACTGCTCGATCGTCTTGCGCGAGATGATCTGACCGTCCGCTTCAAAGTGGTCGTCGCGGCGGCCGAATTCCTCCAGCGCGCCGTAATTGAACGCGGCCTGGTTGTCCAGAATGAACTGTTCTCTGTCGTCTTTTGTCAGCGGCGCAAGCGTCACGCCGGTCCGTTGCGGTGTCATATAAAAGCTTCCTTTCGCTCACTTTTTCTTTTTCGGCGCCGGCAGCTCGTCAAGCATGTCTTCAAACAGCGCCCGCAGCAGGTCGCGGTTTTCAACGTCCTCCACCAGCAGCATCTCTTTCGCGCCCTCATACGGCAGCTCCATCGGCGCATCCGGCAGCAGCTTCAGCGCGGCCGGCGTGGGCTTGACCAATACCCGGTCGTCATAAATGCCGCCGATCACCCGGCCCTGATCATACAGAATGAATTCGCCCATCATTGCCCGGTACGACACGCCCGGCACGTCTGAGAGCTGATCCAGAATAAAGTCCAGTGTTGCTTTGTTTGACGCCATATGCATGCTCCTTTTCTGTTGTTTTGTATGATGATGCGCGGACGGCAGCGACCGGGTTCTGTTCCCGAACACCTTTTGTTCACGCAAAGAATCCTCGTTTGTTTTCTTCCGGGCCGAACGCAGACGCTCCCGCCGGAAGGGGCCTTTGAAACGCGCGTTCAAACACTTCAATGTTTTCACAAAACCGGCCGCTTCTTTTCACGGCAAACACCACGTCGGAAAAGGCGTGCAGAAAACGCGCCTGCTTCAGTACATCCTGAAACGCTTTTGCAACCACCGCCGGCGGGTTGTGAAACGCACCGCAGCCGAATGCGCCCAGCACCAGCGCCTCGATTTCATGTTCCATTGCCGCCTCCAGAATGTTGCGGATTCTTGAAACAAACAAACCGTATAGCTGATCTTGCGGCAATACAGCCTGCCTGCTTACAAAATAGGGGGCCGCGCAGGTGATGACGTCGACGGTTCGCCAGACGTCCGTATACGTCTGAACCGGTCTGCGGGCTTCGTCGTCCGGCACATAGCCGACGTCTTCCCGAAAGAATGTCACGCCGGGTGAATACACGATCCTGTCCGTCGCCAAAAACGCCCCGCTCCAGGGGAGTTCTTTTTGCATCCGGTTGTGCACACGATAATACGGTTCGGCCGAAGCGCCGGTTAAACACAGATACAGATTGCTCGCCCTGCACAGATATTCCTCCTGCGCGTTTGCGCCCCGCAAAACACCGCCGCCCGGTTCCACGGGGTTTGCAAAATTGAGAACGGCCGTCTTTTTCCCGGCGTCCGCAAAACGATAGGCCGGAATCAGTGTCAGGCCCTCTTCAAAGCTGATCCGGCACATCGGAACAGCAGGGGCTTTGTTTGAAACGAACCCCGCGTCAATGATTGCGGTTTGCGCCACAGCGCCCTGCGTCAGCCGCAACAACGCCGCATTGTGTTTGATGCGATCCAGCGTTTCCCGGAACACTTCGATGTTATTCAAGCGATCCACCTCTTTCATGATTGGGCTGTTCACATGTTCTGAAGATAATAGATGTAGCCGTAGACCGCAAGGACCGGCGGGAATTTTTCAACCAGCTTGTTGACCTTGATAAAGCCCTGCGCTTCAGCGTCGTCCTCGGCGCCGACGTGCCAGAAGTCGGGCGGCGCGTAACGGATGACGTCCCGGTCGATCGCGGTGAGGTCCTCATAGGTAAACTCCTGCAGGATCGTGACGCCGGCGTCGAGCAGATCGTGATAGAGCTGTTCCTGATTGTCTGCGCGGCGCAGGTTCAGGTGAGAGAATTCACCCTTGGCGGCGTTGGCCTTCCACCAGCGCCAGCACAGCTCCGAACGCTCGATATTCGCGCGCTGCTCTTCATTGGCCAGTTGTTTTGCCAGCCAAAAGTCCAGGTCGATCTGTGCAACGGTTGCCGAAAGGATCGGGCGCATGGTGCCCCAGGAGCTGTAAAGAAAAGTCATGTGGCCGTCAAAGCTCCCGGCAGACCGGGTAAAGGTATCGATGACGTTGCGCATCATGGGCCAGCCCTTGCCGTAATACGCCTTGAGAAAGCCGTTGACCTCGCTGCTCAGGTCGCAGTACGGGTCCTGCATACACTTCGAGATCATGTAGGCACGCAGCTCACCGAACTCCGTATCACAGTTGTCAATGAAATAGTTGCCCTCCACAAAAACGCCCTTGACGTTGTTTTCATAGAAAATCTGCATGTTCCGCTGGATCACGCCGAAGTTCGGCATCACCGTGCAGGGGTGCAGATAGTGCGTTGCGTAATCCCAGATATACAGGCGGCCGCAGATTTTCGACCACGTCTGCAGGTCATTGTAAAACGAACTGTTGCACGCTTCGTCATACGGGTGCGCCATGCAGCAGAAGATGGAGCACAGGCGCACGATCACGTTGTCGCGCGGTACGATGCCCTCGGGCGGCGTCTGCGTATACTGATACGCAAAGGTATCAATGGCCACGTTGTCATAGCCCTTTTCTTTCACAACGTCGGCAATCTGATTCACAAAGTTCAGCATGGTTGCCGACCGTGCGCCGCCGTGCGCTGCTTCAAAGGCCTTGCAGGCTTCGCATTCGCAGTATTCCTGGTTGTCGTTCTGTGTGACCGAAACGATCTGCAGCGGCGCAGACGGGTCGTGCTCTTCTTCCAGAATTTTCAATACATTGTTCGTGCAGATCTCCAGCACGTCCGGATTCATCAGGCAGGGCTGCTCTGCCGTCCGCTCGCCATTGTGCAGCGCAAGGTATTCCGGGTGGCTTTCCGCATACGTTTCGGTTTCGCAAAGGCCGCCGATTGTGTGGCAAAAGCCGCCCAGATAACAGACCGCGCCGCCCATTTCCGCAGGGATAAAACGATTGGACCCGGAGGTCAGCCCGTTCGCCAAGGAATATTCCAGGTCATGCGGGCTGCGCCAGTCGGTTTCGGTGTATTCAAAGTACGGCTCATAGACGATGTCGGTGCTTGCCGGGATGCGGATGCGCTCTGCTTTCGGCAGCACGGTGATCGTTGAGGTATAGACCTTGCGGCCGCAGAATTCCTCAAGGAAACGGTACGCCGCGATCTGCAGCCCGCGCTGCGCGGTCCCGTTGATGTGGATGTTGCCGTCGATGACTTTGATGCGGTACCCGTTGTCGGCAACACCGGAAACGTCGGCCGATGACGCGGAACCGACGGCAATGTAGTTTCCGCTCGCTTCCGTGACGGTGCGGACATCCGCGCCAAAGACCTCGCTCAGGGTGCTTCTCAGCTTTTCTGCCGTAAAGCTTTCATAGCTTGTGGGCGAAGCGGGAACCAAAACGGACCAGGACGCGTCGACGGAAATCTTTTCTTTGGCAAGCGCCATGGGCGCCGCACAGAGCAGCAGACAGACGATCAAAACAGCACAGACGATTTTTTTCATTGCAGAGGCCTCCTTTGGTTCTATCCATACTAGACGATGCGCGTGTTCATGTTGTTTTCTCGGTTCCCGTTCGGATCAGGTGTCCTTCCTGCACCGCCGCGATGGTCGCAGCCACGCAGACAACGGCGGCACTGTACCTCAAATCAATAACTGCAAGTGTCAGCGGAAAAAGGAACAGCAGCCCGCCCGTCACCTTGTTCATTACGGTGTGCGGGGCGACCATTTCCTTTCGCATGACATATCCGGAAATCAAGTTGATCGCCTTGATCACGGCGATCCCGATGATCCAAACGAACAGCCAGGCCGGCACCTGAATGGCAGGAATCAGTTTTATCAGACACACAACGACCAAAACAAAATCCGCAGCCGTATCCAGCTTTGCGCCGAACGCGCTGACGGTACCGGTTTTCCTCGCCACGGCGCCATCGATCATATCGGTGATTCCGGCAGCAATATAGAGCGCCAAAAACGCCGGAGAGAATGCCGGAAAGAACAGCAGCGCAACGCTGAGCACGATCCTGAGTCCGGTTATAATATTCGCCATGTTACATCGGTGTCCCCACTTCGATCAGATTTCCGTCCGGATCATAAAAGCGTATGACCTTCTGCCCCCAGGTGTGGGTCATCAGCCGATTCACATATTTCACATCCGGATCATACTTCTCCAGTTTTTCTATGAATCCCTCAATATTTGATTCCTCAAAATAGAGCTCGCAGGCATTGTTCTCCGGAATGATCTCTCTTTCGAGAAACGCTTTCCAGTATTTCTCTTCCTGCAGCACCAATCCTTCCGTCAGGATCATATTCCCGTCATTGTCAAGGACCGTCTCAAGGCCGAACAGATCGTGATAGAACCGTCTGGATCTCTCGATGTCTTTCACGACGATCAGTACGTTTTTCAGTTTCATCGTTTTCCCTTCTTCAGACCAACGCCCGGTTTATCCGTTTGTTTCCTGCTTCCCATCCGTATTCCGGATACCGTGTCCGGTCTTTCGGGCCGTTCCACAAACACCGGACAAAATGATTTGACGCTGCGCGTCGTGAAGTGGCTGCGCCATGATTTCTCGCTTCACTCCGTAATTTGAATTGCGCCTTGATGCCCCGCAGGGCAATTCATGGCCGCGGGCCAATTCATGCCGTCAGGCAATTCATGCCGTCAGGCCAATTCATGCCGTCAGGCAATTCACGCGCCGACAGGCGCAATTCATTGCTTGCAAAGCAAACAGACGCACTCCACATGCCTTGGGACAATAGGGTGAATAAAAATGGCATTATCTACGCTGACCATACGACCCTCGACGTCAGGAATATGCCGTTGATCACAATCAGAAAAACCGTTAATCTTCACGTTGTTCAGCTTTGTAAATCCCCCAATCGGCAAACATTTCAGGGATGGAGAATACGTCTTTTCCGTCCGTAGCAATACGCTCTGACCTACCGGGGTGATCCTGCGAAAAAGTATCCCAAGCAGTCACGATATGTTCTCTTCTTGTAATCTCATGATCTGCCATAAAATTGATGTATTGCCCGATGTTCCTGCTGAAAATGGTTGTTACATTATATTTGCCGAACATTATCTCATCGTTTGATTCATGACAGCCGAAGCCGAAGGAACACAGCCCGTCATTGACCATCAAATCTCCGATACGAAGAAGTATCGTCAATGCTTCTTCATTTGAACATCCGTCAATATAGTAAACGTCCTTATGCAGTTTTTCCACGACACCAGGCCTAATCTCTTTCTCATCGTACTGTTTAGAGGGCAATTCAAGAATAAAGAAGAGCGGCTCTTCATGAATGCAAATAAAATGTTCGATTACCGTCCTGATTTTATCCGCCGATATGTTTGCGATGATTTGATTCTCCGTCAGCATGTACTCCTCGAAAAGTTTTTCGGGAAAAGGGACTTTACATCCTGCTCTAAGTACAAGCATTGTTCTCAGCCTCCTTTTTACATCTATTCTGTAGCCTCTACTCGGCTCGAGTGATCAACGTGATTGTCTCCACATGCCCCGTGTGCGGGAACATGTCCACGGGTATTGTCAGTTCGTTTTCTTCTTCACATCCGTATTCCGGATACCGTGTCCGGTCTTTCGGGCCGTTCCACAAACACCGGACAAAATGATTTGACGCTGCGCGTCGTGAAGTGGCTGCGCCATGATTCCTCGCTTCGCTCCGTGATTTGAATTGCGCCTTGATGCCTCGCAGGGCAATTCATGCCGTCAGGCCAATTCATGCCGTCAGGCCAATTCATGCCGTCAGGCAATTCACGCGCCGACAGGCGCAATTCATTGCTTGCAAAGCAAACAGACGCACTCCACATGCCCCGTGTGCGGGAACATGTCCACGGGCTGGATCTTTTGAACCTTGTACCCGTGTTTGCAAAGAAACACGAGGTCCCTTGCCTGTGTCTCCGGGTTACAGGAGATATATACCACACGTTTCGGCGCAAGGGCGACCACGCTTTTGAGGAACGGCAGGTCGCTGCCCGCGCGGGGCGGGTCCATAAACACCACGTCCGCCCGCTCGCCCGCCTTTGCGGCCTCGGTCATGAAGCGGCCGGCGTCGGCGCAGACGAAGCGGGCATTGTCGGCACGGTTCAGCTTTGCGTTGGTTTTTGCGTCGCGCACGGCGTCGGCATTCAGCTCCACGCCGACCACCTGCTTTGCGTGCTTTGCGGCGCAAAGGCCGATCGTTCCAATGCCGCAATAGGCGTCCAGCACCGTTTCCTGCCCCGTCAGGCCGGCAAACGCCATCGCCTTGCCATAGAGCACCTCGGTCTGCACGGGGTTGATCTGATAAAACGACCGCGGCGAAATGCGAAATGTGCAGCCGCACAGCGTGTCGGTGATCCAGCCCTTGCCGTACCACACAACGGACCGCTCGCCAAGCACCAGGCTGGTCTTTGCGCCGTTGACGTTCTGGACCACGGTCGTCAGCTCCGGGTGCTTTGCCAGCAGCGCCTTGAGAAAATCGTGCTTTTTCGGAAACTGCGCCGTGGGCGTGACCAGCACCGCCATGACCTCGCCGCTTTGAAAACCGCGCCGCACCAGCACATGCCGCAGCAGACCCTTGCCGGTGTCTTCGTTGTACGGCGAAAGGCGGAACTGCCGCAGCAGCGCGCGGATTGTCACGATGACCGCGTCCGCCGTTTCATCCTCCAGCAGGCAGTCGTCCACACACACGATGCGGTGGCTTGCCGACTGATAGACGCCGGAAATGATCTTGCCGCCGCGCGTCAGGCCAAAGGCCGCCTGCACCTTGTTGCGGTAATGCAGCGGGCGCGCCATGCCGATGATCTCGTCCACATGGCCAAAGGAAGAAAGCAGCCGAATGCACTTCGCCTGCTTGAAAGAAAGCTGTTCGTCGTATGTCATGTTCTGCAGCTGGCAGCCGCCGCACTTTTTATACAGCGGGCAGCCGTTGCCCCGGCCGCCCTTTTGCGGGGCAGCGGGGCGCTTTTTGATTTCGGGGCCGCTCACTTGACGCGCTGTCCGTACTTTTTCATCACGCGGCGCACGGCCAGGTGCAGCGCCAGCAGCGTCAGTGCGCCGCAGGCCGCGGCAATGGGGTTGCTTTTTTGTTTTTTCATCATCGTCACCTCAGGTGTCAAAGGTCAGTGTAAAGCCAAACCGATAGGTCGTTCCGCTTTGCAGTTCATATTCCGGGTTGGTGCGCGCGCCCCAACTGTCATAGCCGCCGACGCCCATCTGCTTTGCCGCGGGGCGCAGATAAAGCGTGTCGCTTTGCGGCAGCTCAAAGCCGTGCTTTGCGCGCTCCAGCGTTTCGGCGTTCCATTTGCAGACGTTCAGCTCGCAGACCGTGTCTGCCCAAAGGGTCAGCGCCCGCTTGCTGCCGATCAGTCTGGCGTACCGCACATCGCAGCGTTCGCCGTGCTCCTGCGGCTTGAGATACGGCACATACAGTTCTTCCAGCGCCAGCCGGTATTGCCCGACGTCGGCGCTTTCCAGCCGGTCGATATAATTTTCATGCGGCCCTCTGCCAAGGTACTGCAGGGAGTGATACTGGTTTTTCAGCGGCAGCAGCAGCCCGATCAGCGGCACCTCCGGCAGCCCGGCGGCCGGCGTGAACGCAAAGTCCGCGTGGACGCCCTTTGCGCCGAAGATATAGGTCAGCGTGCCCTTGCTTTCGGGCGCGGTGTGGGTCCCGAACTCGGTTTCGACCGTCACGGCCTGCGGCGTTTCGTTCACCCGCACGATGCGGTGCCATGCTTCAGCGCCGGCGTCGCGCCAGGTGGCGCAGCGCACGCCCATGTGGTTGCCGCGGTCATTGTCGGTCAGCGCACGCCAGAAGGTCGGCGCCACGTCGCCGCACAGCAAATCTTCGCCGCCCTTTTTGATGCCGGTCAGCCGGCCGCTGCGCCGCGAGAACGTGACCTCCAGATCGCCGGCAGACAGATACAGGTGGCCGTATTCCGTGCGTGTGCGCACCTCGCCGCCGGTCACGGTCGGCTTTGGCAAAGCCAGCGGATGCACCACAAACTGCTGCCGGGCGATGACGTGGCCGGCCTTGGCCCACTTTTTGGCGTCCTTCAGCTCAAAGAAGACGTTGAGGTACCACTCGCCCGCCGGGGACTCGGTCAGGCCCAGCGTAATTTTCTTTGTTTCGCCCGGGGCAACGCGCACCAGTTGGTCGCCGCTGTTCATCACGCGGTTTTCGCGGATCTGCTGCCAGTGCAGGTTGAATTCCGACAGATCGGTAAATAAAAAGTTGTTGGTGACTTCCAGCACGCCCTTTTCGGCGTCCACGGCGTCAAAGCGCACGTTCTGATACAGGCGCTTGATCTCTGCCATCTTGGGGCTTTCCGTCCGGTCGGCAAACAGCAGCCCGTCGCCGCAGAAGTTGCCGTCGTTCGGGTCGTCGCCGAAATCGCCGCCATAGCCGAGGTACCGCACGCCGTCGGGCGTTTCGGTGCGCACGGCCTGGTCCACAAAGTCCCAAACGAACGCGCCGAGGAATTGCGGGTACTTGTCAAACAGCTCCAGATACAGCCCGTTGGCGCCGCAGGAATTGCCCATGGCGTGGGAATATTCACACAGCATAAAGGGCTTGTCGGGGTGCGCCTTGATGAACGTCTCCACATCCCAGGGCCGGGCATACATCATCGACCAGACGTCGGTGACGTCCTTATCGTTTTCAAAGTCGTTCCAGATGCTTTCATAATGCACCGGGCGGCCGGGGTCCTTTTCATGCAGATAGGCTTGCATTTTTTTGAAATTGTCGCCGGCGTCGCACTCGTTGCCCAGCGACCACAGAATCACGCACGGGTGGTTCTTGTCGCGCTCAAACAGCGATTCCACGCGGTCCATACAGACCGGCGTCCATTCGTCGCGCGATGCGGGCAGCAGCGGCGTCTGCGGGTGGTCGCTGCCGCGGGTGCCGTGGGTCTCCAGGTCCGTTTCGTCAATGACATACAGCCCGTATTCGTCGCACAGGTCATACCAGTCCGGATGATTGGGATAGTGCGAGGTGCGCACGGCGTTGATGTTGTTGCGCTTCATCGTCACAATGTCGGCAATCATGGTCTCGCGGTCCAGCGCGCGGCCCGTGTCGCAGGAAAACTCGTGGCGGTTGGTGCCCTTCAAAAGCAGGCGTTTGCCGTTGAGCATCAGCACGCCGTCGCGCACTTCGATGCGGCGAAAGCCCACGCGCACGTTGGTGAATTCAAACGCCTCGCCGCTTTCGTCGCGCAGAGTAAAGATGGCAGTGTAAAGATAGGGCGCTTCAGCATTCCACAGGTGCACAAAGGGCAGCGTCGTTTTGAGACGGACGCGCTTGATGCGTTCGGCCACCACAGAGTCAAACGCCGCCACGTCGCCGTTGGCGTCAAAGACGGTCATCTCCACCTCGGTGTGCTCGCTGCATTCGCCCAGCGTCAGGTCCACGGTCAGGGCGCCGTCGCGCAAGTTGGCGTCCGGCACGGCCCGCAGGTGCAGGTCGGCGATGTACTGCGCCCCGGTGGTCAAAAGGTTCACGTCGCGAAAGATGCCCGCCAGGCGGAAAAAGTCCTGGTCCTCCAGCCAGCTGCCGGTGCACCAGCGATGCACCTCCGCGGCGATCAGGTTGTCGCCGGGGTGCAAAAGCGTGGTCACGTCAAACTCGCTGCGGCGAAACGACCCTTCGCTGTAGCCGACGCAGGTGCCGTTGACATACAGATAAAAGCAGGATTCCACGCCCTCAAAGCTCAGCACCGTGCGCGCTTTCAAAAAGCCGTCGGGAACCGTCACGACCCGGCGATAGCAGCCGCAGGAATTGAACACGGTGGGCGCCAGCGGCGGGTGCAGCCGCTCGTTCCCCTCCCACGGGTATTGCACATTGGTGTAGATCGGCGCCTCAAAGCCCTGCATCTGCCAGCTCGACGGCACCGGGATCTCATCCCAGCCGGATGCGTCAAAGCCCGCCTTGACAAAGGCAAAGGGCCGCGCCTCACCGGCGGGGAACAATTTGAACTGCCACGTTCCGTTCAGGCTCATGCGCCGCGCGGAGCGGGCAGGATCGCCGCTTTTGGCGGCGTCCAGCGTATCGAACGCCGTAAACGTCGCGCGCGACGGCAGACGGTTGACCCCGGTCACCTCCGGCTGGACCGCCCATTCGTTGAAACCGTCCGGCTGTTTTACAGGCATGAAAAGCCCTCCTTCCTGATAGATGATGCTGCGGTACCGGTCACACGGCACCGCAGCGGAGATGATTTCAAATCAAGGGGATTCAAAGTAAACCTCCGATCCGCGTAGGGGCGGACCGATGTGTCCGCCCAAACCGTTGCGAAAAGCCCACATTGTAAGCGCCGAACACTGATCGGTGAAGATCATCCACAACCCGGCGCTTATAGTGGTTGGCGATCCGTGTCCTGGGCGGACACATCGGTCCGCCCCTACGCGGAATATAACGTTTCTTAAGCTGACAGCCTTGACCGCAGCGGGAATGGTATTCTTATTTCACGTTGACCTTGCGCTCCATGATATAGCCGGTGATGAACAGCATCACAGCGGAAATCAGGAACATAAAGATCAGACCGCCGACGCCCATCAAGCTGGTCGTACCGTCAGGCTTGACCGCTTGCAGTGACAGTGACTGGGATGCAAACCGAACGGACAGCGGAATGGCTCTTGTCAGCCTTGATTGAATGATGTTTGAAACAATATACGTTGCGAAAAAGATCAGAAATCCAAAAATCATCGGGTGCTTCTGCAGCGGACGGGTGTTGGCGACGGTGGTGGAAAAATACACCATGCTCACAAACATCAGGATGATGACAATAATATTCACAACAAAGAACACCACAGCCTGTACGACGGCCGTGCTCGTCGGCTCCAGCTCCTGGAACATCTGACGGAACATGTTGACCAGTTCTGCATATTCCTCCTGCACCCACTGTTTCATGTTGAGGAAAAAGCCGATCCAGCAGCCAACCATAATCAGGTTGCTGATGATGATCCAGAAGAAGGAGACCAGAACCTTGGAAAACAGAAGCATCGGTCCGCTCACCGGAAGGGTGAACGTCAGATAGCCCTGTTCTTTATAGAGCGTATCGTTGAAATTCTTAATTACAAGCACCACGGCCATCAGCACGCTGATGCCGCCGACCAGCAGCAAGACCAGAGAAGCAATGAAATTCATGCGCTCCACTCTCAAAAGGAGCGTCGCGATCATCAGAAGAATCACGATCCCGGCAGAGGCAAGCAGTACCAGAAAATACCGGCTGGATTGTTTGATTTCGTTTTTCATCAGCTTACCAAGCATTTTTAAAGACCTCCTTGAAGACGTTCTCGACGGTGTTGCCCTTTTTGCGGATGTGCTCCACCTCTTCGTTCACGATCAGGTGGCCCTGATTGATCATCAGCACGCGGTCAAAGATGTATTCCACGTCGCTGATCAGGTGGGTCGACAGCAGAATGGTGGAATCCTTGGTGTGGTTTTCAAGGATCAGGTCCAGGATTCTGGACCGGGCCGCCGGGTCCACGCCGCCAAGCGGTTCGTCCAGGATATAGAGCTGGGCGTTGCGGCACAGCACCAGCAGCAGCCGCAGCTTTTCCTTCTGGCCCTTGGACATGGTCTTCATGCGCTGCTTCATATCCAACCCGAACTGCTCGGTCATCTTGATCGCCTTTTCTTTGTCAAAATCCTTGAAGAAATCGGCAAAGTAGTTGATGGCGTTCATCGGGCGCATCCAGTCCGGCAGATAGTTGTTTTCCGACAGATAGGCCACAATGCTTTTGGTATAGGGGCCGGGCGCCTGGCCGTCGATCTTGATCGTGCCGCTGTAATCCTTGATCAGACCGGTCAGCGTTTTGATCAGCGTGGTTTTGCCGCAGCCGTTCGGCCCCAGCAGGCCGATGATCTGCGAGCGGTCGGCAGAAAAGCTGACGCCGTCGAGCACAACCTTGCTGCCATAGGATTTTTTGAGATTTTCTACTGAAATCAATTTTTCCATGATTGAAGAAATCACCTTTCTTTATAGAGTTCTATCTTCACGGCCTGCCGCATCACAAGCGCAGCGAACCGATAAAATACGCAATCAGGCTCCATGCCAGCTGCAAAAAGACCACCGTCACCGGCATGAAAAAGGGCGTGAGCTTCATCACGATGCAAAGCACCATCACCAGCAGGCAAAGCGCCAGCCCCGTGATGTGCAGAATGCCCGCCAGCTTTTCCGCTTCAAACAGGCCGTGGGCCGCGTGGACCAGCCGCAGCACGCCGTTTTGCTCCTTGGCGCACAGCAGCGCGGCGGTGCGCGGTTCAGCCGAGGCACGGTGCGCCTGAATGATGCCGACGCTTTTGGAATTCATGATCTTGATCGCCGCCACATCCAGCGCCAGCGTTTTGGCCGCGGACTCTTCCGTCAGGCACGGGTCGCCGGAATTGAGCATCAGCACCAGCCCCGCTTTGTTGAACAGCCGAACCAGGCCGCGCACCTCTTTGCGTACATGATACTGCACCATAAAGGTCGCCGCCACCAGACCCTCCACCGCCACATACAGCACGTCGCGGTCTTTGGCATAGGCCCGTTCCTCCTCTGCGGTGGGTGCGGGGATGCTGTGCTGCACCAGCATGTCGCGGTTGCCGACCAGAATGCGCCGCCCCGCGACCCAGCAGGAATATCCCAGCCGGTCCTCATACTGCAGATCCTCCGCCTCCGGCACCGCCACGTTGGCGTCCGCCAGAAAAGCGTCAAACTCGCCGCAGATCAGGCTGCGGGTGCCGTGCAGCGTTGCCGCGGCATACAGCGCCGCGTCCTGGGTGCTCATGCGCCCGTTCGGCACCGTTTTGAACCGGGTGACCCGGGCGGTAAAGATGTCGTCGCTGTCCAGGATCACGGCGTCTGCTGCGCCCACCTGGGATGCCGCCTGTGCGTTCGGCACGATCACGCTGACCCCGGCCAGCCGGGCGTCGCTGCGCATCTTGAGCAGCACAGAGATTGCGTCGCAGCAATACGGCGAAAGCAGGAACGCCCCGCTCACCAGCGTGGGCAGGAAAAAGCCCGCGCCCTTTTGCAGCACCGCGTTGACAACGGCAAAGACAAACGCCGCCCCGGCCGCCGCCAGGCTGCCCCAGCGCAGCAGCGGCGCGTGGGAATCGTCCTGCGCCAGCAATGCGTCATACTCCTCCGGCAGCGCAGCGTCTGCGGTATACAGAATGTTGGGGTTCATTTTTTTGGTGATCCCGTGGCCGATCACGTCGGCGTCGGGCCCCTGCTCCACCGCCAGCAAGCCCTGCAGTTGCTTGACGCGCGTCATGGCCGACAGGTCGTTGCGCAGAGCCACCGCCTGCACAAACTGGGTCGCGTCCAGCAAAAAGAAGGCAAACACGGCGCACGGCACAAAGCTGACGATCTCGGCGCCCTGCAGCGGCAGCACCAGCGAAACCAGCGCGTGCAGCGCCGCCAGCATTCCCAGCAGCAGCGTCAGCGCCCGCGTTGTCAGGAACCGTTCGCGCAGATGCGCCAGCGCGGCCTTGATCGCATCGGCGGCAAAGAACGCGCTGCCCGCCAGGATCAGCAGATTCAGCACCGTATAGCCCCGCGCGCCGTAACCGTACAGCAGCGACAGCCGCCCGTGGTCCACATAGACCGGGATCATCAGCGACAGCAGCATCGCGCCCGCAAACAGCGCCAGTTGGGCGCCGGCGTTCCGCCGGGCCACGGCCGTGCGTTCCGACAGATTCTCCCGCGTGGTCTTGACGTCCAGCAGCGCGGCCCGCTTTTGCTCCGAGCGCTCTTTCAGCTCCCGCCGCGGGCGAGACAATCGCTTGGCAAACGCCGACTTGTGGTCGTTTTCATCCTTGTCGGCCCGGGCCACGGCGTCAAAGACCGCCTCGCCCTCTTTCAGCTCCAGCGAATCAAACACGCTGGTTGCGCCCGTGCCGGTGGCGTCTTTTTCAAGGATCGCGTTATCCTCTTCGTCCGAAGAAAACACACGAAAGCTTTCCACCAGATTTTTACGCTTGTGCTTCAGGTGCGCTTCCACCACAGCCTCGTCCATCCGGACCGGCGCGTCGGCGTCCTCATACCCTTCCAGCAGCAGTTGCCCGTCGTCGGGCGCATACTTTGGCGGCGCGGGGGCCTTCGGCGGTTTCAGATCAAAGTGTTTGGTATCGCCGGTCGCCTTGGCTCCGGACGACACGGGGGTAAAGTTTTTGGTCTGTGCCTGCTGCGGTTCCGGCTCGATTCCTGCTGCGGCGCCGTGTCTGCCCAGCGGTGCAAGCCCCGCCGAACGCAGCAGTGCGTCGATATCGTCCAGCGTATTGACGGCGCCGGGCGGCCCGCCGGTTTGCGGCGCCGGCGATTGATAATCATCCATGGTTTGTTCCTTCCTTTTCTCCACGCTGCCGCGCGACCTCATACATGAGGATGCCGGCGGCAACCGATGCATTCAGTGAATTGATCTTTCCCTTCATCGGCAGCGAAACCACAAAATCGCTCTTTTCGCGCATCAGGCGGCTGACGCCGCTGCCTTCCGCGCCGATGATCAGCCCCACGCCGCCGGAAAAATCCGTCCGGCACCAGGGCGCGCCGTCCATATCGGCGCAATAGAGCCAGACGCCCCGCGCCTTCAGCGCGTCCGCCGCGGCCGCCAGGTTGCTGACCCGCACCACGGGCAGATATTCCAGCGCGCCGGCTGCGGTTTTGGACACCGCCCAGGTCAGGCTGACGCCGTGCCGCTTGGGAATCACGACGCCGTGGGCGCCGGCTGCCTCCGCCGTGCGGATGATGGCGCCGAGGTTGTGCGGGTCCTCGATATTGTCGCACAGGATCAGGAACGGCGCTTCCCCGCGGTCGTCCGCCAGGGCAAACACATCGTCCAGCGACGCATAGGCATGCGCTGCGGCATAGGCCGCCACACCCTGATGGTTGCCGCCGCCGCAAAGGAAATCCAGCTTGCGCTTGTCCACTTCCTTCACGACGATCCCCCGGTCGCGGCACGTTGCAATGATGCGCCCGACAGACCCGACGCGCTCCCCTTTTGCCACAAGCAGGGCGTTCAGCTCCCGTTCGCTTTTGAGCGCCTCCAGCACGGCGTTGCGCCCGATGATCAGCTCTGTATGATCCGCCGCAGCGGTCGTTTCGTTTTTCATGCGGTCCTCCGGGATTTGCAGATAGATTTGCTTATAATTATTGTTTATTTTATCACAGTCCCCGGTTCTTATTTTTCTTTTTTGGAAGTTTGGTGAATTATGTCTTTTTGTCATGAAATATTTTCAAAAGGGACTTGAAACTTTTTCAGTTTCTTCATATAATGGGCATGGAATCCACAAGAAAAGAGGTCTTTTCATTGCATAAGGAAGCATTGGCAGAGCTGCAGGCCTGCACACCCGACGAACGCGCGCGCCGCGCCGCCGCATGGCAGGGGGCCGGCGTCATCCTCCCCTTTCCGGATTCGGTCTTTTTGGGCAAGCAGATCACGCTGGCGCCCGGGTGCGTCATCCTTGGCGGCTGCATCCTGACGGGGAACACAAGCATCGCGGCCGGCTGCGTCATCGGGCCAAACACCGTGCTGCACAACGTCACCGTCGGCGAGGGCACGGAACTGAACAACGTCGTCGGCGCCGACAGCACCGTGGGCAACGGCTGCGCCATCGGGCCGTTCGTCCAGATCCGCCCGAACTGCCGCATCGGCGACAAGGTCCATCTGGGCAACTTTGTCGAGGTCAAAAACTCCACGATCGACCAGAGCACGAAAGTCTCGCACCTGACCTATGTGGGCGACAGCGACGTCGGCCGCGACTGCAACTTCGGCTGCGGCACCGTCACGGTGAACTATACCGGGAAGGCAAAGTTCCGCACCACCATCGGCGACCACGTCTTCATCGGCTGCAACACCAATCTGATTGCGCCCGTCACGCTCGGCGACTTTGCCTACACCGCCGCCGGCTCCACCATCACCGAAGATATCCCGGCCAACGCGCTCGGCATCGCCCGCGCCCGTCAGGTCAACAAGGACGACTGGGTCCTGAAAAAAAAGCCGTATAAGGAATGAACGCCCATGCTGTTGAAATTTCCCCGCGCCGCGTCGTCGGCCTTTGACACCCTGATCGTCGGGCTGGGCAACCCCGGCGCAAAGTATGAATTCACCCGCCACAACGCAGGCTTTCTGTGCCTGGATTATTTTGCCGAAGCCGAGCGCCTCCGCGTCAACCGGCTCAAGTTCCATGCCCTGACCGGCGAAGCGCGGCTGGGCAACCACCGCTGCCTGCTGATGAAGCCGCAGACGTATATGAACCTCAGCGGCGACGCCGTGGGCGAGGCTGCCCGCTTTTACAAGATTCCGCCGGAGCGCGTCATCGTGTTGTTTGACGACATCAGCCTGGACGTCGGGCGCATGCGCATCCGCCGCAAGGGGTCTGACGGCGGCCACAACGGCATCAAAAGCATCATCGCCGCGCTCGGTTCGGCCGACTTTCCGCGCATCAAGATCGGCGTGGGCGCAAAGCCGCACCCGGACTATGACCTGGCGGACTGGGTGCTGACCCCGTTTGACAAGGATCAGCTCAAAACGCTGCGCACGGTGGCAGAGCATTGCTGCGACGCGCTGCGCCTGATGGTCGCCGGCAACATCGACGAGGCCATGAGCCGCTGCAATTCATAAGAAAAGCGCCCATTTGGCCGACAAATGTTGGAGAACGCCGCATTGTGCCGCGCAATGCTTGAAAAAAGAAAAAAACTGTGTTAAAATAAAATGATTCCGTTCCCTTGCTTTGCAAAGGCGGCGACCCAGAAAACAGGAGGATGTATCCGGTATGGCATTTTCAGATTTCGGTATTTTTCTCGGCGACGTTTCGTTGTTTGAGATCAACCACTTCACCAAGGACCCCAAAAAGACGCAGCAGTCCACGCTGAAAAAGATCTTGTTCATGAACAAGA
Organism: Clostridia bacterium; assembly: GCA_017434855.1. Classification (GTDB taxonomy): domain Bacteria; phylum Bacillota; class Clostridia; order Oscillospirales; family Acutalibacteraceae; genus UBA6857. Next base: position 22,889 of record JAFRUA010000020.1, read on the forward strand.
ACTGCGAGTACGGCCGGCGCTACAACTTTGCCGACATTCACTCGATCGAAGATTATCAGCGCATGGTGCCGCTGTCGACCTATGAGGATTACGCGCCCTATGTGGACCGCATGATCCGGCACAAAGAAAAGAACCTGATGTTCACCGGGCTGAACATCCGCTACTGCTCCTCCTCCGGTTCCGTCGGCAAGCCGAAGATTTTGCCGAAATCGGCCAACGACCTGTGGAAGATGCAGTGCATCGGCTTTTCGGTGTCGGTCGCCACGGCGGCCCACTGGCTCAAAAAGCACAAGAACATCAAGCTGCCGCCGCAGATGGGGCCGCTGGTGCTCATCCTCACCGGCCACCGGCTGGAGGACGGCAAAAAGTGCAACGGCGCGGGCCAGATCCCGCTGGACTATCTCAAGCACATCACGCGCTTTTTCTGCACGTCGCCGGTCTCGCTGCTGCTGCCGGAGCATGAAGAGCTGATCGACACGTCCTATCTGCAGCTGCGCTTTGCGCTGGAAAATGAAGACGTCAGCTATATCGGCTCCATGGTCGTCACGCTGCTCACCACGATGTTTGACTATCTGGAAGAGCACTGGCAGATGCTGTGCGACGACATCGAAAAAGGCATCATCAACCCCAGCGTCAAGATCACGCCGGAGCTGTATAAAAAGTATTCCAAAAAATTCAAGCCGAACCCCGCCCGGGCCACCGCGCTGCGCCGCGAATTTGAAAAGGGCTTTGACACCCCGATCGCGCCGCGCATCTGGCCGAAACTGACCTGGGGATACAGCATGATGGGCTCCAACCTTTCCGTCTATATCGACAAACTGCGCAAGGCCGTGGGCGACCTGCCGCTGCACAACATGGGCTATGCCGCCGCCGAGGGCTACTTTGCCACGCCGACGGAGCTGAATGTCTCTGACGCCGTGCTGCTGCCGCACTGTTTGTTCTTTGAGTTTTTGCCGGTCAACGCCGGGGACGAATGCGCCGATGAGAACGCCACGCCGCTGCTGCTGCACCAGCTGGAGGTCGGCAAGGATTATGAGCTGATCGTGTCCAACTATTCCGGGCTGTACCGGTACCGCACGTTCGACGTCTTCCGCGTCACGCGCATGTATAACAACACGCCGTGCGTCGAGCTGCTCTATCGCCAGAACCTGAGCATGAACGTCGCCAACGAAAAAACCACCACCCAGATGGTGGACCACGTTGCAAAGCAGGTGGAAAAACGCATGGGCGTTGAGTTTGTCGGTCACAGCTACTTCCCCGACTTTTCCACGAAGCCGCCGCATTACACGCTGCTGGCCGAGCTGAAGGGCGCGCCCGAAATCGACGAAGCGACCCGTCAGCAGTTCATCGAGGTGCTGGACGACGAGCTGTGCAAGGTCAACGAAAAGTATGACAAGTACCGCCGCTGGGGCATGCTCTCCCGCCCGGAGATGCTCTTCCTGAACGAAAAGACCTATTGGGACTATCGTGAATCCCTGCGCACGCGGGGCGTCGTCCTCAACCAGATCAAGCCCGTCACCGTCATCAACACCAAGGAACGCGAGCGCTTCTTCTTTGAGCACGTCGCGACCAAAGCCGACGTCGTCGATTTCGTACTGAACGGCGGCGAAGCCAAAACGGTGGAAGAAAGCAAGCCGGCGGAAGACGCCGCACCAACCGAAGAAGAATAAGAACATCACAAAAAATCACCCCGCCGAAGCGTCACACCTCGGCGGGGATTTGTTCACTTCAATCGTGTTTGAAGCGCCCGGGCCTCAGAACAGCCGGCGCAAGCAGCGCAGGCGCGTGCGCGCAGGGATCGCGTCCGCCTCGGTGCGCAGGTCCTCCCGCAGGGCTGCGGACCGCGAACCGCTCAATAGTGGATTCTGCCGCAGGAACAGGTTCTGTGCCCTTTGATTTTGAACAGCGCCCAGAGCGGCATCTGGATATGATTGAAGAAGATGTTTTTGAAGAACCAGACAAAGCTGCTTTCACCGGCTTTGCGGCCATGGCAGGTGCAGGTGCAGGCGCGCTGCACGACGCGGTCCAGCGAAATGGTCACGAGACACCTGCTCCCCGAGCTTGTCACCGTCACGTTCTCTGCGGAGCCGTTGAACGTCACGGCCGGCGTTCCGTCAAAGACGTAACTGTAGGCGTCCGGTCGATTCGGAAAATCAATCACGATCTTGTACGGACGGTCGGGTTCGATGGCCGGGTCGCCAAAACTGCGTTTCCTCAACCCGCCCACATGCAGGCAGCCGTCCTCATCCACGGGCCAGCGATACTCCAATTCCGCCCGATAGATCATTTCCTCTCCGTCGTAAACCTCGACCTCGGGGAAATAGATTTCATCGAGATCGGCGTCAAACCGGATGCGCAGGAAATCGTAGAAATATGTGTTCCACACGATCGCGCTTTCGCGGTCCGGCATATAGTACACGGGCTTTTCGGTGATCGCGACGGTGCGCACGCCGTAGTTCGTATCGGCACTCGCGGCAAGGCTCAGCACGCCGAACGCCAGCACCAGCGCCAGCAGGACGGATACCAGTCGTTTGGTCGTTTTCATAAGATACACTCCTTTGCGTTATCTTCTGATCAGTCTTTTGAAGAAATCGCCGAGGCGGCGAATAATATCGCGGATCCGTTCCATCACGCGATCAAAGAAATTCTGACGCACGGTTTCCACGGGCTTTTCGGGAACGGGCGCTTTATACTGCTTGATGCCGCCCTTGGCCGCGTAATAGAACTCCACTTCCTCCGGGTTGTCGCTGTGCGGGTTCATGACGAGCGCTTTCCCGCTTTCTGAAACGATGCACTTGATCAGATAGACCGTTTTGCCGGGATAGACAAACAGCCCATAGGGGAACGCCAGCTCCGGGAACGCCGGAACGCCGCCGGATTCGCTCAGTTCGCCCAAAAGCTTGTCGCGGGCGTCCTCCGGCGTCAGGCATTCATATTCCACCATCGCGGCGATCATCGCCTCCACTGCAGCTTCGGCGTCCAGGTACCAGTCGCCGTCCTGCAGGTTGTCGGTCGTCAGCTTGACTTCCTGCCACTGTACGCCGACCTCGCGCACCGCGCCGTAGAAAAACGCATGGCAGCGTGCAAGGTCCGTCGGCTCGACATAATCGATCACATTGCCTTCATATCCGACGTCCTCCGGAAGCTCATAACTTCCGCGCACCACATGGTTTTCACAGTCAACGTACCAGTTGCCCCGGCTCATGCGGTCGGCATAATCCACGCCCTCCACGGAAAAGCCGGTGTTCGCATTCGCAAATTCAGGGGTGAATTCCAGATAGACGTCGCCCGGCTGCAGACCGTCCGGCGAGGTGGGGATCGGCGTCCAGTTGAAATCCGGCGTATTCCACGCCAGCGCGACCGTGGCGCACGACAGCACAAAAATCAGTGCCAACAGGATGGATAAAAGTTTTTTGGTGTGTTTCACAGTGGTTCCCTCCTTTAGTTTTTGCGAATCACTGATTCGCTCGGATGCACAGATCCCGGCGGGTCAATCTTTACACATCGAGTGATCAGCGATTGCTTGGGTACTTTTATCATACAGGAAAACCGTGCCGTTGTCAATAAAAGCGGCACGGAATCTTTCTGCTTTCTCTTTTGGAAAATCCCCGCCGCAGCGACGTGCCACGGCGGGGTGATGTTTATAATGCTCAGAACAGCCGGCGGAAGAAGCTCAGGAGCGTGCGCACAAAGGCTCTGAATGCCGCGATGAGCCGCTGGAAGAAGTTGCCTTCGCCGCCCTGCGGTTCGTCGGGCGTATCGGGCGTATCGGGCGTATCGGGCGTGTCGGGCGTGGTCGGTTCGTCCGGCGTGGTGGACGCGGTGTACTGCTTGACGCTCTGCTGCAGCGCCTCATAGTCATAGGGCGTCGCGTCGTCGGGATTCTCGCTCAGATCGCGCGGAAGAACGGCGCTTCCGGTGATGGGCGGGTTGTCGTCAACCGGCAGCTCGGTGTACTCATACTTGTAAACGCACTGGTCGCCGCCGAAGGAATTGTAGTAGAACACAACGTGCTCCATGATGGTCGCCAGCACTTCGGCTTTTTCTTCGTCAGACTTGCCGCGGCCGATGATGTCCATGAACGCGGCGGTGTCAAGATACCAGTCGCCATCGTTCAAACCGTCGGTGGTGTAAGGCAGGACGACCCAGTACGTCGGCTCCTGATACTGCTTGACGTTGTTGCAGAAGACCGTGTACAGTCCGCTTTCCACCGGAGCGACATAGACCGTTTCTGTCGGATAAATGTAGCCGCTGGACGGCGTCGGCACCACATAACGGTACAGCTGCGCGGTGTTGCCCTTATAGATTTCCAGCGCGTTCGGGAAGAAGTTGGCGATCCAGGGGTCAACGCCCTGCGCATTGATATCGGCGAGCACCTGCGATGCCGTCGTGTCGTTCAGGGAGTTGCCGTCATTGTTGATGCGGTTCGCCTTATAGACCGCATAGTCGTTGACAAAGCCGGCTTTGTCCAGATACCAGTCGCCGTTGTGCAGGTTGTCGGTCGAGGTCGCGACCGGCAGCCAGTTCACGCCCGCTTCGCGCAGGGCATAAGACAGGGTATAGGGCGAGGCGTCATAGATCATGTGATAGCTTCTGGGTGTGCCGTTGTCGGACGGATAGATCGACGCCGGAATGTTGATTTCGCCCTTGAGCAGCATTTGGTCGGTGTCGATGAGCCACGTGCCGTTGGCATACATTGCTTCGGCGTCCGCTTTGTTCTCCGGGCGGGAGCTTTCGGTCCTGAAGGAGAAGTCCAGATAGAAATCGCCGTCCGCAAGGCCATCCGGCGAGGTCGGGATCGGTACGCCGTTGAAGACGAAGTTCTCCGGATGGTACTGCTTGATCACACGGTCAAAGTGTCTGACCTGAGCCAAACGGTCGGGCACGTTGCCGGCATATGCCATCAGCGGATAGATCGACAGGGCGTTCCAGATCTCATCCGGCTCGTTCCCCGGACCTGAAGTGTAGGTCGCATACTTGCACAGCTTGCTGGTCGGGTTGATGTAGTAAGCATTCTGAAGGTCCTGACGCTCATACATGGCGCGGAAGTGCGGGCCGTCGGTGTCGCCGGGCGCATAGATGCCCTTTTCCACCGCTTCTGCCACTTGTTCGTCAAAGTCCATGTACCAGTCGCCGTCGTTCAGGTCGTCGGTGTAGAAATGGACGGGGTACCAATGGGGATCGACTTCACGAACGGCAAGGAAGAAATCGTTGACGATCATGTCGAACGTCGTGGCACGGTTCATGGCGCCGGTCATGCGGAGCATGCCCGCGTCGACGTCAATGTAATAGGTCATCGCCCGCAGCGTGTCAAGCTGATCCGCCAGGTTGCTGTGGATCTGCACAAGGTGTTCCAGGTCAAGATAGTAGTCGCCGGACTGCAGACCGTCCGCAGACGTCGGCAGCAGTTCCCAGTGATAGTTGTCGGTGACACCGTAAACTTTGACCAGGGCGTCATAGTAAACCTCTTCAAGAACCTCGGTCTGTTCGCCTTCGTTGGGCGTGGTAACGGTGATCTGGAGCGCCTTCAGTTCGGGGTCAACCAGCCAGGCTGCGCTCTCATACAAGGCCAGCGCGGCTGCCGCGTCCTCCATATTGGCCCCCGACAGGATCATCTGGAAAAAGAACCAACTGAGGTCCAGATAGAGGTCGCCCTCCGTCAGCCCTTCGGTCGAGGTCGGGATGGGCTGCCAATGGTAATCGGGTGTTTCGCCTTCCGCGAATGCCAGCGTGCCGAACGACAGCAGCAGACACAGCGAAAGCAGGATGGATAAGAGTTTCTTTCCGGTGGTCATAAGATCGTCTCCTTTATAAAATTTTGGTTTGGGCGGTGGGGTGCCCTTGCAAGACCATCATACCTTCTTGGCGCAAACTTGTCAAGCAAAATGGAGTGAATAGTGCGCCGCAGGGAATGAATGATCAAAATCCCCCTGAAATGCGCAGTTTTGGGGAGATAACAGCCCCGCCGAAACGTCAAACCTCGGCAGGGCTGTTGAATTGATTTTCATTGTTTTTGAAGCGGCCTCCTCAGAACAGTCTGCGGAAGAAACTCAGGATCGCACGCACAAAGGCTCTGAACGCCGAGATGACCTTCTGGAACAGATTGCCGTCGTCCTGCGATTCGTCCGGCGTTTCCGGCACGGCGGACGCGGTGTACTGCTTGACGCTCTGCTGCAGCGCTTCATAGTCATAGGGCGTCGCGTTGTCCGGATCCCCGCTCAGATCCTGCGGAAGAACGGCCGTGCCGCTGATGGGATCGCCGTCATCCACCGGCAGATTGGTGTATTCATACTTATAAACGCGCTCGGTGCCGACGGGGTTGTAGTAGAACACAACGTGCTCCTTGAGCACCGCAAGCGCTTCGGCTTTTTCCGCAGCGGACTTGTCGCGGCCGATGAGGTTCATGAACGTGGTGGTGTCCAGATACCAGTCGCCCTCATTCAGCCCGTCGCTGCCGTAAGGCAGAGTGATCCAGCTGGAGCCGCCGGGTTCGTCGGCGGGCGTCATGTCCACAAAGGCAAGGCCGTGCGCGTTGGCATAGGCCTGCACGCTGCCGCCGGCAAAGCTCCAGATCGCGGGCGTCGCGTCGCCGATGTTGTCAAAGGCGGTTTCGTCAATCGCAGCGTTCGCGTTCATGATGACGACCTTTTCCAGACCGGTGCAATATGAGAAAGTGGCTTCTCCAACGGTGTCCACACCTTCGGGGAGCACGACGTTTTTCAGCCGTTTGCAGTAAATGAACGCCTGGGGACCCACAAACGTGACGCCGTCGGGCAGAACAAGCGACTCCAGATACCGGCTTTCGGCAAAGGCGCCGTTGCTGACGGTCTGCAGCCCGCTGCCGAAGTTGATCGTCCGCAGCGCAAGGCACTCATGGAACGCCCAGGTGCCGATTGTCAAAAGGGAATCCGGCAGCGTCGCCGTCACAATGCTCGGGTGGAACTGGAACGCCTGTTGCTCGATCTCGGTGATGCCCTCGTCAACAATGAGCTTTGTCGGCTGCACGGATGCGTTCCAGCCGTAGCCTGCCCCACCGATTGCGCCCCCGCCAAAGACGAACAGCGTGCCGTCCTCATAGCAGACATAGTAGGCGTGATTCAGACCCGTGCCGCAGTAACCGACCTCAACCGCAGCGCCGCGTGCGGGAATCACCATGGATTCGGTGTGCGCCGGGTCGTTTTCGCAGACGGCGGTGGCAATGCCGGTCGTCGTCGCGGTGGAATTCTGCGTGATGGTCCAGATGTAGTTATGTCCCGTCGGCAGCTTTGGAACGGTTTTGACGTGACCGGGGGTATTGCGGCAAACGCAGACCATCGCGCCCGCCTCGGTGCAGGTCGGGATCGTGGTTGTCACGCCGTCGTACCAGTTGTGCTCCTCTTCCGCAGCAGTCGAAAGGTCCACAAACGTGCGGCCGAACTGACCGGCTCTGGTTTCCACACAGCCGCCGCCATAGCTGTAAATTGTGGCAGGCAACGGGAATTCGGTCGTCTGTGTGTTGCCGTTCAGATACACCAGGGCCCGGATGTTCTGGCACGGGCTGGCAAACGCGCCCCGCCCGACGGTTTCCACGTTCGGACCGACCACAACCGTGTGCAGCAGGTCACAATAGCAAAACGCCTGCTCACCGATGGTCTTCAGGCTATCCGGCAAAACCAGAATACGATACGCCGGCTCGGTACCGGCAAAGGAATAGCTGAACGCATCCGCTTCGATGGTTTCCAGATTGCTGCCGAACTGAATCTCACCGAAGGCCGTTTCATAAAACGCCGCTTTGCCGATGGTCTTCAGGCTGTCCGGCAGGCGGATACTGCCCAGACGGCCGATGCTTTCAAACGCGCTTTTGCCGATGCGGGTGACGCCCTCGCGCACGATCAGGGACTTGATGCCGCCGTGCTCAATAAAGGCGTTGTCTTTGATTTCGCCGAAGCCCTCGACGATCAGCTTGCCGTTGCTGTACAGCTTGTACTGCACGTCGCTGCCTTCTGCGCCGCAGTTGCCAGTTTCAACCACCGTGGCCGGTGTGGGTGTAGGGGTGTCGTCGTTCGCGAATGCCAGCGTGCCGAACGACAGCGCCAGCAGCAGCGCAAGAACGACGGATAAAAGTTTCTTTCCGGTTTTCATAAGTCATGCTCCTTTGCAAAAAATTTGGGGTCGGGCATTGCGCGCCCTTGTGCTTTTATTGTACTGTTTCAGGTGATGTCTGTCAAGCGAATTGGAGTGAATAGCGCGCCGCAGGGAATGAATCGTTAAAATTCCCCGAAAAAGCATTGTTGTGCAGACAAAAAGGGACCCCGCAAGGGGTCCGCAGACGGTGTTGGTTTCAAAAAATGATTTATTTCAGCGATTCCAAAAGCGCGTTCGCTTCCCGCAGCACGTTCTGCGGCGCGGGGGCGCCCTTGACCGTCCGCTTTTCCACGCAGCGGTCCAGGTCGATCATCGGGTAGACGTCCTCGTCAAACAGGCCGCACACCGCCTTGTACTCGGTCAGCGGCAGGGCCTCCAGCGTCGTGCCCTTGTCGATGCACAGCGCGACGAGCTGCCCCACGCATTTGTAGGCGTCGCGGAAGGGCAGGCCCTTGCCCACCAGATAGTCGGCGCAGTCGGTGGCGTTGATGAAGCCCTTTGCGGCGGCGGCGCGCAGGTTGTCGCGCAGCACGGTCGCCGTTTCCAGCATCGGGGCAAAGGTGTCAATGCAGATCACGGCCGTGTCCACCGCGTCAAAGACGGCCTCCTTGTCCTCCTGCATATCCTTATTGTATGCCAGCGGCAGGCCCTTCATCACGGTCAGCAGCGTCATCAGGTCGCCGAAGACGCGCCCGGCCTTGCCGCGTACCAGCTCTGCGATGTCGGGGTTCTTTTTTTGCGGCATGATGCTGCTGCCGGTGGAAAACGCGTCGTCCAGCTCGATGAACTTGAACTCCCACGAGCACCAGAGGATGACCTCCTCTGCAAAGCGTGACAGGTGGACCATCAGAATCGAAAGTACGCTCAGCAGCTCCAGCACATAGTCGCGGTCTGAAACGCCGTCCAGACTGTTGGCGCTCACGCCGCAAAGGCCCAGCAGGTCGGCGACCAGTTCACGGTCCAGCGGATAGGTCGTGCCCGCCAGCGCGCCCGAGCCGAGCGGCGACACCGCCATGCGCTTTTTGCAGTCCGCCAGCCGGTCGCGGTCACGGCGCAGCATTTCGCCGTACGCCAACAGGTGGTGGCCGAAGGTAATGGGCTGCGCGCGCTGCAGGTGGGTGTAGCCCGGCATGACGAAGTCACAGGTGGCCTTCGCCTTTTCGCCGATCACGGTCAACAGGCGCACCAGCGCCGCGTCGATGCGGTCGGCCTCCGCCAACAAGTACAGCCGCAGGTCCAGCGCCACCTGATCGTTGCGGCTGCGGGCCGTGTGCAGGCGCTTGCCGCTGTCGCCGATGCGGCGTGTCAGCTCACCCTCCACAAAGGTGTGGATGTCTTCGGCGGTCATGTCGATGACCAGCGCGCCGCTTTCCAGCTCGGCGGCGATGTCCTTCAAGGTTTTGACGATGACTTCACTTTCCGCTTCGTCGATGATGCCCTGCTTTCCAAGCATGGTCGCGTGCGCGACAGAGCCGGCGATGTCCTGCTTTGCCATGCGGCTGTCAAACGCAATGGAGGCGTTGAAGTCGTTGGTCTGCTGATCGAGTTGTTTTTTGAATCGTCCTGTCCAGAGTGGCATAGTAATATCTCCTTTGTTGGTGGGATAGAGGATAAGAGGTTATAAGGATAAAAGATAAAGGATAAAAGGGATTGAGAAAGATGTACCCCACTTGGCGGCAGCTTCGCTGCCGCAGACGGCCGCCGCCGGGACGCGCGCCGGCTGAGCCGGCGCGCTGCGGGCAAAGCGCAGCCTTCGCACAGATCAACCGTCCGCCGCCTTGCCGCGCTTTGCCCGATGCGCTGCCTTCGGCAGCGCACCCGGCGGCGGCCCCTGCGGGCGCCAAAGGCGCCCGCGCATACAGCAGTCCGTCAAAAATCAATTTTCCACCGGCACCCTGCGACGTCCACTTTGCCGTCCGGCAAAAAGGGCACGCCCTCGCCCTCCAGCAGCGCGCGCTGCACGTTCTCGCCGCCGAACGCAAACGCCGTCGACAGCGAACCGTCTTTCATCACCACGCGGTGACAGGGAATGACGCCCGGCTTCGGGTTGACGTGCAGGGCATAACCGACCACACGCGCCCAATGCACGTTCCCGGCCAGCGCGGCCACCTGCCCGTAGGTCGCGACGCAGCCGCGCGGGATGCGCGTCACCACGTCGTAGATCTTTTCGTATGAATTCATTTCGTCCCCTCGAAATAGGTTTTTGCCGCCAGCAGCCAGTCGGTCTGGACCACGTCAAAGCCCCTGTCGCGGAACCAGCCCCAGCCGAAATCGGGGTCGCCCGTCACGGCGGCGTCGTCCGTGTGCCCGGCAGAGATCACGTCACGACGGTTGTAAACGATCGCGTTTCCCCACAGGAAGCGGCCGCGTTCGTGCTGGGCGGCAATGAACGCCTCCGACGCGACCGGCGCGTCCCCGGTTTTGAACAGCGCCTCGACGCCGACAAAGTTCAGCCTGCGCCGGGCTGCGGCCTGCGCGTCCTTCGGTGAGCGCGCCATGACCACAAACGGCAGATCGGGCGCCACCGCCTCCACGGCGGAAAGGTCGTGCGGCGCGGACGATGTTTTGATCAGGACGTCGTCTGCCATCCCGTGCCGGCGGATGCAGGCGGTGATCGCTTCCGGCGCCGTCCAGAATTTGTCAATGTTGACGATGCACCTGCCGCGCAGCAGCTCCAGCGCGTCGTCCAGAAGCATCACGCCGTAAACCGTTTCGGCACGGTCCTGATTGCCATACCGCCGGCGCAGGACGCCGCTTTTTTTCAACAGACGCAGCGGCAGCGGCGAGGTCAGGTGCGCGTGCTCCATTCCGGGGTGAAAGACAAACAGCGTGCCGTCACGCGCCTTTGTCACGTCCAGTTCTATGATATCCGCCCCCTGCGCCATCGCCGCGCGGAACGCCGCCTCGCTGTTGCAGGGGATGTTGCCGCCCGACACGCCGCGGTGCGCCGCCAGATACGGGCGCTGCGGATGCTTCAGCCAATCCATACAGTCACCCCGCTGCTTCGATCATCGTTTGAATATACAGATCCAGCGTTTCATAGTCCAGCATCCCGACGCGCTTTTGATATACCGTCCCGTCCGGCCAAAGGAACAACGTGACCGGAATGCCCTGAATGTCGAAACGGTCTGCCGCGTTTCCGTCCGTATCGAAGTACACCGGAAACGTGAGGCCCAAACGGTCGATCAGCGCCGCGCCGTCCTGCGCGTCATCCTCCATCTGCGTCAGGTTCACCATCATGAAGTCCACGCGGTCGCCATAGGTCTGGTACGCCGCGTCAAAGTCCGGCAGCTCCTTTCCGCAGGGCCGGCACCAGCTTGCCCAGAAATTCACGATGACGATTTTCCCGCGCCGGTCGCTCAGGCGCACAGGATTCCCGTCTCCGTCAAATACTGTCAGGTCCACGGCGTCCGCTGCCGGTTCCGCCGCTGTTTCGAAATCATCCGCCGCGGTCTGCGTATAGTTCACCGACGGCAGCTCCTCCGGCGTCTTTGCCTTTTCCGACAGCGCACGGTACAAAAACCCGCCGCCGCACATACTCGCACCGATCAGGATCACGATCAGCAGCAGCGCCCAAAGCTGCGGCTGTTTTTTCTCCGGTACCGCCGGGGCTTCCGGCGGCTGCGGCTGCATGGATTCAATGCGTTCTTCATCCATAAAAAACACCTTCCTGTTTCAAATAAACTCAGGTCAAAAACGACAGCGCCTTTGTCAAAAGCCCGCAGGCCATCAGAATGCCGACGAGGATCAAAAAGCCGCCGCACACGCGGTTGATCACGGCATAGTGCCGCTTGATCGCGGCAAACATGCCTTTAAGCTGGTCCAGCAGCAGCGCCGACAGCAAAAACGGCACGCCCAGCCCGGCGGAATAGACCAGCAGCAGCAAGGTGCCGCGCAGCGCCGTTCCGCTGGCAGACGCAAGCGCCAGCGCCGCACCGAGAAAAGCGCCGACGCAGGGCGTCAGACTGACGGAATAGATCATGCCGAACAAAAACGCCGACACCGCGCCGCCGACCGACCGGCCGCTTTTCATTCCTTTGAAAAACGGCAGGCGGATCACTTCAAGGTATGACAGGCCGAACACGATCACGATCGCGCCGGCGACGATGTTCAGCGCCGTGCGGTACCGGGTGAGCAATTGGCCCAGCGTGCCGGCAAACAGCCCCAGCAGGCAAAACACCAGTGTAAAGCCGGCCGCAAAGGCCAGCACCCGCAGCAGGAGCACGCCGCGCTTCTGCGCTTTTTCGCCAGCCGCAAAATACGACAGATAGATCGGCAGCATCGGCAGCATGCAGGGAGAGATGAAGGAGATGAGGCCTTCAAGAAATGTGATGAAATAGGTCATAGGAGATCAAGATATAAGGGGTTGAGGGTTGAGTAAGTGAATAGAATGGAGAATGAAGAGTGGAGAGTGAAGAGTGAAGAGTGGAAAGTTGAGAGTTGTATAATAAAAGTGGACACATCGAAGAGAGAATGATAAAACAAGGCAAAGGGGTGTTCACGATGAAAGGAACAAAAAAGACGTAAAGGAGAGATGCGGTTGCGCGTACACAGTCCAAAAGCCGTCAGGTCACACCGCACAAACTGCAAACTGCAAACTCCACACTGCACACTCCACACTGCAAACTGCACACTGCACACGCATTCTCAACGCTCCGTCTTTATCCCTTTCCCCTTATTCCCTCATTCCCTTTTTATTTTTTATATTATACCATAGTTTTCCTGTTTTTCAATCCAATCCGCCCGATTTCTTCGGCACAAAAAATTTTTTGAAAAAATTTTCAAAAACCTCTTGACAAAATTGATTTAAAGTGCTAAAGTATGCGTAAACCGATGAGGAAGAGTGAGTAGGTCACCTCCCCTCCCGCACAGAGAGCTGCCGACGGTGGGAACGCAGCGGGGAGACGGCGATTGAATGGACTTCCGAGGGCGAACAGAAATGCAGATTTTGCAGAGTATGAAAGCCGGAGCCTGACCCTCCGTCAACAACCGTCAGCGTATGACAGTACGCATGAGTGGGTGCGCAAGCACCAAGCCGGGTGGCACCGCAGGATCTGATCCTGTCCCAGCAAACGCTGGGGCAGGTTTTTGTTTTGTCCCGGCACATCGCTCAAAACAAAAATCAAAGAAAGGTGGTATCCCCATGAGCGACAACAAAATCCCGTACAAAATCTATCTGAACGAAAACGAAATGCCGAAGGCATGGTACAATGTCCGTGCGGACATGAAAACCAAGCCCGCGCCGCTGCTCAACCCCGGTACCCATCAGCCGATGAAAGCCGAAGAGCTCTCGCCCGTCTTTTGCGACGAGCTGATCGCGCAGGAGCTGGACAACGACACCGCCTATATCCCCATTCCGGAAGACATCCTCAACTTCTACAAGATGTACCGTCCGTCGCCGCTGGTGCGCGCCTATTGCCTGGAAGAAAAGCTCGGCACGCCCGCGAAGATTTACTACAAATTCGAGGGCAACAACACCTCCGGCTCCCACAAGCTGAACTCCGCCATCGCGCAGGCCTACTACGCAAAGAAGCAGGGCCTCAAGGGCGTCACGACCGAAACCGGCGCCGGCCAGTGGGGCACCGCGCTGTCCATGGCGTGCTCTTATTTCGGGCTGGACTGCAAGGTCTATATGGTCAAGGTGTCCTATGAACAAAAGCCGTTCCGCCGCGAGGTCATGCGCACCTACGGCGCGTCGGTCACGCCGTCCCCGTCGATGGAAACCGCCATCGGCCGCAAGATTCTGGAAGCCCACCCGGGCACGACCGGCTCGCTGGGCTGCGCCATCAGTGAAGCGGTCGAGGTCGCGACCTCCACGCCCGGCTACCGCTATGTGCTCGGCAGCGTGCTCAATCAGGTGCTGCTGCACCAGAGCGTCATCGGCCTTGAGACCAAGGCGGCGCTCGACAAGTACGGCATCAAGCCCGACGTCATCATCGGCTGCGCGGGCGGCGGCTCCAACCTCGGCGGCCTGATCTCCCCGTTCATGGGTGAAAAGCTGCGCGGCGAGGCGGACTATCAGATCATCGCCGTCGAACCGGCGTCCTGCCCCAGCTTCACCCGCGGCAAGTTTGCCTATGACTTCTGCGACACGGGCATGGTCTGCCCGCTGGCAAAGATGTACACCCTCGGCAGCAACTTTATTCCCGCGCCGAACCACGCCGGCGGCCTGCGCTATCACGGCATGAGCAGCATCCTGTCGCAGCTTTATCACGACGGCTATATGGAAGCGATCAGCGTGCCGCAGACCGAGGTCTTTGCCGCGGCGGAGGAGTTCGCCCGGGTGGAGGGCATCCTGCCCGCGCCGGAAAGCGCCCACGCCATCAAGGCCGCGATCGACATGGCAAAGAAATGCAAAGAGACCGGTGAAGAAAAGACCATCGTCTTCGGCCTGACCGGCACCGGCTATTTCGACATGGTTGCCTATGAAAAGTATCACGACGGCAAGATGGACGACTATATCCCGACCGACGCAGAGCTGGAAGCAAGCTTCAAGACTTTGCCGCAGGTCGACTGAGCCGTTAGCTGTTCGCCGTTCGCCGTTCGCGATCAGCAATATTAAACCCCACCGTGGAATGTCCCGGTGGGGTTGTTTAGATGTTAGATGTTCGATGACGTGACCGGGAACGCTCAGCCCTGCGGCGGGGCGGGTTGCTGCATCTGCGCTTTTTGCAGCTCCAGCTGCTGTGCCAGCAGCGCACGCATCTCTTCCTGCCGCTCGGCCATCCCCGCCAGCACCATCATCGGCGCCGCAGCAACAACGGCACCTGCAATCCCGCCAAAGATGACACCCACCGCCATTCCGCCGTTGACATCCGCAAGCGATGCACCGACGATCACCGCAGCAATGATCCCGACGATCATTTCAACAATGGCCGTCACACGAAGAACTCCGACCCAACTGTCGCTGCGGCGCGCTGTGGCCTTCACGTCCGGCTGCGGCTGCGGCGGTGTTGGGTGCGACTGTTGATATGCGATATACTGATTCTGAATCTGCGCACGCATACAGTCCTCGCACTGCACGGCCCCGTTTACGGTGAATTCTTCCCCCCATTTCAGGGGTTTTCCACAGGTTTCACAACGCTTCATTCCACCATCCCTCTTTCAGTCGATTGATAGCCCTATCGTATCACAGATTGCCCTGTTTTGTCAATGAAGTGTTTGATTCAGAAAGGCGGCCGCTGCAAACCGTGCGCCGTCCGTTCATCGTTTGTTTCCATTTTCGCAACATGTAAAACAAGCTATGACGATATAATATATAAAATCAACAAAAGGAGATGGAAATGATGAAAAAAATTCTTTCAATTTGCATGAGCGTCCTGTTGCTTTTGAGCTGTGCGGCGGCTGCGTTTCCGGCAGTTGCAGCCCCGCGGCCGGGCACATGGAGCTTTGACGCAGAGGCAAAGGTGCTGACCGTTGGGCCGACGTTCGATTTCAATGCGATCGCCGACTATGATATTCCTTATGACGAGGAACACTTTCGTTTGCCCTTGATCGATCACTGCACGGTCGTGGTGGATGAAGCCAACCCGTATTACAAAAGCGTGGACGGCGCCATGTACAGCAAAGACGGCAAGACCCTCTATTCTTTGCCGATTGCAAAATTCACCGACGAAAACGGCACCCTGACCATCCCGGCCGAGGTGGAGCGCATCGAAGACAACGCCTGCTCTGTTGATCAGATGGATTTTACATACTGGGCAGAGATGCAGCAGGTGAAAAAAATCGTCCTGCCGGAAGGGCTGACGTATATTGGGCGAGCTGCGTTTTCGGGCTATCGCGCCTGTGAGGACCTGCATTTTCCGGATTCGCTCAAAATGGTCGGCCCCGGTTCCTTCAGCGGGCTGGAATCGCTGAAGGAGCTGGACACGAACTGCATTGAAAACATCGGGACCGGCGCGTTTGCTTACGGCGGCATGGAGACGGTACGCGGCGATCACGTGGTCGCATACGGCGGCGAAGGCAATTATGCACTTGGCACGATCCTCGCTTCTGCGGTGTTCAGAGAGTGCGATTCCCTGAAGACGATCTATATCCCCGCCACCGCGCGGCGCGTCTGCGGCTATGAGCCGGTGGACGGCAAGCTGGTGTACAACGTCAATCAGGAACGCGATGAACTGCTGTTCCACTGCATCTCGCTGGAAAAGATCGTTGTCGACCCGGCGAATCCCTGGTACAGCAGCGACGAAGACGGCGTGCTGTATAACAAAGACAAAACCATGCTGCTGCATTATCCGCTCGGCAAAGAGATCGGGACATACAAGGTTGCCGATACCGTGAAATCCATCGATCCTTATGCGTTCTCGTTTATGCAAAAGACCGACCGCGTGATTCTGCCGCAGAATCTGGAAACGGTTGGTTACGCTGCGTTTGCGTGGTGCTGGTCCTTGAAAGAAGTCGTCATTCAGCCGGGACCGACCTTTATTGAAGCCGGCGCATTTCATGACGCTTATTCTCTTGAAAAGCTCACCATTCCCGCCTCGGTCACGATCATCGGCGACGGCGCAATCATCGGCGACGGTGCAAACGCCTCAAACGCAAAGCTTTCCGACGTTTATTTTGGCGGAACCAAGGCACAGTGGAACGCAATTCAGGTTTATGAAAGAAACGATGCACTTAAAAAGGCGACCATCCATTTCGCCGACGGAACCGAAAATAACGAATCTCTGAATTTCTTCCAGAAAATCGTACAGTTCTTCAAGAACCTCTTTGTGCAATTGAAAAACCTGTTCCGCCGATAAACCGTTTCAAAAAAAGCAAACCGTTCCTGCCAGTGACGCGGGAACGGTTTTTTTGCTGTCAGATGTCGCGGCCCGCCGGGACCGCTTTTGTTTTCACACCGATGATCAACCGGGGTGTGGGTTTATTTGTTCAGTTTGAGCCGGATGTTCCCGGGCAGATCGACCAGCGTGTTCATCACAGCGTGATATGCCTTTTTCAGCGCGTTCGTGATCGTCCGCAGAATCGGCGGCGCGTCGTCCAGGTCCGCGGTGGAAAACGTCCGGTTGTGGATCGTGACCGCACCGGGAACCGCTCTGGTTCCGGTACCGAACAGGTCCGCCGGCACGCGGCTGACAAACTGTTCCGGCTGCGCAATGCCCAGGGCATACAGCGCAATAGCGGATGCGTCGCGGTTGTGGGTGTCGTCGTCCATCGCGGTCGCGTTCACGGTCTTGCCGGTGACTGCCAGGATCGCGGCGCCCTCTTCCACGGTGAAACCGCCGTGGCCGTGTTTGCTTTCGCCGTGGTCGGCCACAAGGATGAACAGTCCGTTCTCCATCAGGCCGCTTTGCACAACGGCGTTATAGATGCGGCCCACCAGCATGTCCGCGCGGCGGACGGCGGTGAAGTATTCGTCGCTGAAACCGCCATGGGTGTGGGCGGCGTGGTCCACGCTGTCAAGCTGCACAAACATCAGCGCCGGCGCGTTGCCCGCGTTCAGATACGCCTCGATCTCGTCAACCACCTTGGGGTCGGTGTCGCGGCGGACCTTGGTCACGCCAAGATCGGTTTCGATCAGGCCGTGGTTGATCGCTTCCCAGTTGACAAAAGACGCCAGCTCCGCCTGCGGCATGGCCTGCCGTGCGTAATAGAAAATGCTGTGGTTCGGCGCAGAGGAGTCGCGCTCGTTTTTCTTGAGGCTGTCGTTGGTGAAGCCGTGGGTCGTGTAATCGACGCCGGTCAGGATGGAGCCCCAGTTCTGCGCGCTGATCGTGACGACCTCGGTGTGCGCGTCGTGCCGATAGGCAAAGTCGCCGAAGATGGCGTCAAAGCAGGGCGATTCCACCTGGCTGAACGCCGCGCCCGCGCCGTCCACGCCGATGATGAACACATGGTCATAGGCGCCGAAGCTGTTGTCTTTGTCTTCTGCGGCCAGTGCCGGCACCGTGCACAGCGCGATCAGCAGCATGGCAAGGAGAATGGAACCGATTTTTTTCATCATAAAAACCCCTTTCAAAATGTTGTTGTTTTATTCGTCGCTGTTCAGCAGCCGCTCTGCCTCGGGCAGCTCTTTTTCATCCAGTTCAACGGCGCGGCGGGCCGCAAGGTCGGCCTGCATCTGTTCCGTGGTCTTCTTGTCCAGCGGATACAGCAATATGAGCACCAGCATCAGCGCGATCATGAGGAACGGGCCGAAGGTTGAAACGTTATACATGCCCTTGATGACCTCCGGCGCCTGCTTGCCGATGAACTCTTTATCGGTGTTGTAGCCGACGAAGCTGCACAGCATCGGCACGATGGCGGCCAGAGCCTGGCCCATCTTGCGCATAAAGGTAAAGACGGCAAAGTTGGTCGCTTCCTCGCGCTTGCCCGTGACCCATTCCTGGTGGTCCACCACGTCGCCGCACATGGCCCAGACCTCAAGGATCACAAAGCCGATGCCGGCGTTGACAAAGAAGGCAAGGATGATATAGACCCAGATGTTCTGGAAGTGGCCCAGCCAGGTGATCAGCGCCGCCACCGAAGAGATGGAGAACCCGACCACGCAGATGGCCTTTTTGCCCCACGCGCGAATCATTTTGTTTGCAAACGGGATCATGAGCGCCATCGGCAGATAAGAGATCACCAGATAAATGGTGCCAAAGCCGCTCTTTTCATAAAAGTCCTTGAACAGATAGACGTTTGCCGTGTTGATATAGAGCTGCACCGCAATGACCAGCCCGCCGATCAGGCTCATGGTCACAAAGGCGCGGTCCTTGATGACGTCCTTGAGGGTGCTGGTGATGTGCACCTGCTCGCTGGAAAGCAGGATCAGCTCCGGCTTTTCCTTCGTCCAGGCGTATGAAATGAAATAAATGCTCATCATGGCCACCGCGATGATGCACATGGCAACAAACAGACGCTTGCCGTCCATCTGCTGGCCGTCGTCGCCGCCGACCATCACCAGCGTCGGAAACAAAAGCTGCGGAATGTTGCCGAAACCGCCGCCGATGGCGCGGCTGACAGACAGGTTGCTGCGCTCGTTGTCCTTGTCGGTCATGACCATCGCCAGCGACCCGTAGGGTACCGAGAGGACGGTATAGATCATGCCGTACAGAATATAGGTCACGGCAACATAGATGATGTTCACCGTTTCGTTTGACGTCAGCTTCGGGAACCCGGCCAGCGCATACACCAGCACCGCCGAAATCGCCAGCGGGAACCCCGCCCACAGGATGAACGGGCGGTACTTGCCGCCCTTGCCGGGCTTGTGCTTTTGCACAATGGTGCCCATGATCGGGTCGTTGATCGCGTCCCAGATGCGGGCGATCCAAAAGATCACGGTGACAATGGTGCCCTTGATGCCGAGAATGTCGGTGCAATAGATTGCAAGATACGTCCCCATGACGCAAAAGGCCAGGTTGTTTGCCGTGTCACAGAAGGTATAGCCGATATAGTTTTTTGCAGACAGCTTATCGTTCATGGATATCCTCCTTTGAAAAAAACAGGACTTGATCCGTGTCAAGCCCTGTTTGCGTGAACGCTTTTATGCTACGGTCTCGGAAATGAAATCACCGTCGAAGCAGGCGCAGGACACATAGTTTTCACGGTTGTCCGCATCCTTTGCATTCTTCTTTTCAATCAGCTTCGTGACTGCCTTGTAGATGAAAACCACAGCGGCAATGACGGCCGCTACGATGGCCACGATCTTTGCGATTTTTTTCGCTTTGCTCATATTGATAACCTCCAAACAAATCTTTTGCTTATTATAGCATGTTCTTTTTGACAAGTCAACCAAAAGCAGGAATTTTCATCCAAAACTTTTGTCAACAATCAATAAGTGATCTGATAGGTCGCCGTGTGATCGCCGTGCATTTTCAGCGTGACGGCAACCATAAGCGAACCGCTGCCGGTTGCTTCGGGCACAACCAGGTGGTGCGTCATGGCGGTGATGCGGCCCTGGCTGTCGATCGTCGCGTCAATGGTGCCGCCGCTGTAGGTGATGTTGAAATCGTCGATCTTTGCGTTTGAGGGCAGCCCCAGCGTGTCGGGATTGATGACCTCCATCACCGTGGAATAGTTCGGCGCGGGGGATGTCATTGTTTGTTTTTCGGTCCCCAGCGTCAGGTGGATGCGATAGCCGCCGTCCCCCGTGGGGGTTGCGGTGGCAGACGTCACAGCGCCCGGCGACAGCGCGGCGTTCCGGTCCGTCGGCGCAATGACGTGTGTGGCGGAAAAGCCGGACGTCGGGTCAGAGCCGCCGGAAAAATGATAGGTCTTCGGCTGCGAGTTCTGCTTGCTGCTGGCGATCATGCTGTCTGCAAAGCCGCGCACGGAATCCGGGTCCATTTCGTCAATGGCCACGTTGAGCTGATCGTTCTTGGTCAGCGTAAAATTCGGCGTCGCCTTCAGTTGATTGACCGCATTGATATAGGCGGCCACGATGTCTGCCTTGGACGACGGCACGGCGGGGGCCGTGGTGGTCGGCGCGGTCGACGCGGTGGGCAGCGTCACCGCCGGGTCGCTTTGCGTCGTGACCGTCGGCAGATAATCGGTCGGCACAGTATCGGGCACCTGATTCGGAACGTCCGGATTGGTCACGGCCGGGTCGGTCGGCGCCGCCGGGTCCGTCGGCACGGCCGATGCGGTCGGCGCCGCAGTCGCGCTGGGCTGTGTGGGCGCCGTTGCCGGAATCGTCGCCTTGGGCGGGTCTGTGGGATTGATCTTTTGTGCCGCGATCCCGAGGGCAACATAATACACCGCAAGCGCAATCACACAAACGATCAAAAATTGCTGAAATGTTTTTTTCTTCATACGCGGTCAGGCCCTCTTCTCAGCGAGTGAACGTATAATTGTAATCCGACGTACCGCCCAGCGTCACGCTGATGGTAATGCCCATCTCTGTCATCTTGACGCTGATATCAAAGGGGCTGACGATTTTGAGCGAATCCAGCGTATAATTTTTGTTGATCTTGGCCGTGATGGTCGTCGTGCCGAGGTTGGAGTTGTAGTTTTCGCCGAAGTCCTTGGTCAGAACGTCCTTGTCGTTGGCAAAGCTCTGGGTGAAACCGGAGTGATATTTCGCGTCGGACTTGGCGCTGACCGATTCTTTCTTGAGGACCACCGTCACGGTTGTGCTGCCGTCGCCGGCGGTCGTTGCCGTCACGGACTGAATGCCGTTGCCAAAGGCGCCGAGGTTGTGCTGGTCGTAAAGATAGCTCACGCCGCTTGTCGGAACGATCGACGTATTCAGATAAGACGTCTTGGTCGTTGTGACCGGCGCTTCCCCGTCTGTCACACTTGTCAGCGTTGCCGTGCCCGCGGTGTTGCAGCCGTTCGGGTACCGGCAGGAAGAGGTCACATCCTGCGACGTATCCATATCCTCCAGCGCCTCCTGAATGAGCGAATCCGGCACCGGGATAAAGAGCGCCGTCACTTTGTAATTGACCGGGGCGGCCGTCATGTGAGAGGATGCGTTCACGGTGACCGTATCCGTTTCATAGCGGGTGTTGTTGATGGCCTGCAGCATCATCAGGGTATAGGCCTCTTTCAGCCCGTTGCCTGCGGAGCCGGACAGCGCCGCGGCGGCCGGCGTCTTAAAGGTCAGGTCCTGATAGCCGATATAGGCGCGCGGACTGTATTCGGAATAGGCCAGCGTCTGGCTCTCGTTATAGGCGTTCAGGGCATAGATGCGGAATTTCACCGTGCCCAGCGCACTGATGCGCACCCGCTGCTCCGCATTCGGCGCCAATCGCAGCGTGGCGCCGGTCGACGACGTTTTCACCGGGTCGATCCATTCCTCGATCCCCTTGACGACCTCGCTGCGGACCTCATAGCCGGTGGCGCCCGACGCGGCGTTCCAACTGATGTTGGAGGCATAGTCGGAACCGGCGGTGTATTTTGCGCCCAGCTCCATCGTTGAAACGTCGACCAGATATTTGGCGTCATAGCGCGCGGACCCGGTCGAGACCCAGGCGTTTGTCTGCGGGTTCCAGATATCGATGGCATAGACCGCGCTGCTGATGTCGTCCCACGCGATGGTGAACATCTTGCCGTTGCTGCTGAGCGCAACGGTCAGGTTTTTCAGCGGGGTCGAAGAGGTGCCGTGCTCAGAACTTGCACCGGCTGCGGTTTTGGCGCTGACCGTGGCCGAATACTCCGACGTCACGCCGCCGTTCACGGCGCGCACACGGAACTGATAGGTCGTGCCGGCGGCCAGGCCGGTCGCGGTGTAGGCCTTGTTGGGCGTGGTGCCCAGCTTTTGCCAGCTTCCGCTGTTGATCCACACCTCATAATTTGCCGCGTTGGCCACCTCGTTCCAGTTCAGCGTAATGCTGAAGCTGGTGCCGTTGCTGGAATCCACGGCGGTCAGGCCGGTGGGTGCGGAAAGGGACGTCACCGGCGTGGAGGACGCCGCCGTCTTGGCGCTGACGGTAGATGAATAGTCGGAATAAACGCCGTTTTTCACGGTGCGCACGCGGAACTGATAGGTCGTGTTTGCCGAAAGGTTGTTGGCTGTGTAGCTGGTCGAGACCACGGTATCCAGCTTGCGCCAGGTGCCGCTGCTGATCCAGACCTCATAGCCCGTCGCACCGCTCACGGAGCTCCAGGTCACGGTGATGCTGCTGTTGGATGCGGTGCTGGAATCCACGGCGTTCACATTGGCCGGTGCGGCAACCGTCGGCTGCTCCGGGGCTGCGTCATTGGTCTTGACCGTCACCGTGTCAGACCAGGCGCCGTATTGTGCCGTGCCGCTGACAGCGCGCACGCGGAAGGTATAGCTGGTGCCCGCGCTCAGGCCGGTCACGGTGTAAGGCATCGAGCTTGTGGTCGTGATCGTCTGATAATCGCTGCCGTTCAGGCGCTGCACCTCATAGCGCTCGGCGCCCTTGGCGGCGTTCCAGCTCAGCGAGATGCGGCTTGCAGAGATCGCGGTACCGGAAAGGCCCGTCACCTTCGGCGACGTGGTCTTGACCTGCAGGACCGCCGGGGCGCTTTCGGTGCCGTTCACCACGGCGCAGACATTCAGTGTATAAGAGGTCCCGTTTGACAGTCCGCTGATCGTCGCGGTCGCCGTGCTGCCGGAAATGCGCGGCGTGACCGACAGCTTTTTGGGGCTGCCGTAATCTTCGCTGAGATACAGCGCATACCCGGACGCGGCGCTGTTCACCGTCCACTGCGCGGTGAACGACGTGGTGTCCACCTTGGTCATGGTCAGGCCGGTGACCGCGGCAGGCAGCGCCTTGGCCGAAACAACGGCAGACGGCGTGCCGTATTGCTTCACGCCGTTCAGCGTGTAGTACGGCGTCACGCGGAACTGATAGGTCTTGGTCGTATCCAGCCCGTCAAGAACATAGCTTGTGTTGGTGGTGGAGGCCACAGACTTCCAGCCGGCCGCATTGACGTTGGAAGAAATTTCATACCCGGTCGCGCCCGGCGTTGCGGTCCATGTCAGGCGCACGCCGCCCGCGATCTCGGTCGCGGCAAGGCCCGTGGTCTGGCCCGGCGCCGTCTGCACAGACAGCATGGACGCCACGCCCACCTGACTGCCGGAATTCGGCGTCACGCGGAACACATAAGTGGTGTTGGCCGCCAGGCCGGTCACCGTCACGCTGACCGTGCCGTTCGCCGTGGTCTGCGCCGCCGTCACGGGTGTGAACGTGGTGCCGTTGGTGCTTTGCTCCAGGGTATAGCCCGTTGCGTCAGACAGCACCGACCAGGACAGCGAAACCGAATTGATCGTGACGCCCGTCGCCGTGAAGTTGCCCACGCCGTTTGTCAGCGTCGCGGTCTTGAGTACCTTGGAAAATACGCCGCAGGTCTGGCCGCCGTTTGCGGTGTGATACGCACGGATGCGGAACTGATAGCTGGTGGATTTCAGCAGGCCCTCGATCTCATAGCGGGTCTGATCGGTGGCGCCGATATAATTCCACTTGGTATCCACGCCGCTGCGCGCCCAGATCTGGTACCCGTCGGCGCTGTTCACAGCCTTCCATGTCAGGGTGATGGTCGTGTCGGTGACGTTTGCCGCCTTGACCCCGCCGACCTTTGACGGCGCCGTGCGCACCAAAAGATTGTCAGAAAACAGCGAAGCGTAGCTGTCGCCGCTGAGGTTGGAGACAGCGCGCGCCGCAAAGAAATAATCGGTCCCCGGCGTCAGCTTTTTGACCAGCGCTTCGGTGGTCGTCGATTTTGCAACCGCCTTTTGCGTGCTGCCGCTGACGCGATAGATGACATAGCTTGTCGCCCCGGCAACCGCGTTCCAGGTCAGTTTGACTGCGGTGGACGTCACGGCCGTCGCCTTCAGCCCGGTCGGCTTTGGCAGCATCGGGGTCTTGAATTTCAGCGCGGTCGGCAAACCGAAGGCAACCTTGCCGTCCTTCTTTGTGAACGGCAGCACCCGCACCGCGTTGTTGACGCCGGCGGCCAGGTTCCCCACCTTGGCGGCGGTCTTTTTCGTTGCCTTGACCACAGTGACCCACTGCTTGTCACGATAAAGCTGCACGCGATAGCCGGTCGCTTCCGCGCTTGCGGACCAGGTCAGCTTCACCGCCGTGGCCGTCGTTTTGGCCGCTTTCAGGTTTTTGACCGCGGCGGGGCCGGTTGTCGTCTTGACCGCCGGAGAGAACCCGCCATAGCCGCCGTCGCCATAGGCGCGCACGCGGAACACATAGGTCACGCCGAACGACAACCCGGAAACCGTATAGGCCCTGCCCTTGGTCGTGGCGATGGTTTTCCATTGTTTGGCACTGTACTGCTGCAGCTGATAGCTCGCCGCGCCGGCGGTCTTGGACCACTTGAGCGTGACGGAATCCAGCGTTGTTGCGCTGACCTTCAGCGCCTTGACGGCTGCCGGCGCCGCAAACGCGGGGACCAGCGTCGTACACAGCAGAAGCGCCGACAGGCAAAGCGCAAGCAGTGCCTTGGACAGTTTCTTCATAGAGATTCCTCCTAATATAAAGATACAGTATAATCATAGCATGTTTGCCGCGCAAAAACAATTCTTTTTATATATTGTTTACAAAATCAAGACAGATTTTGCTCCGGCGGATCCCGGAAAAGCGGAAAACAAAACGACGGAAAACTGACCGCCGGGATTTGTATGCGCGGCCGAAAAAACGGCGGGCGTCGCCGAATGCAGTTGCCGTTTCAGCGCGGCGCAGATGTCGCCGCCGGAGTACAGAACGCCGATGCAGGAAGCCTTTGTAATCATTCTGCGCTCCGGTGGTGAAAGGCGCCCGCGACACAGCAGGCAACATAGACACCGGCGCCGTGATCGCCGAATCAGCCGGCGTGCAAAGACCGGCGAAAAAATTTTTCGTCAGATGTTTGAAAAAGTCCGCAGGAAGCCTTTGTGGCTTTCAAGGGCTTTTGAGAACAAAATGGCGGAAAATTTGCCGCCGGGATTTGTGCGCAAGGCTGAAGAGGTGATCACAAAAAAGGAAAAGCGCCGAAGGAGCACGCTCCCCCGGCGTCGAATCGGTTGCCCGACGATTTCCAACTTATTTCGCAAGCTTCACTGCAAGCGCAGATTTCTTTCTCGCGGCGTTGTTCTTGTGCAGCAATCCCTTCGCAACGGCTTGGTCGATCTTTTTGACTGCGAACTTCACCTGCGCCTCTTTGTCGTCTGCGTTCGATTCAATCGCAGCGTTCGCCTTTTTGATCGCGGTCTTCAGCGCGGAGTTGTTGGACTTGTTGCGCTCGCGCTTGGCCTCGCTGACGAGCACACGCTTTTTCGCTGATTTAATGTTCGGCATCCGTTTTCCACCTCCCTAAAACATGATTCCCAAGGATGATATCACATTCTTTCAAAAAATGCAAGTCATTTTTTGATATTTGATTAGACTTTTTTTGAAAGATGCATACTAAACACAGCAAAACCGCCGCAGAAGGAGACATTCGCATGGATTTTCGCTCTGACCTTGCGCTGGAGCAGCGTGAAGCGCTTGCCGCGTCCGGCAGTGCCGGCGTGCAGACCAATGAAAAAACCGTGGACGGCGTGCACGTTTCCACCGTTCGGGTATTGGATGACCGGGGGGCCCACGCCATCGGCAAGCCGGTCGGAACCTATATCACGCTGGAAACCGGCAGCACGTTCAAGCCCTCCGGCACGCTGGAAACGCTGCAGTCGCTTTTGACCGAAGCGATCCTGCGCATGCTGCCGCAGACGGGACCGGTGCTGGTCGTCGGCCTTGGCAACGACGCCATCACGCCGGACGCCCTCGGCCCCAAAACCGTATCTCACATTTTTGCCACCCGCCACATCCAAAAGGAGCTGGCCGTGTCGCTCGGGCTGGGCACACTGCGCCCGGTCGCCGCCGTGGCGCCCGGGGTCCTGGGCCGCACGGGGGTCGAGACCGCCGAGCTGCTGCGTGCGCTGACGCGGCACCTTTCTCCCGCCGCGCTGATCGTGATCGACGCGCTGGCGGCGCGGCAGCTCACCCGTGTGGGCAGCACCGTGCAGCTCACCGACAGCGGCATTTCGCCCGGGTCCGGCGTCGGCAACCGCCGGGCAGAGATCAGCGTTCGCACGCTCGGCGTTCCCGTGATCGCCGTCGGCGTTCCGACCGTGGTGGACGCCGATACCATGGCGCGCGACCTGACAGGTCTGCCCGCCGATGCGCCGGAGGCCGCCCGACGCATGATGGTCACACCGAAAGAGATCGACCTGCTGATCGACCGGGCCGCCGCCCTTCTGGGCGACGCGATCAACCGCGCACTGCAGCCCGCGCTCTCGCTGCAGGAGCTGCGGCAGCTGACGCAGTGAATACTTTCCCCCGCCCCCGCATATAAATGATGCAAACGAGGGGGGCTGTCCATGAAACAGGCAAAACCGCTGCGCACGGCGCTGGCGCTGCTGCTGACCGTCGCAATCCTTGCGGGGGCGGCGGCGCTGCGTGTGCCGCTACTGTCTCTGGTCTGCGGCATGGCGCTCAAAACCGCGCAGTCGTTCCTGCCGACGGCGGCGCTGACCCGGTTTGCAAATGAAACCGCAAACGAAAGCACGACCGCACCGCCGACCGTGCCGGCCCCCACCGTCACGGAACCGCCGGACGAACCCGCAGCCGCCCCGGCCCCGGAGGACGCCGACTTCACCGCCACACCGCAGGACGTGCTGGACCGCATGGCGGCGGCAACGGCCGCAGCGTCTGACGAAAAAGGCGGCGCCATCGTCAAACGCACCTACGGTACCGCGGGCGTCACCGATCAGTGCGGCGTGGTCCGCATCAAAAACACCAACCAAACCCAAATCGACGCGGCCGCCCTTTTGAAGGAACGGGCAAACCTGACGGTGGACAAATCAAAGCCGGCCGTTCTGATTTTCCATACCCACACGACCGAAAGCTTTCAGCTCACGGACCGTGACTTTTATGCCAAAGGCGACGCCGCCCGCAGCAACGACCCGGGCGAAAACATGGTGCGCGTCGGCGACGAGATCTGTAAAGCGCTGGAAAACGCCGGCTACACCGTGCTGCACGACGCCCAAATCTATGACGCGAAATACACCGGCGCCTATGACCTGTCGCGCGCGGCGGTGCAGCGGACGCTGAAAAAATACCCGTCCATCCAAATCACGCTGGACATCCACCGCGACGCCATCCAGTTGTCTGACGGCAGCCGGGTGCGGCCCGTTGCCGACGTGCAGGGCAAGCCCGCCGCCCAGGTCATGATCATCAGCGGCTGTCAGGAAGAGGGCAACAATGTCTCCGGCTTTTCCGGCTGGAAGCAAAACCTGATCTTTGCCCTGCAATTGCAGCGGCAGCTCGAAACCGACTTTCCCACGCTGACGCGCCCGCTGTTTTTCTGCGGCCGGCGCTACAACATGGACCTGACCCCGTGCAGCCTGCTCATCGAGATCGGCACCGACGTCAACACGCTGGAAGAGGCCGTCTACAGCGGCCGGTGCGTCGGCACGTCCCTGGCGCGGCTGATGGCCGCCTATGAAACCGAATGAAGGAGACTCCGTCATGCGCAGACTGTTTGAACGCTTCATCCTTGCGGCAACGATCCTCACCCTTTTGACACTGGGCAGTACCGGCGCGGCGCGCGTCTTTGACCGGGCGCAGACCGTGCTTTACGGCAAACCGGCCGCCGTGCTTGCCATGCAGCAAACCGACGGCCGTCTGGTTCTGACGGATGAACACGGACCGTTCCCCCTGCCGGACCTGTCGCGGTACAGGAGGTGGACGCCGCTGCTGTATGCCACGCCGCTGGGCAGCGTGCTTGGGGTGATTGAGGCGGTCGCGAAAAGAGAAAGGACCGACGTTGATTCAATTCGGAATTCGGAATTATGAATTCGGAATTGTGGTCGCGCTGACACAATCTGATCACCGGCAGGTCAATACCGCGAAGGAAGCTTTTCACAACATCAAGTGTGTCGATCAGAACAAAACCCGTAAGGTTGGCATTCTAATCAACGCGCTTCCGGTTGGCTGCACAGTCCTTTCGCGGAAACGAACTTGCGATTGCAGAACCGTACCCCGCGACTACAATTCT
Source organism: Clostridia bacterium (assembly GCA_017434855.1). Taxonomy (GTDB): domain Bacteria; phylum Bacillota; class Clostridia; order Oscillospirales; family Acutalibacteraceae; genus UBA6857. Next base: position 51,431 of record JAFRUA010000020.1, read on the forward strand.
CCATTCTCCATTTTTCATTTTTCATTTTACATTCTTCTCAACGCTATACGCGACCTTAACTCCACACTCCACACTGCACACTGCACACTCTATCTTCACTCCTCGCCGTCCGCCTGCGCCTTCTCAAAGAACTCCTTCGCCTTGTCTTTGGCAACGTCCTTGAGGTCCTCCAGCTTGACGCCCAGCTCGGTCTGGTTCAGGTTCACCACCGTGCCGTCCGGCTTTTCGATCTCGATCTCGCAGTCCAGCCCGAAAGAGATCAGCGCCGTGGTCAGCACCGCAAACGGCGCCGCCGTCAGGCCGATCACCGCACCGATGATGCCTGTGTTCAGCGAAAGGTTGAGCAGGGTTTCGCCCCTGCGCTTGAGCAGCACGCGGGACGCGCCGCCCTCGCGCGCAAACTCCTTGATTTTCTCCACGATCTGCTGCACCTGTTGTTTCGTTTGTTCATCCATGATGATTTGCACCTCCGGAATTTGATATGTTGATTATAGCACAATCCACGCTGTGTTGCAAGTGCAAACGCACCTGAGCGGCGATCCGCGCCCAATGGCCGGCCATTGGCCGGCGCTACAAGACGTGTTCTATTCGCCGATCGCTGATCGGCACCACAATTTCCTTTCCCTTCACCGCCGCGTGAAACCGGCGGCGCGTCCCTTTCTTTACCGATCTTTTCCCCGCGTACAAAATTAAAGAAACGTAAAAACCGCCTGTGCGTCCCGCCGCGGACGAACCCTTTCGGCAGAGAAAACCTTTCCGCGCGACCTCCATTCTTCATTCTTCATTCTCCATTCTTCATTCTCCGGTTCTCCGCCCCTTCCGCACGCACCAAACACAAACACAACACCCCCGCCGCAGCGAGGGTGTGATTTTTTTCTATGGCTCAGCCCGTCACGGCAATGACGCACGCGGCCGTATAGCCGCCGTCTTCGGTCATGACCGTGATCACGACGTTGCCCTTTGCCACGGCGGTGACGACGCCGTTGGAATCCACGGCCGCAACCGCGGTGTTGGCGCTGCTCCACTGCAGAGTTTTGTTCGTGGCGTTGTCGGGATGTACCGTCGCGTTGAGCTGCACGGTCTCGCCCACCTTCAGGAACTGGCTGGTGCGGTCCAGCGATACGCCGCTGACCTTGCGCGTCACGGTCACGGTGCAGGCGGCGGTCTTGCCGCCGTCCACGGTGGTCACCGTGATGACCGCCTTGCCGGGGGTGGTGTGGGTGGTCACGTTGCCGTCCTTGTCCACCGAAGCGATCGTTTCGTCGCTGCTCTTCCAGGTGGCCGCCTGGTTCGTCGCGGTCTTTGGCAGCACGGTGGCCGTCAGCTTCAGCGACCCGCCCAGCTCGACCGTTGCGGTCGTCTGGCTGAGTTCCACGCCGCTGGCCTTGGTCTCGACCCGGATGGTGAACGTCTTCTCAAAGCCGCCGTCTTCGGTTTTGGCGGTGACGGTGGTGGTCCCGTTTGCCTTCGGGGTCACGGTGCCGTCTTTGCCGATCGTTGCGATCGTCTCGTCCGCAACGGTATACAGGATCGTCTTGTTGGTGGCGACGGCCGGAACCACGCTGCAGCCGGACGGCGCACTGGTTCCCACATAATAGGTGGTTTCTTTTTCGGGGACCGAAATGCCCGTGGCGGGAATGTTGACCGTGACGGTGCAGGTTGCCTTTTTGCCGGTATCGTCAGATTTGGCGGTGATGACGGCCGTGCCGCCGCCCACAGCCGTGACGCTGCCGGTTTCATCCACGGTTGCGACCGCGGTGTCCGAGCTGGACCAGGTCACGGTTTTCAGCGTGGCGTTTTTCGGCGCCACGGCGGCCGTCAGGCGAAGCTGCTCGCCCTGGCCCAGCGTGACCTTGGTCTGGTTCAGGCTGACGCCGGTCACGCGGATGCGCACCTCCACGGTGCAGGTCGCCTTCAGCCCGCTGCGCGGGTTGGTGGCGGTGATGGTCGCCTTTCCGGGCGCCGCGCCGGTCACGGTGCCGCTGTCGTCCACCGTGGCAACGGTTGCGTTGCTGGTGGTATAGACAATGGTTTTGTCCGCCGCATTTTTCGGCGCCACCGTCGCGCTCAGCTTCAGCGTGCCGTTCAGCGACAGGATGGCCGAGGTCTTGTTCAGGCTGACGCCGCTCGCACTCTGATACACCTTGACTTTGCAACTCGCCTTCAGCCCGTTGATCGTCACGGCGGTGATGGTCACGGTGCCGGGCTTGATGCCGACGACCTTGCCCGTGCCGGTGACCTTGGCAATCGTTTTGTCGCTGCTCTTCCAGGTGATGGTCTGGGCCGCGTCGTCCGGCGTGACAGTCGCGGTCAGGCGGGCCGATGTTCCGGTAAACACCTTGAGTTTGGTTTTATTCAGCTTGATCGACGTCGGGTTCACGACCACGTTGACCGTGCATTTGTCTTTGAAACCGCCGTCTTTGGTCTTGACGGTGATCACTGCGGTGCCGACGCCCACGGCCGTCACCAGGCCCCGGCTGTTGACCGTGGCCACGGTGCGGTTGTTGGTCGCCCACTTCAGGTTCTGGTTCGTCGCGTCCCTGGGCGTGACCGTCGCGCGCAGCGTCAGCGTTTCATTCTTTTCCAGCGTGGCTTCGGATTTATTCAGTGTGACGCCGGTGACGGGGCGCACCACGGTGACCACGCAGGTCGCCTTTTTGCCGCTTTGCACGCTGATGGCGGTGATGGTCGCCGTGCCGGGCTTGATGCCCTTGATCACGCCGGTCTGGGTGACCTTGACCACCTTTTTGTCCGTGGTCGTCCACTTCAGCGACTTGTCGGTCGCGTTTTCCGGCAGCACGGTCGCGGTCAGGGTCTTCTTTTCATCCACCTTGATCTTCAGCGCCGTCTGGTCCAGCGTGACCGAATTGACGCCGCGGATGACGTTGACCTTGCAGACCGCGGTATAGCCGCCGTCTTTGGTGGTGGCGGTGATCTCGGCATAGCCGACCGCCTTCGGTGTCACCACGCCGTCTTTGCTGACGGTGGCCACGTCGTTGTTGGAGCTGGTCCACACCACCGTCTTGACACTGGCGTTGGACGGCGTCAGGGTCGGCGTCAGGGTCGCGGTCTTGCCGATCGCGACGGTCAGGGCCGTTTTATCCAGCGTGATGCCGGTGACGCCCTGCTGCACGATGACCTTGGTCGCGGCGCGCACCGTTCCGTCGGCAGAGGTCACGGTGATCTTCACCTTGCCCGGCGCAATGCCGGTGACCCTGCCCTTGCTGTTGACCTTCGCAACCTTTTTGTTGGAGCTCTTCCACTGAAGATTTTCCACCGTTGCGTCTGCGGGCAGCACGTTATAGGTCAGATACATCTTTTTGCCGACCTTGACGGTATAGGAGGATTTCTTGAACAGGATCTCGCTGACGGGCTGGATCACGATGACCTTGCAGGTCGTCTTGGCGCCCTTGTCGACCGAAGCGCAGGTGATGGTCACGGTGCCTGCCTTCAGCGCGGTCACCTTGCCGTTCTTATCGACCGAGGCGATGGTCTTGTCAGAGCTGGACCACTTGACGCGGCGGTCGGTTGCAGAGGCGGGCTTGATCGTCGGCACCAGCGTTTTGGACTTGCCGACATTGAGCTGGATGCTGGTGTATTCCAATGTGACCGAGGTCACCAGCTGAACGACCGTGACCTGGCACTGCGCCTTGTATTTTTTGTCGGAGGTGGTCGCCGTGATGACGGCCGTGCCGACCTTGAGGCCCTTGATCTGGCCCACGTCGTTGACCGAGCAGATGGTGGAATCGCTGCTGGACCACAGCACCGTTTTGTCCGTCGCATCCTCCGGCAGCACCGTTGCCGTGAGCACGGTGGTGGCGCCCTTGGCCAGCTTCAGGTTTTCGCTGTTGATCTTGATGCCGGCCTGCGGGGTATAGACAGTGATGGTCGCGCTGGCGCTGAACTGGCCGTCCTCTGTGATGACGGTGATGGTGCAGGTGCCTTTTTTGACGCCGACCACCAGGCCCTTGCCGTTGACGGTCGCGATCGTTTCGTCAGAGGAGTACCACGACACTTTTTTGTTGGTCGCGTTGCCCGGCGCCACGGCAGCCGTCAGCGTTTTGGACGCGCCGACCGCGATCTTGGCGCTTTTGACATTCAGCGTGACGCCGGTGACGCTCTGGGTCACGGTCACGGTGCAGCGCGCGGTAAAGCCGCCGTCCTCTGTGGTGGCGGTGATCACGGCCGTGCCGGCGCTCAGGCCGGTCACCAGGCCGCCGTCGTCCACCGAAGCGACCTTCGGCGCGTTGGATTTCCACAAAATCGTTTTATTGGATGCATTGCTCGGATAAACCACGGCGTCCACGGCCCAGGTGCCGTCTTTTGCAACGGTCACAGCCGTGTGGCCGATGCCGATGCCGGACACGTCCACCTTGGAAATGACACTGACCGTGCAGCTGTCCTTGAACCCGCCGTCACGGGTCGTGACGGTGATGGACGCCGCGCCGACGCCGACCGCTGTCACCACGCCGGCGGAATTGACGGTTGCAACGCTGGTGTTGCTGGAACTCCAGGTCACGGTCTTGTCGGTTGCCGTGGCGGGCCGCACCGTCGGCTTGAGCGTATAGTTCTGGGAGGTATACAGGGTGATGGACGGTTCCGGGAACGACACGCCGGACACGCCCTCGATCACCTGAACCGCGCAGGTCGCGGTCTTTTCACCGTTGACGGTGGTGCAGGTGATGACGCAATTGCCGCCGGCAACCGCCGCCACGCGGCCGTTTTCGTTGACCGTGGCCACCGCCGTGTTGGACGAGGTCCAGCGCACAGAGGTGTTGGTCGCGTTGTCCGGCGTGATGGTCGGGGTCAGCATATAGACGCCGCCCGCATCCAGCGTGATGTTGGTGGCAGACAGCTTGACGCCCGTGACGGCGACGTTCACCGTCAGGGTGCATTCGGCCTTGATGGCAGGATTTGCCGTGCTGGCGCAGGTGATGACGCAGGTGCCCGCCTTTTTGCCGGCCACAACGCCCGCGGCGCTGACCGACGCGACCGTCGTGTCGCTGGACGTCCATTTCACCGACTGGTTGGACGCATAGGACGGGATAAAGGTCGGCGTCAGGGTAAAGTTGGTGCCCAGGTCCACCGACGCGAACGCCGGCAGCTGGATTTCGCTGAGCGCCGCCGTGACGGTCACAACGCAGGACGCGCTCTTGTTGCTGCCGTCCAGGGCAACGGCACGGATGGTGGCGGAGCCCGGACGCACCGGCGTCACAACGCCCTTGTCATTCACGGTGGCAACGCCGGGGTCGGTGCTGTCCCATTCCACGTCGTTATAGGTGATGCCGGACACGGTGCGCACCGTCGCTTTCAGCGTGACGGGGGCGTCTGATGCGTCCAGATTCAGCACAGACTGGCTCAGCGACACCGAGGCCGCCACGTCAGACACGCGCACCTCGCAGCTGCAGGAAAGGTCGCTGCCGTCGGTGGTACGGGCCGTGATGGTGCAGGTGCCGATCATTTTCGGGTTCAGGCGGCCGGCATAGTCCACCGCGCAGATGTCCGGGTTGTCAGACGACCAGTCGATCACCTGATTGCCGGCGCCGGCGGGCAGCACGGTCGCGGTCAGCTTTTTGGTCTGGTCGTTCAGCGCGACGACCAGCCTGTCCTGAGAGATCGCGATGGACGTCACCGCGGGGTTGACGTTCAGCATGAAATAGCCGTTCTGGCTGCTGCCGTCGGTCGCGGCAAACGACACGCGGGTCGTGCCTTCGCGCAGGGCCTTGATCTCGGCAAAGGCCTCGGCGTTTTCCACACCGCTGGAAACGACCCTGGCAACGCCGGAATCGGCAACGGTCCAGTTCAGTTCCTGGATGCTGGCCGTGGCGGGCACGATCGACACGCGCACGGTTTCGCTGCCGCCCTCGGCAATCGTCAGCGTGCCGCCGGCAGACACGGTGATGGGCTTGAGCTCGGTGATCTCTATGATGCGGTTCACCGTCAGCGCACAGCCGGCAGACGCCGAACGCGCCCCGGCCTTCATGGTGGCAGAGATGGTGCAGTTGCCCTCGCCGTGCACATCCACCACGCCGGTGGATGACACCGTGGCCACGGCGGAATTGCTCGTGGTCCAGGTGACGGAATCGATCGTGTCGGTCACGGGGCCGGCCGTGTCAACGCCGACGGCCGTCGCCTCCAGCGCAAAGGACTGGCCCTTATAGGCGCTGGCGCTGGTTTTTGACAGCTTCACCGCGTTCAGCGGGTTTTTGATCGTGATATTGCAGGTGGACGAAAAGCCGTTGGACGACGCCGTGATGCGCACCGCCGCGGCGCTGTAAGCCTTCACGGTCACCACGCCGGTGCTGCTGACCGACGCTGCCGCGGAATTGCTGCTGCTCCAGCTCACGGCGTCTGCCGCGTTGGCCGGCTGCAGCGTCACGGTCAGGCTGACCGTTTCGCCCACGTTGGCAGTGATCGAGCGCTGCTTGATCTCGATGCCCGTGGTGTGGTACCGCAGATTGTTGATCGCGCTGCGCAGGTTGGACTCGGCCATATTGACGTTGTCCTGGTCATACTTGTCGGGCGCCGCCAGAATCTTTGCCGCGTTGTCATACGCCTGCGAAAGCGCCGCCGTGTCAAAATACAGCGTGCTCCATTTCGACTTGGGGGGCACGCTGTCATACAGCGCCTGCAGACTGGTCGTGTTTGCCGCATACGCCGTGATCACCGCAGAAAACGACGCCGGCGCAAACGGGATCGCCGACAGCAGCATCAGCACGCACAAAAGCATCGCGAGCGTTCGATTTTTCTTCATCATGAAAATCCCTCGTTTCTAAAGAGATGAGTTTCGCGCATCATCGGTTTTATTCTATCTGTTTCACTTTAAGCGAACCTTAACCGAACCAACGGCAAAACCTGCCAACGGCGGAAACCCGCCCAAATCCGGCCCAAAACAGATGATAGATAATTTATTATAAACGAAAAAATCCGTCTTGTCAATTGAAATTTTTCGACATCTGTGCTATAGTAATGAAAAGTACCGAAAAGAACCCCCGAAGGAGGTCCCGCAAATGAAAAAAATGATCTCGTGGAACGTCAACGGCATCCGCGCCTGTGTGGGCAAGGGCTTTGCCGACGTCTTCTCTGCGCTGGACGCCGACATCTTTTGCCTGCAGGAAACCAAGCTGCAGCCCGGCCAGCTTGACTTTGCGCCGGCGGGCTATCACTGCTACTGGAACTATGCCGAAAAAAAGGGCTATTCCGGCACGGCGATCTTCACCAAAGAGCAGCCGCTGGCCGTCTTTTGCGGCATGGACATCCCGGCACACGACACCGAGGGCCGGCTCATCACGCTGGAGTTCGATGATTTCTACTTCCTCACCTGCTACACGCCCAACGCCCAGGACGGCCTGCGCCGCATCGACTACCGTATGCAGTGGGAGGACGACTTCCGCGCCTGGGTGCAGTCGCTGGACCAAACCAAGCCCGTGATCTTCTGCGGCGACCTCAACGTCGCCCACAACGAGATCGACCTCAAGAACCCCAAGACCAACCGCGGCAACCCCGGCTTTTCCGACCAGGAGCGCGGCAAGTTCGGCGAGTTGCTTGCCGCCGGCTTCACCGACACGTTCCGGTATCTCTATCCCGACGTGACCGACGCCTATTCCTGGTGGAGCTACCGCTTCCACGCGCGCGACAAAAACGTCGGCTGGCGCATCGACTATTTCCTCGTGTCGAACCGCATCGCCGACCGCATCGCCGACGCCAAAATCCACAGCGAGATTTTCGGCTCCGACCACTGCCCGGTGGAGCTGGACATCGAAATATAGCAGTTAGCGGTTAGCGGTTAGCAGTTAGCAAATGACCCGCCGGGGAAGCCTCGACGGGTTTTGTTTTGGTACGCGGTGCACGGTGAGGCGACGGAAAAAGACGCTCCGCCACCCAAACGAGCGGCGGAGGAAGGTGGTTTATTGTGCGGGCTGGAACAGGTGCGTCAGGCGGTAGATGATGCGATGCATGTTTATTTGATGATCAAAATGTCTGGATATGTTAACGACACCGCGATGTTTCCATTATGATCGGAGATTTCCACATCCACACTATAAGTGCCTGCCGGCGTATTTAAAGGATCAAAGGTTATGGATTGGCTGATCGTCTGAACGTCGCCGTGCCGGATGAGCTTCGGGGTTGGCACAACAGCGTCAATCATCGTGCCATAGCGCAGCCTTTTTTGTTCACCGTTTACAACCTGATAAATCGTAACCATCGGGCTTTCATCCGCCTCCTCATATCCGCGATAGGGCCGCCCGACATTTTGATAAACCACTTTTACATTAAAACCGTCAATATACGGGACGTTCAAATCAGGTGCAACCGCATATTCACCACGCTCACACACAATCACACCATCGTCAAGATTGCAATACCGCACATCAAGCTTCACCGGCTGGCTGCCGTAGAACAACCCGCTGAAAAACAGATAGATTGCCATAAAAATGGCTGTCAGGTTGATTGACATAAGTAACCTCCTTAAAGCACTTGAATCGCAAGCGCAATTGCATTTGATGAAACACCGGGCGGCATCGCGCCCTGCTGTCGTACGACTATATTGTAAGTTCCGGCAATTTGTATTTCAAAACGAACAAATTCTGCACAACCATACAACAAAGAAGAAAAGTACAACAGAACTCCGTTTGGATCATAAACAAACAATTCATAATTTGTTGCCGCCTGGGTTTGAGCAACTGTATTTACAGTCGGATCCCAAACAATGGCTGCCTGGAATATATCATACTTACTCAATGAGATTTGTTGTGTCATAACATCTAAACCCGGGGAACTGTTGCTTTGATTTTTATGTCGTCCAATATCAATTATTCCCGTTTCAGTCCTCCTTTCAAAATGGTAAAAAACGGTTCCCAACTATTTTTATTATAACATAATCCATCTCAAAAAACAATGTACAATTATAACAAATAAACTATATATTGATAAAACCGCAGATCACATCGCACCGGCGGCGCGTTCCTCACGATCGCCGCCTCGTCCGGCGCGTACCCCTGTGCACCGAAAAAAATCTGCTTGCCGAATAACCATGCAAACGGCCTGTTCTTCGCACCGTTCGATACATCGGCATCTAACATCTATCGTCTAATCTCTAACATCTAACTTGACAAACCGACCGCAATCGTATATAATAGATTGTAACAGCAAAACGGCTTTGACGGAGAAGAGTAAGTCCGACGACCGGCGCAGAGAGGGGTGCCACGGCTGCAAGCGCCCTGCCGGGTCCGGGCCCAAGTGCGCTCCCGAGCCGCCGCGGGGAAGGGTACCGGCGTACCGCAGTATCCGCGGCCGTTTCCCGCGTTAAGGGCGCGGCCATGTGTCGCCGAGTGAGAAATCAGAGTGGAACCGCGTTTCGACGCCTCTGTTGCCTTTGCAGCGGGGCGTGTTTTTTTCGGGCGGTCCCGACCATATACAAGGAGGTTTTTCCTTTGTTTACCAGATGGAAAGAAGACATTCAGTGCATCAAGGACCGCGACCCCGCGGCCCGCAGCACGCTGGAGATCATGTTTTTGTACCCGAGCTTTCGCGCCGTGCGCATGTACCGCCGCGCGCACTGGTGCTATGTGCACCACCTGTTTTTCCTGGCGCGGTGGATCTCGCAGCGCTGCGTCAGAAAGACCAATATTGAAATCCACCCCGGGGCGCAGATCGGGCGGCGGTTCTTCATCGACCACGGCACCGGCGTCGTCATCGGCGAAACGGCGGTCATCGGCGACGACTGCATCCTGTATCAGGGCGTGACGCTGGGCGGTACCGGCAAGGACCACGGCAAACGCCACCCCACGCTGGGCAACAACGTGCTGGTCGGCGCAGGCGCCAAGGTGCTGGGCCCGTTCAAGATCGGCGACAATTCCAACGTCGCGGCGGGCTCCATCGTGCTGTCAGAGATCCCGCCCAACTGCACCGCCGTGGGCATCCCGGCCAAGGTCATCAAGCAGGACGGCATCCGCATCGACCGGCTGGACCAGATCCACGTTGCCGACCCCGTGGAGCTGGCGCTCTCCGGCGTGAACGCAAGGCTCGACATGCTGGAGGAAGAGATGTCCGACGCCAGCAACGCCTGCCCGCGTCTGCGTCTGCGCGAGCATGAAAAGGACCTGTGGATCGACCGGGACTTCTGGGTGGTGTGAGCTGTTAGCTGTTAGCTGTTAGTACGCGCCCGACAGCTCGGCAACCGGAAGTGACGCCCCGCGAAAAAAATTCGCAATTGCGGTCGCGAGGGATTTTTCCTTTGCCGATGGGTTTCGTCCGCGAAGGAACGCGCAGGTGAATTCTTTGTTCCTTTTGGTACGCGGGAAAGGTTTGACTCTGCCGGAAGCGACGCGCCGCCGATGATACGCGGCGGTAAGGGGAACGTATTTAGCCTCCACCGAGATCGGGGGAGGTGGCGCGAAGCGACGAAGGGGGCGTTGTCGCGCAGCGACGAAGGTAAAGCAGCGATTGCCCAAATCACCGCCACCGTAGGCACCGATCATTGATGGACGAAAGGGCACACCCTGTAGTGCCGATCCGTGATTGACCCGCTTTGCAGCGCCTGTAGCGGTCGGCGATCAGCCGACTGGGCGCTGAGTGATATGTTTTCGCAAATCAATGATTGGCGCCTGCGACGGATGAAACAGCCGAGCCCTGACCGTCATAACCTTCCGTGTCTCTCACATAATCTGCGTCAACGGTCGGTATGGCAACTTCCAGTTCGGGTTCCGGGTGTTGGGGTTCACTGTAATCGAGCCAAAGAACCTCTTCAATCTCCTGCATACGATCGATCCCTTCGATCGTTAAGCTTGCAAGAATCATCGGAGAAAAGTAACTGGCATACACAAGTTCTTCCGGCGTGAGTTCAATGGCTTCAAGATTGTTTTGATTGTAGGCCGCATACGCTTCCCGGACCAACGCGTTTCGCGTGGAACGCAGATGGTTGCCCATTTCCAGCGTGCGTTCCTGCGCCTCTCGTATGTTTTCCCTGTAGGCCGAATAAAGTTCTTCAAAATTCGGGTCGTTTTCTTTAATGTCGCTTGGAAAATTCGGGATCGCCCTGACTTCGTCATAAATATCTTTTTCCGTATAGCCGACAAGGCGTTCGGCTTCTGCGTCGACGTCTCCGAGGTCAAGGTCTTCAAACCAGATATAGACCGTGACGGTTTCGTCTTCTTCCATGGTTTCCATGCGCTGCTTCAGTGCTTCAGAACGCTTATCCACCGGTTCTGTGCCCGCGTCCGCTTGTGTCGGCTTGGGAAGAATGACCAATGTCGCGATCAGCAAAACAAAACAAAGCAATGCAATCAGCTTTTTCATCGTTCGTCACTCCTTTTTTTGAAATATCAAGGTTTCTCATTTGCTTGTGCTTTACACCTCCCGATCAGATTTTGAGGTTCCTTCAAAAGAATAGATATCCATTCCGCGCGATTTGTTACAAACAATTTTTCTTTTTTGGCTGCATACGATCGTTCAGCGCAAAGATTCCCACCGGAAACCCGCAGCCCCAAAGGGGGCGCCTAAAACATCTTCCCTTCACCGCCGCGTGAAATCGGCGGCGCGACACCTGCGGTTGCCGATCTGTGCGGCGCGTACCAAAATGAAACAGGGCACCTCTAAAAACTCGGGTCGTTTGAGCGCGATGCAGATTTTATCGTCAGATTGCATAAATTTGACGCAGGAATCCTCTCGGCTTTCAAGGAAAATTTGGGCAATATGACGGTGAAAGGTGCGCGCGATCGAGCGGCG
>JAFRUA010000021.1 GCA_017434855.1 Clostridia bacterium
CGCCGCTCGATCGCGCGCACCTTTCACCGTCATATTGCCCAAATTTTCCTTGAAAGCCGAGAGGATTCCTGCGTCAAATTTATGCAATCTGACGATAAAATCTGCATCGCGCTCAAACGACCCGAGTTTTTAGAGGTGCCCAATTCTTAATTATGTGCCGCTGGCGCCGTAGTTGGACAGCACACGCGCCGACGGGTCGTTGACGTTGCAGCCGTCCCAGGCTTTGTTCGGCATCCAGAAATCCGCGATCATCCGGCTTTGGCCGGGATAGTACTTTTCAAAGAGTTCGCGATACAGCAGCGATTCCTTTGTGAACGGCTGCGCGTGGGTATATTGCCCGCGCTTCGCTTCAAATTCGGCGTCGGTGTAACAGCCTTCCGCGAATTCCTTCAGGTCGTCCACCATGGAGTGGCCCACCGCGTCAGAAAACGCCGCCTTTTCGCGCCACAGGATCGAATCGGGCAGATAGCCGAGGCCCTCAAACGCATGGCGCAGCAGGTATTTGCCCTTGCCGTAGGTGTTCAGCTTCATAGCCGGGTCCAGCGCCATGACGTACCGCACGAAGTCGAGGTCGCCGAAGGGGACCCGCGCTTCCAGCGAATTGACCGAAATGCACCGGTCGGCCCGCAGCACGTCATACATGTGCAGCTCGCGCACGCGCTTTTGCGACTCGAGCTGGAACGCTTCGGCCGACGGCGCAAAGTCGGTGTATTTGTACCCGAACAGCTCGTCGGAGATTTCGCCCGTCAGAAGCACGCGGACGTCGGTCTGTTCATGGATCGCCTTGCACAGCAGATACATGCCCATCGACGCGCGGATGGTCGTGATGTCAAATGTGCCGAGCAGACGGATGACGGTTTCCAGGCTGTCAAGCACGTCCTGCTTTGTCATATAGACCTCGGTGTGGTCGCTGCCGATGAAGTCCGCGACCTGCCGGGCATACTTGAGGTCGATCGCGTCGGTGTCCATGCCGATGGCAAAGGTGCGGATGGGCGTTTTGCTCTCCTTTGCGGCGATGGCGCAGACCAGCGAGGAATCCAGCCCGCCGGACAGCAGAAAGCCCACCTTTGCGTCTGCCACCAGACGCTTTTTGACGCCGAGGATCAGCTTTTCGCGGATGTGCGCACACGCGGTGTCAAGGTCGTCACGGATGACCGCATCGACCGCGGCGATGTCGCAGTAGGGGATGAACTGCCCGCCCTTCCAGTAATGGCCCGGCGGGAAGGGAAGAATCTCACCGCACAGCCCCACAAGGTTTTTCGGCTCGCTGGCAAAAAGGATCACACCGCTGTCGTCATAGCCGTAATACAGCGGCCGGATGCCGATGGGGTCGCGCGCAGCGATGAATTCCTGCGTTTTGCCGTCAAAAAGGATGAGGGCAAATTCCGCGTCGAGCATGGAAAACATTTCGACGCCGTATTCAAAATACAGCGGCAGCAGGATCTCGCAGTCGGAGTCGCTTTGAAAGGTGTAGCCCTTCTCTTCCAGCGCGCGCTTCATCTTCATAAAGCCGTACAGCTCGCCGTTGCAGACCACGGCGCTCCCGTCGCGCAGGAACGGCTGCATCCCCGCTTCGTGCAGTCCCATGATGGACAGGCGGTGAAACGCGAGCACGCCGCTGCCGGTGTCAACCACACGGTCCATATCCGGCCCGCGCGACACGGTCTGCGCAAAGCCTTTGAGAAAAGTTTCGGGCAGCGGTCCGCAGCCGCAGTAGCCCATCACAGAGCACATGGAATCACCTCAATCGTGCGTGGTTGTGTTTTGCGCAAAGTCGCTTTGCGCGGCGTCGGGTTTCAGATATGCCGCCCGCACCTGCGGGTCGGTTTGCGTCACGTTCAGTTCGATGTCTTCTTTCGGTTCCATAAAAAAGATCTGTTCTTTTTGCTGTTCGGTTGCCGGTTTCATCGCTTTCACTCCTTATACTTCAATCATTCAAATGTTTTTCATCAAGGGGAATCGGACATGGGTTCGCTTTGCGGTATCCGCAAAAAAGTGGAGACAAAGACGCCTTCAGAGAGTCAGGAAAGACGTCTTTGCCCCCGTATCAATACAGACATGAGAAGGCAAATACCAAAATGGCTACGTTCAGAGAGAAGTCCTCATGTCCTGTATGATCCTTGATGATCAGACAATGCCTTGCGCCATCATCGCTTCCATGACCTTTTCAAAGCCCGCGATGTTTGCGCCGACGATGTAGTTGCCGTCAAAGTTGTATTTCTTTGCGGCCTCGTCAATGTTGTGATACAGATTGACCATGATGCCCTTCAGCATGGCGTCCACCTCGTCAAACGTCCAGTGCAGACGTTCGCTGTTCTGGCTCATTTCCAGCGCAGAGGTCGCCACGCCGCCGGCGTTTGCGGCCTTGGCCGGCAGGAAGAGGATGCCCTGTTCCTGCAGATAGGCGGTCGCGTCCTCGGTCGTGGGCATGTTTGCACCCTCGGAAACGGCGGTGACGCCGTTTGCAACCAGTTGCTTTGCGTCGTCAAGGGTCAGCTCGTTCTGCGTGGCGCACGGCAGCGCGATGTCGCACGGAATGCTCCACACGCCTCTGCCGTCGTTGTACTGCGCGTTCGGTCTGCCGGCAAGATATTCCGTCAGGCGGGCGCGCTTGACCTCCTTGATCTCTTTGAGCAGCGCGATGTCGATGCCGTCGGGATCATAGATCCAGCCCGTGGAATCCGAGCAGGTCACCACCTTGGCGCCAAGCTGCTGCGCCTTTTCGATCGCATAGATCGCCACGTTGCCCGCGCCGGAAACGCAGATGGTTTTGCCGGCGATGTCGATGTTGTGGCAGCGCAGCATCTCCTGCGTGATATAGAGCAGGCCGTAGCCCGTGGCCTCGGTCCGGGCCAGCGAGCCGCCAAACGGCAAGCCCTTGCCGGTCAGAACGCCGGTGAACTGGTTTTGCAGACGCTTGTATTGGCCGAACATATAGCCGATCTCCCGCGCGCCGGTGCCGATGTCGCCGGCCGGCACGTCGGTGTCTGCGCCGATGTGCTTGGACAGCTCGGTCATAAAGCTCTGGCAGAACGCCATGATTTCGCGGTCGCTCTTGCCCTTCGGGTCAAAGTCGGAACCGCCCTTGCCGCCGCCGATGGGCAGGCCGGTCAGGCTGTTTTTGAAAATCTGCTCAAAGCCGAGGAACTTGATGATGCCGAGGTTGACGCTCGGGTGCAGGCGCAGGCCGCCTTTATAGGGGCCGATGGCGCTGTTGAACTGAACGCGGTAGCCGGTGTTGACATGGACCTGACCGTTGTCGTCGATCCACGGCACGCGGAACTTGACCTGCCGTTCCGGGTTGACCAGCCGTTCCAGCAGCGCGTCGCGGCGGAACTGTGCTTCATGCTGGGCCACAACGGGTTCCAGTGACAGCAGCACTTCCTTGACAGCCTGATGAAATTCCGGCTCGTTCGGGTTTTCTTTGATGACCTGTGCGATGACTTCGTTGACGTATGACATTAGAATCCTCCTTGCAGACAAACAACGGCGCCTTTTCGGGCGGGGGACCCCCGCCACGGAAAAGACGCCGTTGCCTTTTGATATGCGGTTTTAAAAACAAAAAGAGTCTTCAAGCGCTGATACGCGAAGACCCCTTTGCCTTACGAGCGCCATTCTACACCCGCGTTGTGCCGTTTGTCAACCCTTTTTTTGTATAAAAGCGCAAACTTTTGCAAAAAGCACAAATTCATGTTTGCAACAAGAAAGATTTTTGTTGAATCTGTTTTTCCTGTTCGCCCTTGACGTTGGGCCGCAATGAGCGTATAATAAAAACGATGAGCAACGGCGTTCATTCGGGCAGGGTATCCCTGCGCCCGGATGAGCGTTTTCTTTATTTAAACAGTGCCGCAGAAAGCAGTGGGCGGCATTGTTCCAGGAGGTGCATCTTATGCAGTTTTCCAAAGATGAAGTGCTGCAGTTCGTGCGGGAGGAAGATATCAAATTCATCCGTCTGGCGTTCTGCGACGTTTTCGGAAAGCAAAAGAACATTTCGATCCTTTCTGACGAGCTGGAGCGTGCGTTCACCTATGGTATCGCGTTTGACGCTTCGGCCATTGCCGGGTTCGGTGACGAGGCGCGGTCTGACCTTTTGCTCTGGCCGGAGCCGGACACGCTGGCGCTGCTGCCCTGGCGGCCGGAGCAAGGCCGCGTGGTGCGCATGTTTACACGCATCACTTATCCCGACGGCACGCCCTTTGAATGCGACACCCGCAGTCTGCTCAAGCAGGCGATGACCGCCGCGGCGCAGCAGGGCTGTTCCTTCTTTTTCGGCGCGGAGCAGGAGTTTTATCTGTTTCAGCTGGATGAAAACGACAAGCCGACAAAGATCCCTTATGACGACGCCGGCTATATGGACATTGCGCCGGAAGACAAGGGTGAAAACGTGCGCCGCGAAATTTGCCTGACGCTGGAGCAGATGGGCATCCGCCCCGAAAGCTCTCACCACGAAGAGGGCCCCGGTCAGAACGAGATCGACTTCCGTTATGCAGACGCGCTGACCGCCGCCGATCAGGCCATGACCTTTCAGACCGTGGTGAAAACCGTCGCGCATCGCAACGGTCTGTTTGCCGATTTTTCCGCCAAGCCCCTGCCGAACGCGCCGGGCAACGGATTCCACATCAATCTGTCTGTGCAGCCGTGCACGGACGACGGCGTTCTGCAAAAGATCATGGCGGGCGTTTTGGCGCATGCCGAGGGGATGACGGCATTTTTAAACCCGACCGAGAATTCCTATCAGCGGCTTGGCAAAAACAAGGCGCCGGGTTACATCTCCTGGTCCGGTGAAAACCGTTCCCAGTTGATCCGCATCCCGGCGGCTGCCGATGAATACCGCCGCATGGAGCTGCGCTCGGCAGACCCGACGGCCAATCCGTACCTTGCGTTTGCGCTGCTGATCTATGCCGCGCTGGACGGCCTGACGCAGAACCTGCAGCTGCCGCCGCCGTCAGACGTCAATCTGTTCAAAGAAAACGCCCAGTCGCTTGCACAGTACGAAAAGCTGCCGGCGTCTTTGGCGTCTGCGTGTACCGTGGCGGCGACCAGCGATTTTATCTGCGCCCATGTGCCGGCGCGGGTGCTGGATATTTATTGCAACAGATAAACAAAAGGAACGTAAACAAAAGGAACGCCGAAAGACAAAGAAAGGGGGGTGCGGAATGGAACTGCAAGAGCGCGTTTACAGTGTGCTCGTTGTTTCCGCGGCAGAAAAATTCAATGAAGCGCTGCTGCCGCTGCTGCCCTCCTCGGGCTTTGCGCCTGTGCGCATGGTCACCGATATCAGCGCCGCAAAACGCGCCTTTGCCGAGCGCGCCTTTGACTTTGTCATCATCAACGCGCCGCTGCCGGACGATATGGGTCTGCGCTTTGCCGTGGATGTCTGCGCCGGAAACGAAACGGTCGGTCTGCTCATGCTGCGGGAAGCGTTCTATGCCGAAGTGACCGAGCGCCTGACGCCGTATGGCGTATTCACCCTGCTCAAGCCCACCTCTGCCGGGCGGATGGCAACGGCGCTGCAATGGATGGCGACGGCCCGCGAGCGGCTGCGCAAGACCGAAAAGAAAACACTCACCCTTCAGGAAAAGATGGAAGAGATCCGGCTGGTCAACCGCGCCAAATGGATCCTGATCGAGCACCGGGGCATGGACGAACCCCAGGCGCACCGCCTGATTGAAAAACAGGCGATGGACCGCTGCGTCACCCGCCGCGTGATTGCGCAGGAGATTATTGACGGGGGATAAGTCCGCCGTTCACACGGAAAGAAAAGCATCGGGCTTCAAAGCAGCCGTTTGACCGCTTTGAAGCCCGATTTGTTTATCTTCGGTCATGCTGTTCAAACGGTCCGATGACGGAATGCTTTGCAACGCCTTGCATAAAAGGCGCCCTTTGCTGCGCTTTTGCCAAAAGCGGGCCGGTTTGTATTGACGGACGGGAAGATTTGCTTTATAATGAATACATGGGTTTTTCAGACAAAAAGCGAAGGAGGATCAGCACAATGTCTGCGTACACTTTTTATCAGGTCTTGAAAACATTGCTTGCCTGGGTGTATCTCATTTCTTCCGCGTTTTCGCCTGCGGTCGGCGGCGGGGATTTTGCGCCGTCACAGCCTGCTGCACCCGGCGACGCGTCAATGTACATCCGGGCCGACGCCGTTGACACGGGAATCGATATCTATACGCCCAGGGTGGAGGGCGGCGGTTATCGCTACGGCCCGTCGATGATCCTCAACACCGACGGCAGCCTGGACGTCTGGTGCGCGACCGACGGCCCCGGCGACATTTCAGACATGATCAGCTATCAGCGCCTGTATGACGGCGGAAAGCGCAGCAGCGCCGAAAAGCTGGCCCTGAAGCCGACCGGCGGCGGCTGGGACGATCTTTCCACCTGCGACCCGGGCGTCATCAAGTTCGGCGGCTACTATTACATCGGCTACACAACAACGCTGGACAATCGCGGCGTTGACAACGATATTTGCGTGGCGCGCAGCAAATCTCCCGACGGTCCGTATGAAAAATGGACGGGCAGCGGCTGGGGCGCCGAACCTGCGCCGCTGATCGAATACACCGGCAACCCGGATTACTGGGGCGCCGGGGAGCCGTCGTTTGTGCTGATGGGCGACCGGCTCTATATCTATTACAGTTGGAACCAAAACGAACCGGCAACGCGGCTGGCCATTGCGGACGCAACCGACGAAAACTGGCCCGCCACGCTGGAATACAAGGGGGACGTCATTCCGGAAAAGAACGGCGGCGCCGATTCGACGGATGTGAAATATGTGGATGCGTTCGGACGGTTCATCGCCGTTTTTACAGACAAGCGCTTTTCTTCCGACAGTTTTATCTCTGTCTGGGAATCCTTCGACGGGGTGAACTTCCGTCAGAGCGACATCATCAAGACCAACACGGCGCAGTACCTCCACAACTGCGGGATCTCCGGCCGCGCGGACGGCCACATCGGTGCGGGCGACCCGGTGTATCTCGGATATGCCTATGGCGAATGGGGCCCGGTCGGCTGGGCGACACGGCTGCATCAGATCACACTGTCGCTTTCTGACGCGCCGCAGACGGACGATGCCGGGGAAAAGAACATTGAGATGCCGATCACGTCACGGCCTGTCAGCGCGGTCCCGGATATCTTGACCGTCAAAGCGGAAAAGCAGACCTATACCATTTCCAGGTCGCAGCAGGTCTGGATCCTGGCCTATGACAACGACGGCTATATCTTCCCCGTGCTTGCCGGCACCAGGTTTTACGGCTATGACCGGTCCGTCATCCGGATCGTTGGCGGGCGGATGTTCCCTGTCGGCGAGGGGTCCACGCGGGTCTTTTTCAACTGGAACGGGATGCGCGGCGACTTTTTGGTGAAGGTTGTGAAATAGCATGCTCCGGATGGAATTGTGCTGTTACCATAAACAAGTCTGAATGAAAGGCGGTTTTCTTGTGGCAAAGATCATGATGACCAAGCCCAGCAGCAGCGGGATCGCGCTGGGCGGCATCGGCACGGGAACGGTCGAGCTTTTTCCCGACGGCGAGTTTCACTATTGGCAGATCGCGAATCCCCCCAGACTGACCAGGATCTGCTGGGAAAGCAAGGCGGACGACGGCGAAAGCAGCACAGGCGCGCTGTCGTTCTGGATCCGGGCAGAGCAGGCGGGCCGGCGGCCCGTGGTACGAAAGCTCGGTATGCGGACCGAGCCGGACGATTTCACCTATCGGGCGTTCCCCTGGAACAAACCGGTGGAAAAAATTTGTTTTGACGGGCGGTTCCCCGTGTGCGAACTGCAGTATGAAGACGCGGCTTTGCCCTGCCGGCTGACGGGGCGGGCGGTCGCGCCGTTTGTGCCGCACCGGACGGACGTCGCCGCCACCCCGGGGTTTTATCTGGATTTCGAGATCGAAAATCCGGGCACCGAGCCGCTGACGGCAAGCCTGCTCGGCACCCTTGTGCCGGAATTCTGCAACGACGGCGGCTGCCGGAACGTGCTTTCCGAGGTGCCCGGCGGCGTCAGCATCACGATGCGTCCTGCCGAGGTGTCCGACGCGCCGAACTGCGGCCAGGTGTGCCTGAGCATCGGCGGCGACGGCGAAAAAAGCTATATCGCGGGAGAATACCGGCGCTTTATCCGGGAGTATATCTTTGACGACGACGCGTTCGGCGTCAGCCAGGAATCCGTGCTCTTCGGCTTCCGCGAAACGGGCCGGCTGCCAAACAGCGACGTCGGTGCGCCGCCGCCCGCGGTTCCGGAGAATCCGGAGGCGCTGACCGACGATGAGCTCGCCGCGCTTTTCGGCGCATATCTCCGGTACCCCTTCGCCGCATCCGTTCTGCGGCGCATCCGCGATACAAAGCCCGCATTCCCGGAAACGCGGGAAGATCTGGCCATGTTCCTTGCGGCAATGAAAGGGCAGGACCGCCTGCATATTCAAAAGCCGGAGGAATTCGGCAGTGCCGCGCTGTGCGGTACGGTGCGCCTTGCCCCGGGCGAGAAAAAGACGGTGCGTTTTATTCTGACCTGGTATTTTCCGAATCACTTCTCAAAAGACGGGCGGCGGCTCGGACACTACTATGAAAATCTGTTCGGCGGCGCCGCAGACGCAAACGCCTTTTTGCAAGCGCACCGTTCAGCGGTGTTTGACAAGGCTGCCGCGTTCTCAAAGCTGCTCTATGACACGACCCTTCCGGACGTCTATCCGGACTGCTGGAGCGGACATCTGAGCACGCTTGTCAAGTGTTCGTGGTACCTGAAAGACGGCAAGTTCGGCCTGTGGGAGGGCCTGGGCTTCTGCGGCTTCCACACAACAGACATCACCTATCACGCGTCGTTCAGCCTGCTGGCTTTGTTCCCGGACCTGCAGCTTCGTCAGATGCGCATGGGCGCCGCCTTTCAGCGCGAGGACGGGCGCGTGCACCACTGCTTCGCGCCGGATCTGGATCATGTGAACGGCGGCTATGACCGCGTGGACATGAACAACCAGTTTGTGCTGATGGTTCTGCGCGATTATCTTTTCACCGGCGACGCCGCGTACCTCAAGGAAATGTGGCCGCATGTGGGCCGCGCCATGGATTCCATCGGTGCGCTTGACACAGACGGCGACGGGCTCCCCGACCGGGACACGACGCGGAACACCTTTGACGCCTGGAATTTCACCGGGACGCCGGTGTATATCTCGGTTCTGTGGCTTGCCGCACTGAAGGCCGCCGCCCGGATCGCCGATGAGATGGGTGACGCCGACCGCGCCGAAGAATGGAGGCGCCTGCTTGAAAAAGGGCTTGCCGCCCTTGAAACGCGCCTGTGGAACGGAGAATACTATGACCTGTGGCGCGCCGGCGACCAAAAGGACGAAACCCTGATGACCGACCAGCTTGACGGGGAATGGTTTCTGCGCACGGCGGGGATCGGGGGCAACCTGGGCGACGACCGGATCCGGGCTGTTGTGCGGGCCATTCTGGACCGGAACTTTGATCCGGACAGCGGCCTCATCAACGCCACTTGCCCCAACGGGCGGCATGATACGCTGCATTCGCACAAAAACTGTCAGACAGAGGCCGTCTGGACGGGCATCGTCTATGTCATGGCCGCGCTTTGCCTGAGCGTGGGACTGTGTGACGACGCGCACACCCTGATCACGTCCATCCGCGACAATCAGTTCCGGTTCGGCGCGCTGTGGGACCACTGGGAGTGCGGCCACCACTACTCGCGCCCGATGTCGAGCTGGACCACACTGAACGCGGCCCTGGGCCTGCGGGTCGATGCCGCGCGGCGGGTCCTTCGGCTGAACCCGGTGACAGAGAACGTCACGCTGCCGCTGTGCTTTCCCGGTGCGCTGGGTACGGTGGAGGTCAAAAACGGCGCGGTATCTGTTCGCGTCACCGAGGGCAGCCTGGACGGCTGGACCGTCCTGACCGGGGAAACGGAGTAATCGGATTACACACGAAACAGAACACCCCGTCGGAGCGTTCGCTGCGGATGCCCGGCGGGGGCTTTTTTGTACGCACCCGACGCGGGCGGCTCCGTGCGTGACGCGCTGCCGCCGAAAAAAACCGCTCCGCAGGCGCCGCGATCTGATGCGGAAACGTTGAGGAGAGAGGTGCGCGCGCCTTGCAGCGCCGCCGAATCGGCAGCCTTTTTTCGGGCCTCGGCAGCCGAGACCCGGGATCGTCCCAATCAAAAACGCCCCCTCGCATGGAGAGGACGTTTGAAAACAGAAGGCGTTGATGTTGTGCCGACCGCAGGTCGGCTTGCGGACGGCGAACCGCTCAATAGTGGATTCTGCCGCAGAAACAGGTTCTGTGCCCCTTGATTTTGAACAGCGCCCAGAGCGGCATCTGGATATGATTGAAGAATAGATCTTTGAAGAACCGGACAAAACTGCTTTCACCGGCTTTGCGACCATGGCAGGTTCAGGTGCAGGCGCGCTGCACGACGCGGTCCGGCATATAGCACACGGGCTTTTCGGTGATCGCGACGGTGCGCACGCCGCAGTTCGTATCGGCACGCGCGGTCAGGCTCAGCACGCCGAACGCCAGCACCACTGCCGGCAGGACGGACAAGCTCTTTTTCATGGTTTCCATATGATACGCTCCCCATTGTAATATCTGCCAGTTTCTCCGACAAGGGAAGTACACACCCCCTTCCGCGTGTTTGTCAATGCGTGGCGGTGCAAATGGAGCGTGATTTCTTGATTTGACAAAACAGGAGGTCCTCCTTTTGCTTGCGCAGTGGAATGGATCTTCGGTCAGCGAAATTCGCTGCGCGAGCTGATTGGCATTTTTAGCTGTGAGCGAAGCGAGCAATTTCGCTAAAAAAACGCCATCCTTCCGGACAGCGTTTCATAATCATATGGTTTGGATCATTCCGCGGCGGCTTCGGCCGGCGCTTCTTCCTTCGGCTTGCGGAACAGAATCTTGTCCACCGGGAAATACAGGAAGAACTGCACGGCGGAGCAGATCATCGTCGCTGCGTTCGCAGCAAGGCCATCGTTCCAGTCAAGCTTTTCTACAAACAGGTCCTTCAGCGTCGGGTTCAGCCAGGCAGAAAACACGATCAGCGCCACCGTAAAGATGATATAGATCGGCAGCGTCACGGCGATGTTGGCGCTGGAATTGAATGTCTTTTCACGGTTAACGAAGAATGCCACGATCTGTGCGGCAATGTTGGCGGTGTTGCTGACGATGAAATAGCCCAGGCCGCCGGCCGCGACGGTATAGACAAAGACCCACCAGCTGAAGGGCTGGTCATACAACGCCCGAATCTGCGGGATCAGCTTGAGCAGGTTGAGCAGCGCAAACTGCACGATCATCGCGAGCAGGCTCACAAAGATGAATTTGACGAACTGCCAGAGGGTTTTGACGCCGCTGCCTTTATCCGCAGCCGCCTTGTCGATGTCTTTTAATGCCATATTGTTTTTTCACCCCATATTTCAATTTACAATGAAAATCTCCGCTGTTGCCGGCGGAGATTCATTTTTCGGGTTATGTTGCTCAGGTGTTTTCGTCGTTGAACTTCCGAATGTCTTTCACAAGACCTTTGAAGAAATCAACGATTTCGTTGATGAAATCGGAAAAAGCTTTCACGATCTTCTGGAATGTTTCGTTCATGATTCATACCCCTTTCGAGTTTATTGCATACACATTATACCATGTGTTCTTTGATATTTCAAGCTTTTCACAAAAACTTCGGAATTTCATAAAAGTTTTGCAATCACTTAAAATACGGTGCTGTTGTAGCCCAGCATGCCGATATAGCTGGTGCCCTCGTTGATCTGGATCTCTTTGCCGTTTTCGTTCATCAAAAGCAGCGGGTCGTCATAGCTCTTTTTGATCCAGGTGATCTTGCGCACCGTGCCGTAAGACAGGTAATAGCCCGTGCCCTGCCAGCCGTATTTCACCAGCGGGCCGCCGTTGACCAGCTCGACGTCGGTCTCAAGGATGATGACGTTGGTATATTGCAGTTGTTTGTTCGCGGCGGTGTCCATGTGCCGGTTGCCGCAGTGGGTCTTGAGATAAACCTTGCTGTCGCTGTCGTAGGAGAAGGTCGTGTAATAGGACTTGGAAAAATTCAGCCGCACGCTTTCGCACGCCTGATCGCTGACAGCCTTCGGCTTGCGGAAATTGAAGATATAGTCGTCTTTTCCCGGCGCATAGTTCATGTTGATGCCGCGCTCCTTAAAGAACTGCGGCAGGCTGCCGCCCTTGACAAAGGCGGTGTGCTCCCGGCTGTAACGCTTGAGCCGTTCCGGGTCACGGCCGAAAATCAACTGGTCGTAATCTTCGTTGCCGTCGATATAGTCGATCCGGGTCTTTTCCAGCGCGTTCTTGCCCAGCGTCGGGTTGCAGCCGAAGCAGATGTAATACGCGTTCAGCCCCTGCGCCAGGATCGGGAAATAATACCGGCAGCTGCGCACCGAGCAAACGTCCGGAATCTTGGTGTAATCGGCAAAGACGGCCATCATGCGGGTGATGCCGCCCTCCACAATGCACTCAAACATCAGGTCGGCGCCCGCGATGCCGTACTGCGGCAGCGAGGCCTTGATGTTGTTGATCATGATGGCGACCGGCCGCTTGCCCTTTGCCTTGTTTGAAAGATCGTCCAGCCCCGTCAGACGGTTATAGTCGGTCAGGGGCTTTTTTTCTTCTTCCTTGGTCTGCACGGCCTCACCGGTCGGCGCGGCGCTTTGCTGCGCCTCAGCCATCGGTTCTTTTTTATTTTTTTTGCAGCCGGAAAAACAGCAGATCAGCAGGACGGCGCACAAAAGCAGCGCCAGAGCGCGCAAGGATCGCGATCGATTTTTCATAATTATCAAGCTCCTAAACGGGCGCGTCTGAAAGCGGCATCACGCGCAGACTGCATGTGTTCGGCGGCGCCCAAAAGTGATTTTGCACAAAACAAGTGCATTCGATTTTGCTTATTATATCAAATTTCACGACAAATTGCAACTGCTTTCTCCCGTTTTTTCGTTTTGGGCAGTTAGAAAATGCAGCCGCACAAATGGTATGGTTGCACAAAAAGCAGGCTGCACGTTCACAGTACAGACAAAAATGCGGGCAGCCGGACGCCGGATTTTCGGGAATAAAATCGGGAATTTTATTTTGAAAAAAATGTTGACAGAACAAGGTCCTTTGCGGTATAATATCGGAACGCAGGGTTTTTGCGCCCCGAACGTCAAAGTAACCACGGCTCGCGTGATTACATAACCCCGGAGACTTCGGTCCGGGACCAGTCAAATGAAAAAGGAGGTCTATGACATGAAAAGAACGTATCAGCCCAAGAAGCGCCACAGAAAGATGGAGCACGGTTTCCGCAAAAGAATGGCGACCCGGAACGGCCGCAAGGTTCTGGCCCGCAGACGTGCGAAAGGCAGAAAACAGCTCACCTATTGATGTCGGCCGATTGCCGAACCCCGGCAGCCGCCGGCTTTGGTCCGCCGCGACTGCCCCGCGCTGGAGTTGATGTCATGCCGCGCTTTCTTTCGTTGAAACTGAACAAGGACTTTTTGCGCCTGTATCACCGGGGCAAGTCCTGTGCGAAGCCCGCACTGGTTGTCTATGCAATGAAAAACCGTGTGGGTATTTGTCGTGTCGGGATCACAACGAGCAAAAAGATCGGCAACGCCGTTCAGCGCAACCGCGCCCGCCGGGTCATCCGCGCCGCTTTTCAGTCCACGCTGAGCACGGCCGCGTTTTCCGGCACGTGGGACCTGGTGTTTGTTGCGCGCACGCGAACAACCCGGCTGAAAAGTACGCAGGTGGAACTTGCGATGCGCCAGGCATTTTCAGAACTGGGGGTCACGCAATGAAAACGATCCTGCTTGCCCTCATCCGGTTTTATCGTGCCCACATCTCACCGCACTTCGGCCCCTCATGCAGGTATTATCCGACCTGCTCCGTTTATGCAATAGAAGCGATTGAAACGCACGGTGCGTTTCGCGGCGCTCTGCTGGCGCTCTGGCGTCTGCTGCGCTGCAATCCGCTGTCTCCGGGCGGGTATGACCCCGTTCCGCCGAAGAAACAAAAGACGGACAAGGCCGGGTGAAACATGATCCACCAAATCCATTACGGAGGTAACGCATGTTCGCATTTCTTTATTCGATCTTCGGCGCCCTGTTCCGGGTTCTGTTCCAGTTCGTCAACAACTACGGGCTGTCGTTGATCATCTTTACGCTGTTCTTCCGCCTGCTCATTCTGCCAACCACGATCAAGCAGCAAAAGAGCTCTGCAAAGCAGGTCCGCATGCAGCCGAAGATCCGGCGCATCCGCGAAAAGTATCAGGATTATGCGCCGCAGGAGCGCAACCAGAAGATTCAGCAGGAGACCAACGAGCTCTATCAGCGCGAAGGCTACAGCGCCATGGCGGGAAGCTGCCTGCCGCTTTTATTCCAGTTGCCCATTCTTTGGGGCCTTTACGGTGTTGTGCGCCAGCCGCTGACCTATGTGCTTGACGTCAAGCCGGGGCTTTTGGCAACGCTGACCGAAGCTGCCAAAAGCGTTCTGAACATTTCCGGCAAGCAGGCCAACTATATGGAAACGGCGATCATTTCCAACATCGACAGGATTTTGCCGAAAATCCCCGCAACCGCAGCGCAGTACGCCGGTGACATTGAACCGATCCGCAACTTCAAATTCACCATGTTCGGCATCGATCTGGGCGCCGTGCCAAGCTTTGACACCCTGAAAAATTTCGGCGCCGCCTCTGCCGAAGCGAAGGTCCTTCTTCTCATTCCGATCCTTGCCTTCGCAACGTCAATGATGACAAGCGTGCTGTCACAGATTCGTCAAAAGAAAAACAACCCGAATATGGAAAATCAGCAGATGATGGGCTGCATGATGTTCATGATGCCGCTGATGTCCCTTTATTTCACCTTTATGTTCCCCGCCGGCATGGGCATGTACTGGATCCTTTCAAATATCTTTGCGTTTTTCCAGACGCTGATCCTCGGTCATCTGTATGCCCCGCGCAAAACCATCGCGCGCATGATGGTGGAAGAAACCATTGATCGCCGGTCCTATGAAGCGATGAAGCGGTCGGTCGGCAGCAACGACACGACCCAACCGGCCGACGCCTGATCGGCCAAAAAAACTTAATGAATTAACGGTGGTGATCACTTATGATCTATGAAGCAAAAGCATTCGGTGCGACCATTGAAGAGGCCCGTGCAAACGCCATCGCCGCGCTGAACGCACCCGAAACCGCAGACATCCACACGGAAGTGCTTGCGATGCCGGTCAAAAAGGTGCTTGGTCTGTTCGGCGGAAAAAAGGCCGAAGCCAGAGCGTTCTATGAAGTTCCCGACGCACCGGCGAAGAAGGACCTGTCCAAAAAAAGCGCCGCGCCCAAGGCCGACGCACCCGTGAAGAAAGACCAGAAGCCGCAGCAGAAAAAGCAGGCAGACAAAAAGCCGGAGCAAAAGGCCAAAGCCCCGCAGGCGCCAAAGAACGAACCGAAAAAGCCGGACGCCCCGAAGGCGGAGCCGAAAAAGGCCGAGGCGCCCCTTGCGCCGGAAGTGCGCACGCCGATTTCGATCGAAGGCAAGCCCGGCGTCATGGCGGCTGCCGCCTACCTCATCAAAATCGTTGAGGGCATGGGCGTTGCCAAGGCAAGCGTCGAGCCTTTCCTGCTGGCAGACAACGAAGTTCTGCTGGAGCTGGACTGCGGCGAGGATTACGGCATCGTCATCGGCCGCCGCGGCGAAACGCTGGATTCCATCCAGTACCTGACCCGCCTGGTCGCCAACAAGGTCAAGACCGACGGCGAGTATTCCCGCATCTCTGTCAACGTCGGCAACTATCGTGAAAAGCGCAAAACCACGCTGGCGAACCTGGCGCGCAAGAACGCGGACAAGGTTCTGAAGTATGGCCGCGACTTTAAGTTTGAGCCGATGAATCCCTATGAGCGCCGCATCATCCACACAACCGTGCAGGAGATCGAAGGCGTCACCTCGCACTCTGTGGGCAGCGATGAAGCGCGCCGCGTGGTCATCACGCTGGCAGACGGCGTCAAGCCGTCTCACCCGTCCAAGGGCGGCGGCAATCGCGGCAATCGCGGCGGCAACAACCGCAATCGCGGCGGACGCGGCGGCAATCGCGGCCCCAGACCGCAGCAGACCACAGCGCCGACCCGTGCGCCGAAAACCGACGCCGGCGCAGAAGGCTTCTCGCTGTACGGCAAGCTGAACTGATTCGATTTGGAAAAGCAAAAGACCACTTGCAGGGATGCGGGTGGTCTTTCTGTGTAATTCGGAATTCGGAATTATGAATTCGGAATTGCGGTCGCGGGGAACAGAGCCGCAACGGTTTTGTTTCGTCCGCGAAGAAAAGCGGCGATCCATCGGAACAGCGTAGATTTTATGGGCTGCGCGCCGTGATTGCAGGATCGGCACATCTTGCGCAGCAAAGCACACCGGAATTCCGAATTGCGGTCGCGGGGAACAGATGCACCATCCTGAAATTGTACTCACGAAAGAATCGTGCAGACAGCCAGGAACACTTTGATCAGAATGCAAATCCGGCGGTTTTATTCTAATGAACATACTTGTTGCAGTATCCGGGCTTTCTTCGCGGCACAGATCTGACGGTTGCCGGAATGTATGGCGCGACATCAATTCCGAATTCCGCATTCCGAATTCCGAATTAAAAACAGGGCGTCGCTTTATCAACGCCGCCCTGTTGTCTGTTCTTTTTTGCGTACCCCGCACGAAATCTTATTCAAAGATGTCGTCCATATTGTAAAGGCCCGGTTCTTTGCCGCACAGGAATTTTGCCGCGGTCAGCGCGCCTTCCGCAAAGAGGGCGCGGTTTTCGGCCTCGTGCCGCAAGGTGACGACCTGAGAGCCGGTGGCAAAGATGACCTCGTGCGTGCCGACCTCGCTGCCCATGCGCAGGGAGTGAATGCCGATCTCGTTGTCCGTCCGTTTGCCGTTTTCGTGCCGGCCGATGTTATAGGTGCTTTCGGGCCGGACGGATTTGATCGCGTCGGCCAAAAGCAGCGCCGTGCCGCTGGGAACGTCCAGCTTCTGGTTGTGGTGCGCCTCCACGATCTCGATGTTTGCGTCCGGCAGGGCCTTGGCCGCGATCTTTGCGAGGCAAGACACCAGCGCCACACCCAGCGACATGTTGCCCGAGCGGAACACGGGGACTTCCTTCGCCGCGTCGTCCGCAGCAGCCAGCTCCGCTTCGGTCAGGCCGGTCGTCGCGATGACCAGCGGCAAACCGCGCCGCACCGCATAGGCGCACAGCGCCGGAACCGCCGTGTGGTGGGAAAAGTCGATGATGATGTCGGCGTCGCCGGTGAATTCGTCGATGCTCTGATAGCGGTTCTGCGCTTCGTCAAGGGTGAATTCCGCGCTGACATAGGCCGCGACGGTGTGTTCGCCGCTTTGTTCGATCAGGCCGCACAGCACGGTTCCCATGCGCCCGCCGGCGCCGTTGACAATGATCTTCATGCCGCCACCCCTTACACAGGCAGGTCCTGATCGCGCATGCACTGCAGCAAAACGGCCTCGTGCGCCGGCTCCATCGGCGTCAGCGGCAGACGGACATAGTTCTCGCAGAAGCCGAGCGCCGCCATCGCCGCCTTGACCGGGATGGGGTTGACCTCGCAGAACAGCGCCTTGATGAGTTCAAACATGTCGCACTGCATCGCCATCGCGCCCTTGACGTCGCCGGCAAAGTACTTGTCGCACATCTCAACGGTCTTTTTCGGCAGCACGTTGGACAGCACCGAGATGACGCCCTTGCCGCCGCAGGCCAGCAGCGGAACGATCTGGTCGTCGTTGCCGGAATACAGGTCCAGCTTGTCACCCACGAGGGCCATGGTCTCCACGATCTTCGCGATGTTGGAGTTCGCCTCTTTGATGCCGGTGATCATCGGGTGGTCCGCCAGGCGGGCATAGGTCTGCGGTTCGATGTTGACGCCGGTGCGGGACGGGACGTTATAGAGGATGACGGGCTTGGTGCTTGCGTCCGCAATGGCGGTGAACATCGCCACCAGACCGTTCTGGGTCGCCTTGTTGTAATACGGCGTCACGACCAGCATGGCGTCATAGCCGATCTCACAGGCGTACTTTGTCAGGGAAATGGCATACGCCGTGTCGTTGGAACCGGTGCCGGCAATGATGGGCACGCGGCCGTTCACCACCTCGGCGGCAAACTTCAGCGCCGCGCGGTGCTCTTCGTCCGACAGGGTGGACCCTTCGCCGGAGGTGCCGCAGATGACCAGCGCGTTGATGCCCTCGGCGATCTGCCATTCGATGACCTCTTTGAACTTGGGATAATCCACGCCGTTCTCGTTCAGCGGGGTGATGAGCGCGGTGGCTGCGCCCTGGAATACGGGTTCTCTTTTCATTTTGAACACTCCTTTTCGAATCAACAAAAAATGACCGAGGTCCGGCCATTATAAGAAGACGTGGTTCCCCACGATGCATCAATTATAATAGCACTCCGCAGAATACTCTGCGACAGTCGCCCGGATCTTATTCCGTGCGCCCAGGGGGCCGTTCGCCTGACCGCCTTCGGCGACTTCCCCTTTCCCCAGCGCAGACCGTGCGAAGGTCCGTCTGTGCGCGGGTACTGATGAAAGGTCGCGCCTCTATCTAATTGTTGTATTCAATTTTCGCCTCCGCGTATGGAAGCGTTGCTATTAGCATATCATGTTCCGACGCGCTTGTCAAGATTTTTGGTGATTTTTATCAAATATTTTTTTGATTTTTTGTTTAAGGTGGTGAAGCTGTGTTCATTGCAGTCACATTTTTGCCAAAGGATGCGCCCGCTTCCCGCCGCAAACAGCAGGTGCAGCCGCAATTGCTGCGTGTGCCGGTGCCGGGCGCGTTTTCGTTTTACCGCCTGACCGTGCCCGGTGCGCCGTGTACTGCTGGGTGGAACGCTGTGCGCAAGGCGGCGTCTTTGCTGCGCCTGCCGCTGCTGCTGCCTAAAGGGGTGGCCGCGCCGCCCGGGCTGCCGGTTGTTTGCGGTACGGCGTATCGGTCAGGGCTGCTTTTGAACGGTATGGCAAAGGCATTGCCGGCCCTTGCCCCGGCGGGGGCGCGCATCACGGTGCTTGACGACGGCGGCGCCTTGGCGCAGCGCATCGCCATTCTTGCGCCGTTTGCCCGGGCGCTGACCGTGGTGACCCGGCGGCCGCAGAATTATTGCGCCGCCCAAAGCGACCTGATGGCGCGGTTCGGCGTGTCGCTGCCGGTGTATCGCAAAGCGGCAGACGCGGTGTTTGACTGCGGCGTTTTGTTTGCGCCGGACGCGGCAGCGGTTCCGCTGGGGTATGCGGGGCTGGTGTTCACGCTGGAGCGGCAAAGCTTTTTGAACGCAACGGTCTTCACCTGCAAAAGCGTGGCTCTGCCGGCGCCGTATGACGCGCTACGCCCGGACGGGACCGACCCGAACCGCTTTGCCGCCGCGCTGGTCGAACGGTGCCGGGCACGGCTGCCGGAGGATTTGACGGCGGAGGTTGAAACAATGGACAATTGAGAATGGAGAATTTTTATTGAAAAGCGATGCGTCCTTTTACGGAAAAAGCAGACGGTATGGAGGAACCGGACGAAGCGGGTCCGGCGCTTTTGATCTTATTCGGTGACACGCACGACAAAACTGCTTGTAAAGCCGTGCCAGTGGACCCAGACGCGGGTGTCGCCCGGCGCCACCGGTTCACTCGGCGGGAAGTCGCCGCCCGCGATCTTCGGCGCAAAAAGCTGTTCAAGGCTGAACACAAAAAGCATCGATGGCTGCTTGCTGATAATCTCTTAATTTGATAGGATCAGATTTAGGTTGCTTAGCCTCCTCTCGTTTCCTTTCAACAACAGCCAGAATATTTTTTGAGCAGATACAGTGTAATCATATACTGTCACATGCGGATTGGAATCAGTCCATAACGCATTGAATTCTGCGCATTCATCTTCAATGCTCTCTGAATCTGATGTTAACCAGCTTTTAATAATGCGAACTTTTTCATAATTATTCTGATAACCATTTACACTTGAATTTGAAGACCCATAAAAAACAATCGTGTTGCCATCAAAATTCTCCAGAATACCTGGTTTGTCATGATAAATTCCAGAACCGTTTGTGACTGCAATCTTAATATCCAATGTACCGTTAGCAATTAGAGAGGCCAACAATTGAAGGTTCGCATCGTCTAGCTCTTTGATACCTTCTATGAAATTCCGCTCAAATGCGCAGGCAATGATTTCTTCACGCTTTTTATAGCCGATGGTACCTGATAAATTTCTATACGTTTTGGTTCGTTTTTAGAAGCAAAAAAAATCTCTTACCAATTGCGAGTAGCGCATGATTTCAGCATTGACGACGCCTCCATAAACTGCTATAATATTTTTGTATTCTTTTCAAAAAGGGTTGTTATTATGAAAACTACGCCAGAAATCCGTGCACGTGCAGAAGCGCTCGTATGCCGGATGACCACAGAGGAAAAGCTCAATATCATCGTTGAAACATCCGAAGCAATCGAGCGTCTCGGCATTCCGAAGTATTATCACGGCAATGAGGCGCTGCACGGCGTCGTTCGTCCGGGACACTTTACGGTGTTCCCGCAGGCGATCGCGCTGGGCGCGATGTTTGACGACGCTTTTCTGGAAACAATCGCCGATGCCATTTCGACGGAATCCCGTGCGGCGTACTTTGACGGTCCCGTGGATGCTGACGACCTTTGGGACAGAGAGGGACGGTATAACGGTCTGCTCGCATTCTGGTCGCCCAATCTGAACCTTGCGCGCGACCCGCGCTGGGGTCGAACCGCGGAGACCTACGGGGAAGATCCGTTCCTTGCGGGAAAGAACGGCGCAGCTTTCGTGCGCGGTTTGCAGGGGAAGGATCCCCACTACCTGAAAGCCATTGCCACACCGAAGCATTTTACCGCAAACAACGAGGAACACAACCGGTTTTCGTGCAACGCAGTCATGCGTGAAAAATCCTTGCGCGAATACCATCTTGAACCGTTCAGAATGGCGGTGCAGGAGGGCGGATGCGAAGCCGTCATGGGTGCGTACAATGCGGTCAACGGCACACCCTGCCACGCAAACCGCCGCCTGCTTACAGATATTTTGCGCGGTGAATGGGGCTTCGACGGTTACGTTGTTTCGGACTGCAGCGGCGTCGCGGCAATCTTTGAAGATCATAAGTATACAGCGACGTTGGCGGATGCCGCTGCGGCGGGGCTGAATGCGGGTGTTGACCTTGAATGTGACGGTTCCGCGGAATATCAAAACACCTATACGGCCTTCTTGGGTGAATGCCTTGCTGACGGAAGGATCACACAGGAACGGCTGGATGAAGCCGTGTGCAGAGTGTTGGCCGCAAGAATAAAGGTGGGCCAGTTCGACGCACAGGAAAAACTGCCATGGCATACGCTGAAGCAGGATGCGATCGGCTGTGAAGCGCATCGAAAACTCGCCTATGAAGCGGCGGTCAAATCGGCGGTGTTGCTGAAAAACAACGGTGTGTTACCTTTGAAAAGCGGTACGAAGCTCGCCGTCGTCGGCAATAACGCCGCCTGCGTCCAGTTCGGCGATTACAGCGGAAAGCCACGCAATACGCCCGTATCTCCTGCGGCAGGCATCTGTGCCATCGCGGGTGACGACGCGGAGCTGATCCCGTGGCAATGGGAAGCCGATACAGACGCGTTTGTTCCGGTTCCCGCCTCTGCGCTTTCCTTCGGCGGAAAGCCCGGCGTTCAAGGCAGCTATTACGATAATGCCTGTTTCATTGGTCTGCCGACAAAACGCACGGACGAAAGCATTGACTTTTCGTGGGCTGATCAGGCGCCCGATCCCATCATCAAAACGGCGGAATTCTCTGTGATGTGGCGCGGAACGATTACACCGCCGATCAATGGCGAATATCTCTTTTCGGTACAGTTTTCCGGCAGCGCCAAATGCTGTCCGCCGGAATTCAGCATCGACGGTCTGGACGTTGCCCCCGATGAGCCATTGATTTTGCGTGCCGGAGAACCGGTTTCCTTCCTGCTTCGTTACCGGAAGAATCAGGGATCGCCGTCTGTGCGGCTGATGTGGAAAAGGCCGAAGTTGACGCCGGACGCCTTGTTTTCTCGGGAAGTGGAGGCGGCAAAAAAGGCCGAGGCCGTCGTCGCGGTCATAGGCCTGGGTACACAGTATGAGCGGGAGGGTAAGGACAAAACGGATCTTTCTCTTCCGCCGGAACAGATTTCGCTTTTACAGGCGATCCGGAAGGTCAACAAGAATCTGATTGTTGTTCTGGAAAACGGAAGCGCGCTGTCAATCCCGTGGATCGCCGAACATGCCGCAGCAGTGCTGGAAATCTGGTATCCCGGCGAACAGGGCGGAGCGGCGCTTGCCGATCTGCTGTACGGAGAGGTCTCACCCTCCGGCAGACTGCCGATTTCATTTCCGGAAAGCACGGATGATCTTCCCGCGTTCGACGATTACGAGATGTCACACGGCAGGACATACATGTATGCGAAAACACCACCGCTTTACC
Organism: Clostridia bacterium; assembly: GCA_017434855.1. Lineage (GTDB taxonomy): Bacteria > Bacillota > Clostridia > Oscillospirales > Acutalibacteraceae > UBA6857. Next base: position 22,474 of record JAFRUA010000021.1, read on the forward strand.
CGTTCGGCTTCGGTCTCTCTTATACGCGCTTCGTCTACTCTGCTATGCGTAGAACCGGAGCGGGCGCGGCCGTCACAGTGACGAATGTCGGCGGCATGGAGGCGGACGAGGTCGCACAGCTCTATATTGATTCTGCCGGCCTGCCCGATCAGCCCCAATTGAGGCTCAAGGGCTTTCAGCGAATTCATCTGAAGCCGGGCGAATCCGGTGAAGTCTTTTTCACTCTGACAGATGAGAGCTTTTCACTGTTTGATTCTTCTGGAAAGCGCCGCCTGATTCCCGGAAAGTATACCGTGTATATCGGCGGCGGGCAGCCTGATGCCGAAACACAGAGGCTTCTGTTTGAAATTGCTTCCAGTTCTTTCTTGGACTGACGTTTAATAATATCATTTTCATTTTTTACTCCACAAATCCCAATTTGCTGTGTCCGCTGCAGTACATCCTCGCGGACATAATGGCTTGCGCTGCAGGCTTTCCGTCTCTGTGGTGCCCTTGCTGCAAAGCCAAAATATGCAAGCCTCAAAAGATCATTGATTTTCACACACAAAAGGCGACGGGTCGAACGGTCCGCCGTCTTTTTGTTTTTCCGGAACCGGTTCCGGCTTTGATCGGTTTCTCTGTGCACCAAAAGCCGATCAATACCAGTTGTAAATGTAATAAGTGCTGCCGGATGTGAGCAGGATGTCGTTGATCATCAAAGAATATCTCGCGTTGTCGATCTTCTGGTCGGTATAAGTGAAGACGTATTTCGATTCATTCACCCACTTGCTGTTTCCGTTTTCGTCGACTCCCATGCTCTGCTTAACGACCTGCACGACGCGTCCGTCTTTGACCGTCGCAATGAACTTCAACTGTTTTCCCGAAGGACCGAATTTGAACTTCGCCGAAGTCCAGCTCACGATTCCGTTGACGTCATAATTCGCAGTATAGACGCCGTTGAACCTTGTCCAGATCTTTTTCTCGCCTTCGTTCCAGTTCGCATAAAGCCCCGTGTTCGTCGTTTTTTTCAAAAGGCCGTTTTCGCGCGTCGTCACGGCGATGGAATCGACCTCTTCCATCGTGAAATCGACGGCCTTCTTTTTGCTGTCGTTATAGAAAATGCTGTTGTGAAGCACCATGGTGAAATAAGGTGCTCCGTTCGCGTACTGAAAAATCTTTTCGTCGACGACCGTTTCGCCCTTTCTGTCCATCCTGTTGATCGTTCCGTTTTTATGATACTTCACGACCCAGTTGAGCTTGCCGTCTTTATATTCCTTTCTGACCTTCGGGTTGTTGTTTTCAAAGAAAGTGTACTTCAAAGTCGTCTTTGCGCTCATTTTCGAGTCGTATTCATACTCTTTGATCAGCGTCGGATACATTTTGGAATACTCAAATCTCGTCTTTTTTTCTTTCTCCCATTTTCCCGTTTTGTAATTCACGCGATACTTAATGACGCTTTCGACGAGCGCCGGCTTCGTCACCGTTGTTTCCTCGTTGCTTTTCGCGGCGAAAGCCATTCCCGACGGGGCGGCAAAGCAGGAGACGAGCATGATCAGCGACAGAACGATGAGCACCGCTTTTTTCAAGACTTTTTTCATAATCATTACCTCCGGTTTTCCATTTTTTAAAACCTTTTCCTGCTGTGCGGAAAAGAGTTTGAATGTGCTATTATTATAGCACATGATCCGGTTTTTGCAAATAAAAACGGCGAGATTCCGACAAAAAAGGTCTTTTCCTTTTTTGAATCTCTTAAGTGGAAAAGCACGCCCGACGGTCTCTTGACAGAAGGCTTTGCCGGCATAAAGCGTTCAAACATTCTGATCCCCATGAATAAAACGATTTATTTTGTTTTGCTTCTTGATTCTTTTTTGACAATCATGTATAATATATCATAATTACACAATTTGATTTGGAGGGAATCCTATGCAAACATCACTGACCCAAGAACAACAAAAGCTTTCCGTCGCTGTTTCTGGCAGTATTGATACAACAACCGCGCCTGAACTTGAAAAAGTCATCTTTGACCATCTGGAAGGAATCACCGAGTTGACGCTGGACCTGCTTCATACGGAATACGTGTCGTCTGCAGGATTGCGCGTGTTTTTAAAAACGCAAAAAGCGATGAACAAACAGGGAAAAATGAAACTTGTTCATGTGAATAACGAAGTACTGGATGTCTTGGAAATCACGGGTTTTTCCGATATCTTAACCATTGAGTAAAAAAATGAAAGGATTTGTCCTGCTCGCGTCAACCGGCAGCAGTCATTTTTGACTGGCGAAACAGAAGGGAGTTATTGATCTTGAACGCATACGACTTTGACGAAACGATTTTTTATCCGGATTGCTCCGTCCTGTTTGCGCTTTGGTGCGCAAAACGGCATCCAAAGCTGTGGTTTACCTATTTTCCAAAGGTGATGAAGAGCTTAGCCGGGTATAAAAAAGGAAAGGTTCAGCGCTATCAGTTTGAACGCACTTTTTTCAGCTTTCTGACGCAGGTTGATGATTTTGACGAACAAATTGAAAAGTTCTGGGATAAAAATGAATACCGTATTTCTGAATGGTATTTAAAACAAAAACGGCCCGACGATCTGATTATCAGTGCTTCGCCGGCGTGTATCATCGAACCGATTGCCAGGCGTCTTGGCGTGAACTTTGTGGCGACTGAGTATGATCGCGAATATAATGTGTTTGTTGATAACCTGATGTATGCGAAGGAAAAGGCAAAATACATCATTGAGCAGGGTTTTCCAATGATCGAGAATTTTTACTCGGATTCACTGGCGGACACGCCGCTCGCCCTGTGTGCCGAAAAGGCGCATCTGGTTACGAACAAGGCGCAAACGGTTGTCGATTGGCCGAAGCTCGATGTGGAAACACTGAAAATTGTCCGAGACAAAATTGATACCGGTTGGACACATCTGTAAAGCCAGTCAGACGATTGGCTTTCTCTTCCGCATCAATCCGTTGGCGATTCCCTGAAGCAATAGAAAAAGCAAAAAGTGCTCCGCCGATTTGACCTGCACTTGACAATCGAAAGCAAAACATCGGGCCCAGGAGCAGCCGATCGACCGCTTTGAAGCCCGTTTGTTTTTTTTACTTGATTTTTGCCCGATTTTTGCCCAAAATGCAGGAAAAAACCACTTTTGCCGTGGTAGACAAAAGTGGTTTCTTTTATGGTCGGAGTGAGGTGACTCGAACACCCGGCATCTTGCTCCCAAAGCAAGCGCGCTACCAACTGCGCTACACCCCGATATTCAATTGACAGTGGACAGCGGTCAGTTGACAGTGGACAGTATACCGCAAACGGGACAGTTTGTCAAGTCCTATGCGCTCATTCCGCAAGGACCTCGTCCAGTCCAAGCATCTGTGTCAGCAGGTCTACGGTGTCCAGTACATACCGCAGGCAGGGACGGCCGGAAAGCGACGGATCGCGGTTTGCGGTTGCCCGCGGCAGCAGATCGCTGCACAGCAGGCTGCCGTGCTTTGCGGCGAAAGATCCGGCAAATTCGCGGACTTTTGCGCTGACAAAGGCCTTGTTGCTGCCGCTCTCGTCGGCATACACGCTGCCGAGAACCAGCGCCGCGCCCACAAACGTGCCGCAGGCCAGCCGGGTGCCGCCGACGCCGCTGCCGAGGCCGCTTGTCAACCGCAGGGCGGTTTTTTCATCCATGCCGAGCACGTCGGTGAACGCGCCGACGGTCGCCTGTGCGCAGTTATACGTCAGAAAGAGTTGCTGTGCATTATCTTTGCGTGTCATCGATTTGCTTCCTTCCGCTTGACAAATTTTTGGATTGATTGTATGATACTGAAAAAGAGGTTTGGGTCCCTTTTACGCACAAAGGCTGTTGTGCGTTATTTTTTTTTGGAGGTGTTTCTATGTGGCCGATGCTGTATCCGATCCTGTTGATTCTTGTGTCAAACATTTTCTACAATGTCTGCACCAAATCCACACCGTCCGCCGTGCATCCGTTTGCGGCGCTGTCGGTGACCTATCTTGTTGCGGCGGTCATCTCGTTTGCAATCTTCTTTTTCTCTGCCAGAGGAAAGAACATCCTCTCGGAGTTTTCAAAAACGAACTGGACCACGTTTGTGTTGGGACTGGTCATCGTCGGGCTGGAAGTCGGTTATATCCTTGCTTACCGCAACGGTTGGAAAATGAACACGGTTTCTGTCACGGCAAATATTCTGCTGGCTGTGGCATTGATCTTTGTATCTCTGTTTTTTTACAAAGAAAGCATCTCCTTGAAGCAGCTGCTTGGCGTCGCTCTTTGTGCCGGCGGACTGATACTGATCAATATTTGAGCGGCTTCCGGTTTTGGCGCGTGGCCACTTTGAATGCGTCACATCCAATCCACAGCCTCATACGGGACGCCGTCCTCGTCAAAATGCTGTTTCAGCGCGCGCTCGACGGCGACGAACGTCGCGGCCATCACAACGCACTGCAAAGCGGTCAGCAGGGCGACCGTGACAACCATCACGTTTTCGCTTTTGTCAATGACGATAAGAAACGCGGCAATGCTGACGACCGCTGTCGGTCCGCCGAGCCGCCGCCAGTATTTTCCCAGCAGCCGGTGCGAAAAGTTCCAGGTCTCTTCGCTCAGCATGGACCGCCTTGTGCGGTACCCGGCACGCATCGTTTTCGGCGCGCGCCGGCGATACCAAAAGCCAAAGCAAAGCATGGTCGCGGGCATGATCATGGAAGACAGAAGCAATGCGAGCTGTTCCATGGCGGCGCCTCCTTTACACCTTGTGCCGGGTCCGGATGAAATCGATCACGGCCTGCGGCGTGCATTCCGGCAGGTTGAGCGTGTGCTCCGGCAACAGCATGTTTTCCAGATAGTGCGCGTCGGAATCGCGCAAAATCAGCTTGCCCCGTGTCGCGGGATACCGGGCCAAAAAATCCTCTTCCTTTGCCGCCGGTGTCAGTTCAAACGCGGTGACGTCCAGCGTTGGCGGAAAGTCGCCCAAAGAGGACAAAAGGCTGAACGAGCTGCGGTCGATGTGCGCGGGAAAACAGACGCCGCCGTAGGACCGCACCAGCGCCGGCACGTCGTCCACGCTGATGGCGGCGGCCGTGGTCAACAGCAGCGGCTCTGTATCCAGCACCGTGTCGGCGCCGTCCATCACGCGCTGGTCGCCGAAGATCTCGGGCCGGTTTTTGACGGGCGGGATGTGTTCGCGCACATAGGCGCCGAAGGCGTCCGCCGCGTCACAGTCCGGCAGCAGACAGACGACGTGGATCTCTTCACTTGTGCACAGCTCCATGCCCGGGATCACGGGCAGCCCGATCGCTTTGCCGACCGCTGCGGCGGCGCGGCAGTTGCGGCAGGAATTGTGGTCCGTCAGAGCGATGATGTCATAGCCGAGCACCTTTGCCATGTTGACCAGGTTGTATGGCGTCATCTCGTTGTCGCCGCAGGGCGACAGGCAGGAGTGCAGGTGAAAATCATAAAACAGCTTCACTTCATCAGCTCCGAAATCGCGACGGCAAGGTCATAGGTCGTTTTCTCTGTGGTCAGGATGGTTACGCCCTGCTGCACGGCACGGCTTTTCGCGTCGGCGTCCAGCGCGGCTTCTTCCACCAGAACGATGCAGGCGCAGTCAGTCAGCACCGCCACGGCGACGGCGTTGACGTTGCCCATCACGGTCAGCCAGCAGTCACCCTCCACGGCGCGCGACATGACCCAGCTCAAAAGGTCGCCGCAATAGCAGCCGGTGATCTCTTTGTCAAGGTCGCCCTCGGTCAGCACGGTGAGCGACAGCGTGTCTTTCAGCTCTTTGACGGTCATGTGTCCGCCTCCTTTGTCGGGGGTTTCTTTTTCAAAAAGGTGCGTTCAAAATCGTTGGTCTCGCTGCCGGGCATTGTTCGCGGCAGCGTCGGCCGGTCGCGGAACGGCGCGGGGATCCAGTCCGCTTTGCCGTGTTCATCGCGCAGGCCAAAGAACACACAGTCGCTTTTTTCCGCATAGCCGCGCACGATGTCTTCGGCCAGCGCGTGGCAGGACGGGGCGCCGCAGATGCCGCAGTCCATGCCGGGCAGGGCCGTTTCGATCTCTTTGAGCCGGGCCATCATGTGCATGGCCTTGATCACATTGTCGGCCAGCTTCATCGCGGGGGACGGCGTCAGCTCTTTCGTCCAGCTCATGGCGTCCAGACCGAAATCCTCCGGCAGACTGTTGCAGGACACGGGCATGAATTTGCGCAGGCGCTGGATGCGCGCCTTGGCAACATAGGGGTTTTCCACCGTCAGCACACCGCCGACGCAGCCGCCGGTGCAGCAGTTGAGCTCGATGAATTCCAGATCGTTGAGCTTTTCATCCTCCAGCTCTTCCAGCACGTTGATTACATTTTCAATGCCGTCCGCCGCAAGATAACGCTCCTTCAGCAGCCCGGCCGCCTCGCCGCCGCTGCTGGCCCAGCCCACGCCGATGATGCCGGAATCGCCCAGCGGCTCCAGTTCATCGGGCTGCAGCTTATCCATGGCCTGCAGCAAAACGGGATAGACGTCTTTGATCGCAAAGGCGCCGTTGATGAGCGGCCTGTCATAGCACAGCGGGTTCTTGATCATCGTCTGCTTTGCGGGGCAGGGCGTGATGAAAAACACGCCGATGTCTTCGTCCGGCAGACCGGTCTCTTCCTTTGCCTGCAGGCGGGCCAAATGCGCCGTAAAATCCATTGGGGTATACAGCGGCAGAATGTTGCCGATCAGGTTCGGGAACCGGGTACGGATCAGCCGCAGGATTGCCGGGCACGCCGACGAGATCACCGGCCGTTTCAGTTCGCCGGTCTCCAGCATTTTGCGCGTGGCGTCGCTGACGAATTCGGCGCCCTTTGAGACCTCGACCACGGCGTCAAAGCCCATCTTTTTGAGTCCCGTCAGCACATAGTCCACGTTGTCCAGATTGTTGAACTGACCGTAGAGCGACGGCGCGGGCAAAGCAATGCGATATTTGAATTTGACCAGCTCGTTGAAATGGTCGCTGACGGCGTACTTTGCGTGGTGCGGGCATACGCGGATGCACTCGCCGCAGTCGATGCAGCGGTCCGAGATGATATAGGCCTTTTTGCCGCGCACACGGATCGCCTGGGTGGGGCAGCGCTTGATGCAGTTGGTGCAGCCCATGCACTTTTCATCGTCGAGCCGCACGGAATGGTAGATGTTTTCCATGATGTATCACCTTAAAGATAAGGATATAGGGGATGAGGGAACAAGAAAAAAGGAGCGTGCAGTGTGGAGTGTGCAGTGTGCAGTGTGGAGTTGCGGTCGCGGGGTACAGGTCGGCAGCTTCCGCATTCTCTCCGCAAAGGAACCGCACCGCCAACCGAACACCCGTTGATTAGATTAACCATCTTAATAGACACGTTCTGATTGACGCACTTGCCACAGAGGAAACGCTTTCTTCGCGGCATGAAGCTGACGGTTACAGTCGCGTTCGGCGCGACCGCAACTGCACACTCCACACTCCACACTGCAAACTCATTTCATGTATACCGTCAGGTACAATGTTGTGCCGACGCCGACGGCGGTGTCCAACTGAAATTCATCAGAGTATTTTTTGATGTTCGGCAGCCCCATGCCGGCGCCGAAGCCGAGCGAGCGGATATTGTCCGGCGCGGTGGAATAGCCCTCTTTCATCGCCAGTTCCACGTTTTCAATGCCGGGGCCGTGGTCGGCCAGAATCATTTTGATCGCGTCCCCTGTGATCTCAACGTCGATCTCGCCGCCGCCGGCGTGGATGACCATGTTGATCTCGCCCTCATACATGGCGACCGCAACATTGCGGATGGTGGCGGGCGCCACGCCCAGCGCCTTCAGCGTTTTTTTGACGTCGCCGGAGGCAGCCCCCGCCCGGGTAAAATCGGTGGGAGAGATGTCATAATGCAGCTTGATGGACTCCATTATTTTCCGCTGCCCCCTCTCAGCCCGGCGGTATACAGCTTGCCGCAGGCCGTGAACATTTCCAGCTTGGTGCACAGCATGACCATGTCGCGGTCCTCTGCCAGGTGGATGATATCGATGCTCGGGCGTTTGCCGCGCACAAAGACGATGCAGGAAATGTCCATCATTTCCGCGGTACGCACCACCTGCGGGTTCACAAGCCCCGTCAGCAGCACGGCCTGCTCTTTGACAAAGGCAAGCACGTCGCTCATCATATCGCTGCCGCACGCGGTGTGCAGCTCGGTGTCAAGCAGATCGTCACGGCAGATGATCTCTGCGTCCAGAATGTTCAGAATGTCGTTGGCTGTCATAATCATGTTCCTTTCTTCAATCACAGAGATGAAACGGCGCACATGCCGAAAACACAGTGCGCCGCATTGAATTCAAATGGTTTTTATTCTTCGGCGAACGAAACCGCGGCGATCTCTTTTTGAATGATATCGGCCGCAAAGTTCCAGACCGTCGTGCCGGCGGCGACATAGCCCTCTTTGTTTTTGACATTGCAAAGCATGGCAAAGGCCTCGCCGATGTTGTTTGAAACGTTGCCGCTCTTTTTCATCGCCAGGTAATAGAAGGTGAACGCGGCCCCGTCTGAAATGTTTTTGTGAAAGCCGGGCGCGGTTTCACGCAGCGCGTCGTGCAGGGCGTTGACCGCCGTGGCCGCCAGGACCGGAACCGGAACGCTGATCTGCAAAAAGGCCTCCGCTTCAAACACAAGCAGCACCTTGATCTGATAAAGAATGTCCTGCGACAGATACTTTTTGGGCAGCACATCCTGCAGATTGACCAGCAGCCCGTCACCGTCAAACGACGGCGTCAGCGTTGCCAGCCGCCGGCCAAGCTGCTTTGCCTTTTCAAGATTCCCGTTTGCGCGGTGCAGATGCATCTGCTCAAAATCGCCGCTGAGGTTGACCTGCACGCCGAGCCGTTCCTCTTTGCTTTTATAGATCTTCACATCATTGTCAGGCATCGAATCTTCCTTTCGCGTCATGTTTGCGGTCATTTTGCAAGCCGCTCTGCAGCGGCCTGCGCCGCCTTTTGATTTTCAAGCTTTTTTTGCCTGCGGCGCTGCTTTGCCTTGTAGCTGAACAGCGCGGCCAGGGCGTCGTCATCCGGCCCGTAATCGCCCAGCCGGATGGGGTAGGCGTTGTAAATGCCGTGGAAATCGCTGCCGCCGGTCATGACCAGGTGGTGCTTTTTTGCAATTTTTTTGAGTGCCTCCTGCTGCTCGGGCGTGTTTTCCGGGTGCCAGACCTCAACGCCGTCCAGTCCCAGGGGGATCAGCTCGTCCAGCAGTTCAAAGTTGTCATAAAAGCCCGGGTGCGCCAGCACCGCGATGCCGCCCGCGTCGTGGATCGCCTCCAGCGTTTCCTGCGGGGTGGGATAGGTGGCCTCGACCAGGATATTGTCCGGCGACGCGTGGCGGAACAGCCGGTCAAACAGCTCGCCGAAGATCGTGGTCGTATAGCCCGATTCCATCAGTGCGCGCATGATGTGCTGCTTGTAAAGATTGGTGGACCCGGCGGCGCACTTGACGATGAATTCCGGGGTGATGGGGAACCGCTGCGACGCCTTGATCGCCATCAGCTTGCCCGCGTTTTTGCGCAGCAGGGAATTGCGTTTGCAAAGCCCCTCCAGCCGCTCGGGCTTGTCGGGAAAATAGCACAGCAGATGCGCTTTGTTTTTGCGCTTCGGGTCGGTGCATGACAGCTCCACCGCCGGGATGACCGTGATGCCGTACCGCTCGCCGATGATCTTTGCCCGAACCGTGCCGGCAAGGCAGTCGTGGTCGGTGATCGCCAGCGTGGTGATGCCGCTTTTTTTGGCCAGCACAAGCAGGTCGTCGATCCCCATTGCGCCGTCTGATAGTTTGGTGTGGCAGTGCAGATCCGCTTTCAAAAAAATCTCCCTCTTTCCTTTTTTGCATTCCTTCCGTTGTTCAACTTGCGTTTTTCAACTTGCGTTGTTGCGCCCCCGATTTTGTTGAAACGGAAATTCATACAAAAAAAGGCAAAACTACCGCAAAATAATACAATCCTATAATACCATGTTTTATTTGATTTTGCAAGCCCTATTTTAAATTTCCTTTGCAGAAGATTCATTATTTTTTCCGGCGGCTGCCGTTCATCCGAAAAACCGTCGGTTTTCAGCCGGAAGGTCTTGAGTTTTTGGTTTTGCTTTGCTATAATATAAACTTGGAGAAACTGTCATTTGTATTTAGAAAGGGGCGTGCGCAGATGGACAATTCAACCATCAATTTCACAGAGCGGTATGAAGACGTTTTTTATGACACCGTGGATACCGAAACCTTTCAGGATGAGGATGCGGATGCGATCTATGCGCGGCTGCAGCAAAAGATCCATCTGATCCCGTTTGGGGATTATCTGAAGCGCTATCTTTATCAAAAGGCGTCTTTGACAGGGCGAATGACAGACGTGCCCCTGCATGATTATCAGGAGATCATCGTGCAGTCCTTTGCGGCCAACCAGACGCCGAAATCCTTTACCGAAACCTCGGCAAAGCTGAGCGCCCTTGCCAAAAACTGGCTGACCCAGCGGTCGGTCAAGCGCCAGGTGATCTTTTTGCTGGGCTTTGGGTTGAATATGACCGTGCGCGATGTGTCGGAATTTTTGACGCATGCCCAGCGCGAGCGCGATTTCAATTTTAAAAATCCCTTTGAGATCATTTGCTGGTACTGTTACCGCAACGGGTACGGGTATCCGAAATTCCGGCAGTTGCTGGCCGCCTATGACGCGCTGCCCTCCAAACAGGTGCCGGAGGACCTGGGCGCGACGATCAGCCTGCGCGACGAATTCATGGCGATCGAGACCGAGCGCGACCTGCTGCGCAAGCTGGCGCAGCTCAAGATCGACAACTGCGGCCAACTGTTCAGCGTCAGCGCCAAGGCGCACTTTGACGGGTTATATGCCCATGTGCGCACCATCATTCTGGACCAGTATCAGCGCGACGCGATTCTGGAGGCGGAGGAGCGGGCCAAGGCCTATTATTTCAGCGTCAGCCGGTCCCCGGCGCTGACCTATGAAGAAAAATTCGCGCGGGCCGAGCGCATCCGAACGTCGCCGCGCATCTGGAAACTGTCCGAGATCACAGAAGCCGATGTGGAAAAATTTCTGTGCTGCGGCATTCCGTATGACAAGAAAGGGAATCTGCTGCGGTTCTCTCAGTCAACACTGGCCGTGCATTTCAACAACAAGCGCATGAGCCGCCAGCATCTGCACGATATCCGGACGCGCCGGGTCGATGTGGACCGTTTCGATCTGCTGACGCTGCTGTTTTTTGTGTATGCCATGGATGAAAAGATCACCAACAACAAAACGCGCTATATCCGTTTTGTGGACCAGGCCAACCGCATGCTGCAGGATTGCTGCATGGATAAGCTGTATATTGCAAACCCCTATGAATGCTTCCTTTTGATGTGCATTTTGTCTGATGCGCCGATGGGGACCTATGCCGACGTGCTGGAGCGGTCCTATGAAGAGCTGGAATGATCCGGCGTGCGGTAAAACGCAGACTACAGACTGCGCCGCCGCAAGCGTATGATAATGATGGATTCGGCGCCGGGTCAAGCGCACCCGGTGCGGCTTCAAGCAAACAGACAGAGGAGGGAACGCCCGATCACAGCAGGCCGGGGACCGGCAAACCAAACACCATTCGCCCATCCATCCAGATCATACAAACTGCATATTGAAAAGGAGCAATTCAGTAATGAAACATTGGAAAAAAATCCTCAGCTGCCTGCTGGCGGTCCTGACCCTGGTGGGCACATTCGCCATGACGCCCGCGCTGGCCGTTGACATGAAAGCGAGCGGCAACATCAACAAAACCGTCAACTGGAGCTTTAAAAACAACACCCTGACCATCAGCGGCAAGGGCGCCTTTGATTCCGAAGATGTTTATGACGTCATTCCCTGGGCGGGCTTTTCTTATGAAATCGAAAAGCTGGTCATCAAGGACGGGATCACCGGCGTGGAAGCCGATGCGTTTTCCTATTGCGAAAACCTGAAGAGCGTTTCGGTCCCGGCAAGCCTGCGGGAATTCACGGCGCTCAGCCTGGAAGAGACCGCGTGGTACCGCGCGCTGCCGGCAGGCCCCATCTATGTGGGCACGATCCTTTCCGGCTACAAGGGTGATATGCCGGAAAACTATCGCCTGCGCATCAACAAGGGCACGACCTCTGTTTCGAGCCTTGCGTTTTACGGTCAGGAGTCCCTGGTCAGCGTTTGGATGCCGAACAGCGTGATCCACCTTGGCGACGGCGCGTTTGGCGACTGCACCAAACTTGCAAAGATCCGTCTGTCCAAAAACATCAGAGAGGCCGGCTATTACGCGATGGACGGAACCCCGTGGCTGGACCTGCAGCAGGACGGCGTTCTGTATCTGGGCAGAGTCGCTTATACCTATCTGGGCACGGCGCCCAAAAAGACACGCCTGACGATCAAAAAAGGCACCGTCACCATCGCGGAGGAAGCGTTTGCCGAGCAGAGCGGCATCATTGAGATCAAGCTGCCCGAAGGCCTGACCACGATCGGCACCAGCGCCTTTGCACAGACGAGCCTGAAAACGATCTATATTCCCAAATCGGTGAAAAGCATCGGCGGCAACGAGCTGGACTGCTACAAGTTGGAAAAGGTCGTTGTGGACCCGCAAAATAAGGTTTATGCCTCTGATGCGCGCGGCGCACTGTTCAACAAATCGATGACCAAGCTGTTTGAGTATCCCAGCGGAAACAAAGAGACAAGCTACAAGGTTCCCGCCACGGTCACGGTGCTGCCGATGTATGCGTTTGAAAGCTGTGAGTATCTGCAGACGCTGAAGCTGCCCGCGTCGCTGAAAAAGATCAACGTCGGCGCGTTCGTTTATTGCTCTGCGCTGAGCACCTTCAAGGTCGACGCCAAAAGCCCGTACTACACCACCGACAAAGCCGGCAGCCTGCTGAGCAAGGACGGCACCGTTTTTGTGCAGTATCCGGCAGGCAACCGCGCAAAGAGCTATACCATTCCCGACAGTGTCAAGACCATTCGTGAATATGCGTTCCTTGCGGCGGACAATCTGAAGACCGTCAAAATGGGCGACAACGTCAAAACGATCAAAGAGGGCGCGTTCTATTACTGCACGGCGCTGAAGACGATCCGCTTCTCTCAGGGTCTGGTCAACGTGGATCCCACCGCGTTCTATGAGACCGCGTGGTACTATGATCTGCCCGACGGCGTTGTGTATATCGGCAATATTCTTTATGATTATCGCGGCGAGCTGGAAAGCGACCTGAAGGTCAAGAGCGGCACGACCGTGATCGGCATCCAGGCGATGGCCTATTGCGAATCGCTGCGGACCGTTGTGCTGCCGAAGAGCGTCAAGGTGATTTGCGAAGGCGCGTTCAATTACTGTGACAACCTCAAGACGATCACCATCAAAAACCCCAACTGCAAAATTTATATGAGTGAAGACACCCTGCCCTATAACGCGACGATCTGTGCGCCGGAAGGGTCCACCGCGCAGGCGTATGCCGAACAGTTCGGCCGTAAATTTGTGGCAATCTGAACCCGAAACTCAGGAGGAGAGGCAAGATGAACAGGAACCTAACGACCGCCGCGCCGGCACGTCGCACAAAGCGTGCCCCGCTGGGCAAACAGCTTTTGGCGCTGCTTCTGGCGCTGATGATCGCGCTGTCCTGCGCCGTGAGCGCCAGCGCGAACGAAGAGGAGCCGCAGCCGGCGGCAGAATCGGTCGTTGTGCAGGCGCGCCAAAAGGCAGCCTTCCCGAAGGCGGTCTATCAGACGATCCGCAAGGAACTGAATGCAGAGCTGAAGACGCGCAATTTTGCACCCATCGTCAACACCTTTTTGCGGGAGATCCTGTATTACAAATGCAAGTTCTACAGCCAGTGGAGCACGGTGTATCCGGACCTGCCGGACCTGGAATCCTATCTGCGCGAAAACTTTCTCGGCGCGCTGGCAAACGCACGGACCATCCACGGCTATGATGAAAACAGCCGCACGGGGCGGTTGCTGCAGGCGCAGGACAACGCCGCCGGCATCACCGACGCCGACTTCAACGTTCGCTTTTATTACACGGACCCCGAGGATCTGACCCCGGCGGAGCACCTGGTGGACCTGGAGGTTCTGGATCACGAGCTGAAGCACTGCAAGGACAAAAAGGTCACGTTCCGGCTGAAGCCGTTTGAAAACAACAGCGACCTGAGCGACATCATGATCGAGGGCGGCGCGACGTTTCACGAGCAGTTTGTCTATCCCGTGACGGCCAGCCAGGATTATGCCGAGCTCATTGCCAACAAGCGCCAAACCCGTCAGCTTGCTTACGGCAAAAGCACGGGCGCAGGGTACTTCTTGTACCTCTACCTTTATAACAACCTGGTCTATCTGGCCGGTTATCGCACCGTGGAAAACGTCAGCCTTGGCGAGCCCATCGCCGCTGTCAGAACCGCGATGGCCAAAAAGTACGGCAAAAACACGGCCGACCAGGTCTGGGCCGGTTTGAAAAAGCTCAAGCGCCTGTTTGAAACGCGGCGCCCGACAACGGACCCGTATCAGTACGCCATCAAGCTGCAGAACCTGATCTTCAAGTGTATCAACAAGGACATCAAACGCCTGGACGATACCGATCCCGCCGCAGTCAGCCGCTATCTGGAGGCGTACCGCTTTTACAAGATGCGCATCCTGCCGCAGTTGTATGACGAGAATTTTGACGTGAAGACCGACGAAGTGTTTGACACCGCGCCGTATGACCGCCGCCTGATCAAAAAGATCGTTGCCTGTGGTGTGCTGCCGCAGTTGTCTTCCAACGAAGCGCTCAACGAAATGGCGCTGCTGTGCCTCCTGTTTACCAGCGTTGAAAACTACGGCACCACAAAACGGCCGTGTTATGTGGCGCCGACCGTGGCCGGGACCAAGATGAAGGTCACGACCAAGGACGTGTCTGCCCGCATCCAGATGGTCTATGCCGACGGATTCGGCAACACGGTCCGGCTCACGTTCCACTTCAACGCAGACGGTTGGGATGTGCCCGACGGGGTTTACATCTGAGCGAAACAATCAAAAAAGATGCAGATCACGCGGTCTGCATCTTTTTTATATGGAATGACCGATCTTTGATCAGAGCAAGTGCTTGAGCAAAATTTCCGCGCCGATGGCGATCAGGATCACGCCGCCCAGAATGTTTGCCTTGCCGGCCAGCTTTGTGCCGATGCGCCGGCCGAGGAACAGCCCGACGATGCAGATCAGGAACGTGACCGCAGCGATCAGTACCGCGCAGAGCACGGCAGACGGCAGCGTGTAATCCGCAATCGTGAAGCCGACCGACAGCGCGTCCAGCGAGGTGGCAACGCCCTGCACCAGCAGCGCGGGGATGGTCAGCGCGGCCGGTTCTTTTGCCGGGTCCGCGGCGCTGCGGCTTTCCCAAATCATTTTGCCGCCGATGAACAGCAGCAGAACAAACGCCGCCCACGGCACAAACTGTGTCAGGCGGGAAAAGGTCTGCACCAGCGTGTGCACGCACACCCAGCCCAGCAGCGGCATGAACGCCTGAAAAAACGCAAAGCACCCGGCGATCAGAACGCGGCGGCTGCGCGGCATGTCGGGCGCGTTCAGCCCGTTTGCGACCGACACCGAAAACGCATCCATCGCAAGGCCCACGCCCAGCAGCAGACTGTTGAGAATCAATGGCAGCATCCGATCTTACACCTCATTCGCCGTTTGGCAAAACGTCACCGACCAGGTCATAGTCGCACACGCCGGTGATCTTCACATTCACAAACTGCCCGGGCAGCAGCTCCTCTTCGGTGGACAGGATCACCTGGCTGTCGATCTCGGCGCAGTCCATATAGGTCCGCCCCAGATACAGCAGGTCGTCTTCATCAAAGCCGTCCACCAGCACGCGAAAGACGTTTCCCACGCGGGACTGCTGCTTTTGCTGAAAGATTTCATATTGCTGCTGCATGATGACGTCGCTGCGGCGGCGCTTGATCTCGTCCGGAAGCTGACCGTCCATCGCGGCGGCGGGGGTGCCCTCTTCCGGCGAATAGGCAAAGCAGCCCAGACGGTCAAACCGCGCTTCGTTCACAAAGCGCGACAGCGTTTCAAACTGCGCCTCGGTCTCGCCCGGAAAGCCGGTGATGAACGTGGTGCGGATGACGACGCCCGGAATGCGCGCGCGCAGCTTTCGGATCAGTGCCAGCAAACTTTGTTCGTCGCCGGTGCGGTGCATCCGCTTCAGAATGTCGGCGTCTGCGTGCTGCAGCGGCAGGTCGATATAGTTGCAAATCTTCTCCTGCCGGGCGATGGTGTCGATCAGCTCGTCGGTCAGGCAGTCGGGGTAGCAGTACAGCAGGCGGATCCATTCGATGCCGTCCACTTTGCACAGCGCGTCCAGCAGGGCGGGCAGCATCAGCTTGTGATACAGGTCCACGCCGTACTTTGTCACGTCCTGCGCAATGACGACCAGCTCCTTGACGCCCTGCGCGGCCAGGGCTTCGGCTTCGGCAGTCAGGTCTTCGATGGGCCGCGAGCGCATCTTGCCGCGGATGGACGGGATGGCGCAGTAGGTACAGTTGTTGGAGCAGCCCTCCGCGATCTTGAGGTATGCAAAATGCGGCGGCGTGGACAGCACCCGGTCGCCGCTCAGCGGCAGATCGTATTTGCTGGGAAAGTCGCAGACGTGCCTGCCCGCGAACAGGCTGCGGCAGACGTCTGCGATGTCGCCGTTGCGGCCAAGGCCGATGATGCCGTCGATCTCCGGCAGCTCTTCCAGCACTTCGTTCCGGTACCGTTCGGCCAGGCACCCGGTGACCAGCAGCTTTCCGAGCCGGCCCGCTTTTTTCAATTCGCCGCAGGTCAGGATCGCTTCGATCGCCTCGCGCTTGGCGTCGTCGATGAACCCGCAGGTGTTGACGATGGCAAGGTCGGCGCCGTCTGCGCTGCCCACCGGGGTGAAGTCGTTTTGCAGCTTTGCCAGCATCAGCTCGGCGTCCACCTGATTTTTCGGGCAGCCGAGCGAGATCAGCGCCACGGTCTTTTTTTTGCTCATTCGGTGTCCTCCTCCACACGCCGCAGGGCGTTCCGGATGTCTTCATAGGAATATCCCAGGCGCAGCAGCGCGTTCACGGTGCGCCGCACGCCTTTTTCGTCTGACAGATACCGCAGATATTTCTTTTGGATCAGTGCGTCCAGGTCTTCGTCGGCAAAGGTCAGCGCCTCCACAGCGTCGCGGGCAACGCTGCGGTCCACGCCCTTTTGCAAAAGCGCCTGCTCGATGCGGCGCTTTCCGTAATGGCGGCTGCGCTGCAGCTCTGCGGCATAGCTTTCGGCAAAGCGCGCGTCGTCCAGATATCCCAGCGCGTCAAGCTGCTCCAGCGCGTCTTCGGCGCCGGCGGCATAGCCCTTTTGGCGCAGCTTGGTCAAAAGCTCCGCGCGGCTGTGGTCGCGGCGTGTCAACAGTTCGCAGCCCTTGTTGAAAGCACGGCGGGAGTTGACCTGCTGTGTGAGCAGGGCCAACTCCGCTTCGTCCAGTTCCTGATTCTGATGCAGACCGGCAGACGCAGCAAAGGCGCGGTCCACCGTCATGGTATAGTCGCCGTTGAGAAACAGGTGCAGCTTGTCCTGCTTCCCGTCTTTCCACGTGAGGATCATTCGTCGTCGTCCACGGCAATGTCGATTTTCGCCTTGGCGCGGGCCTGCGGTTTCACGGGGGCAACGGTCGCCTTGGCCGGCGCGGCGGGTGCGGCAGCGTCGGGCGCTCTGTGCAGACGCGGCACGATCTGGTCGATGACTTTTGCTTCGATCTCGGCGGCCAGAGCCGGCTCCCGTTCAAACAAAAGCTTCACATTCTCGCGCCCCTGGCCCAGCCGGGTCTCGCCGTAAGAGAACCACGCGCCGCTTTTGCTGATGACGCCGGATTCCACGCCCAGGTCCACCAGCTCGCCCGTGCGGGAAATGCCGGTGCCGTACATGATGTCGAACACAGCCTCTTTGAACGGCGGCGACACCTTGTTTTTGACGATCTTTGCGCGGGTGCGGGAACCGACAAATTCGCCGCCGGCGCCCTTGATCTGCTCCACCCGGCGCACATCGATGCGGATGGAGGCATAGAATTTCAGCGCGCGGCCGCCGGTCGTGACCTCCGGATTGCCATAGACCACGCCCACCTTTTCACGCAATTGGTTGATGAAGATGACCAGAGTGTTGGACTTTGCCACAACGCTGGTCAGCTTGCGCAGCGCCTGCGACATCAGCCGGGCGTGCAGACCCACGTGGCTGTCGCCCATGTCGCCCTCGATCTCTGCCCGGGGCACCAGCGCCGCCACCGAGTCCACAACAATGATATCCAGCGCGCCGGAACGGGCCAGCGCCTCGGTGATCGACAGCGCGTCCTCGCCGTTGTCCGGCTGCGAGACCAGCAGCGAATCGACGTCCACACCCAGCGCCTTGGCATAGGCCGGGTCCAGCGCGTGCTCCGCGTCGATAAAGGCCGCGTCGCCGCCCGCCTTTTGCGCTTCGGCAATGCAGTGCAGGGCCAGCGTGGTTTTGCCGGACGATTCCGGTCCGTAGATCTCGACCACACGGCCGCGCGGCAGCCCGCCCACGCCGGTGGCAATGTCCAGCGAGATGGACCCGGTGTGGATGACCTCCACGTTCATGTCGGCTGCCTGGCCCAGGCGCATGATCGCGCCCTTGCCGTATTGTTTTTCGATTTGCGCAAGCGCCGTTTCCAGCGCGGATCGTTTATCTGCCATGGCAAAAACTCCTTTTAGTACAAATGTTCCTGTTTATTATAGCGCAATGTTTGCTAAAAATCAACCGTTTTCAAAAATTTTATTTTGGGGCGGGCGCCCTTATCCGATGCCGCAGATGCGGCAGTTTTCCTGGTGCTCGGCCCAGGTGGCGGCATAGTAGTAATTCATATCCGCGTCGGTGACAAAAAAGAAGTACTCCGTTTCTTCCGGATAGAGCGCGGCGTTGATCGCGTCCATGCCGGGGCAGCAGATCGGCCCCGCCGGCAGCCCGTCGCATTTATAGGTGTTATACAGTTCGGCAAAGCGGGCCGTGTCGCCGGTCAGATAGGGCGAATCGGTGACGCGGTCATTGACATAGTGGATCGTCACATCGCATTGCAGCTTGCCGTAATCGGGGCTGTTCAGCCGGTTGTGCAGCACCGACGACACCTTGCCCATCTCGTTCGGGTCGCCGGCTTCCTCCTGAATGATGGAGGCGATGGTCAGAATATCATCCGGGGTATAGCCGAGCGCCGCGGCCCGCTCGGTCATGGCGTCAGTCCATTTGCGGTCCATGTTGGTCAAAAAGCGCGAAAGCGCCCGGGTCGCGGATTCGCCCGAATAAAAGTCATAGGTGTCCGGAAAGACATAACCCTCCAGCGCAAAGGCGCGGTCTTCCGGACGGTCCAGCGACGACAGGCAGGCATAGCTTTCCCGCACGGCGGCAAGATCATTGACCGCCGCCATGAACTCCGCGGCGCTGCAAACGCCGTTTGCCTCCAGCTTTTCCGCAATCTCAACGGCGGTCAGTCCCTCCGGAAACGTCACGCGGACGGTGGGATCGGCGGTGGTTTCGGTGCTGCTGTCTGCAGGCACGCCGCCCTCGCGGTACCGCTGCGGCTTGGCGCAGCCGAACAGCGACAGCAAAAACGCGGCCAGCAGCAAAAAGAGCAGAGATCGTTTCAAGGGGACCCCCTCCGTTTCTTTCAACATCGGCCTTTATTGTAGCATAAAGCGCAGCAAATGAGAAGCCTTTTGCGGCGATTTTTTGGTGAAATCCAAAGAAAAGCGCACGAAGTTTCAAAAAAGGCTTGCAAAATTTTCGTATTTGTTATAGAATATTGGAGAAACTAAAACGCGGAGGATAAGAACATGATTTCAGCAGGTGATTTCAGAAACGGTGTGACCTTTGAAGAGGACGGCAACGTCCTGCAGGTCGTTGAATTCCAGCATGTCAAGCCGGGCAAGGGCGCGGCGTTCGTCCGTACCAAGACGAAGAACGTCATCACCGGCGCCGTGGTTGAAAAGAGCTACAACCCCACGGCCAAGTTCCCGACGGCATACATCGAGCGCAAGGATATGGATTACTCCTACAGCGACGGGGATCTCTATTATTTCATGGACAATGAGACCTATGACATGATCCCCATCAACCAGAGCGATCTGCCCGATGCGTTCAAGTTTGTCAAAGAGAACATGACGTGCAAGATTTTGTCCTATAAGGGCAAGGTCTTCGGTGTGGAGCCGCCGAACTTTGTGGAGCTGCAGGTCACCAAGACAGACCCCGGCTTCAAGGGCGACACCGCCACCAACACCACCAAACCCGCCACGCTTGAGACCGGGGCAGAGATCAAGGTGCCGTTGTTTATCGACGAGGGCGAAATGATCCAGGTCGACACCCGCACGGGCGAATACCTCGGCAGAGCGTAAGGAACCCCCAAGGACATTATGTGAAGAAAGGAAGATTGACCATGTCAGTTTCAGAAAAAGTTGCATACCTCAAGGGCCTGATGGACGGCCTTGAGATCGAAAAGGATCAAAAAGAAGGCAAGCTGTTTGCCGCCATCATCGACGCGCTGGACGAAATCGCGTCTGAGATCGACTTCCTCAACGAAGACAACGACGAGCTGCACGACTATGTGGAAGAGATCGACGAAGACCTCGGCGATCTGGAAGAATATGTCTTTGACGACGACGAGTGCGACTGCTGCTGCGACGACGACGAATGCGAGTGCTGCGACGATGACGAGTGCATCGAAGTGACCTGCCCCGCCTGCGGCGAAGACATCTGCATCGACTTTGACGATATCGACG
The DNA here is from genome assembly GCA_017434855.1 of Clostridia bacterium. Taxonomy (GTDB): domain Bacteria; phylum Bacillota; class Clostridia; order Oscillospirales; family Acutalibacteraceae; genus UBA6857. Next base: position 43,230 of record JAFRUA010000021.1, read on the forward strand.
AAGACGGCCGCGTGGAGTGCCCGTGCTGCGGCGAAACGCTGGAGTTTGAAATCGAAGAAGAGGATGACGAAGAGGACGACGCCGACGCGGATGACGAAGAAGACGGCGACGACGAATAAGCAAACAAACGCAAGGCCGGGCGGCTCACCGATTCGCCCGGCTTTTTGTTTTGCCGAAAAGGATTTACATTTTGGTCGGTTTCATGTATAATAAAAAAACAGGCGTCTGTTTTAATTCCGAATTCCAAAACACGTTTCCGCCTTTGAACCACCCCAACGCAACCCAACACGGAGGTGCCTATGATTTCCGTTGCTTTGGCCGCCTATAAGGGCGAGGCCTATATCGAAGAGCAGCTGCGCTCCATTCTGCCGCAGCTTTCACATGAGGATGAGATCGTTGTCTCTGACGACAAGCCGGGCGGTGAGACCGAGCGCATCGTGCGCCGCGTGATGGCAGACGACCCGCGCGTGCTCTATATGGAGGGGCCGGGCCGCGGTGTTGCGGCAAATTTTGTCAACGCCATCCGTGCCTGCAAGGGCGACAAGATCTTTTTGTGCGACCAGGACGACGTCTGGCTGCCGGACAAGGTGCGGCGCATTATGGCGGCGTTTGACGGCGGCGCCACGCTGGTGCTGCACAATGCCTATGTGACCGACAAGGACCTGAACATCACCGACTACTCGTTCTTTGAAAAGCGCGGCAGCAAGCGGGGATTTCTCAGGAACATTGTCAAAAACTCCTATATGGGCTGCTGCATGGCCTTTGACCGCAAGCTGCTCAAACACATCCTGCCCATGCCGAAATATATCCCGATGCACGACCAGTGGATCGGTCTGATGGGCGAGGTCTACGGCAAGGTGGTTTTGATCGACACGCCTTTGATCTATTACCGTGTGCACGGCGGCAACGTCACCGGCAAGGCAACCACCACGCAGCAAAAGATCAACTGGAGAAAATATCTGATCAAACGGCTGTTCGGCCGCATCCTGCTGGGACGGTGAGGTGAATATGATGAAGGATTACACAGTTTCCGGCTGCATCGTGACCTATAACAACAAAGACAAGATCGCCCGCACGATCGACAGCGTGCTTTCGCAGACAACGGGCGTGCCGTTTCATCTGTACGTCGTGGACAACGCCTCCACCGACGGCACGGCGGACTTCATCCGTGCGCGGTACCCCGACGTCACCGTGATCGACAGCGACAAAAACCGGGGCTTCGGCGCGGGGCACAATCAGGTGCTGCCGCTGCTCGATTCCAAATACCACGTGGTCATCAACCCGGACATTCTGCTGGAAAGCGACGTCATCACCCGATTGTGCGACTATGCCGACGCGCACGAAGCGGTCGGTCTGCTGTCACCGCAGATCCGCTTTGAAGACGGGCGCGTGCAGATGCTCGGCAAGCGCAGCCCCACGGTGCGCTATCTGGGGTCGCACTGGTTCCACAAGGGCGACGCACCGTCAAAGACGATGACCGAGTACTGCATGCTCGACATGCCGCAGGACCGGCCCTTTCCCATCACAAACGCAACGGGCTGCTTCATGTTCTTTCGCACGGCGGTGTTTTGCGACCTCGGCGGCTTTGACGAGCGGTTTTTCATGTACCTGGAGGACTGCGACATCGCCCGCCGCGCATCGCTGCAAAGCGAGGTGCTCCACGACCCGACCACCAGCGTGACCCACCTGTGGGAGCGCGGGAGCAAAAAGAACAAAAAGCTGCTGCTGATCCACGTGCAGTCCATTTTGAAATACTTTCTGAAATGGGGAATTCGGTTTTGACGGTTCCGGTACCGTCAAACCAATTCGGAATGCCAAATTGGTTCAACCTGTATCATCAGAGAGAAAGGAGGCGTTCGGTTTGCTCTGTTCCGTTGTGATCCCTGCTTACAACAGCGCGCGCTTCATCGGTGAAACGCTGGATTCCCTGCTGGCGCAGACGCTGCATGACGTCGAGATCGTGGTTGTGGACGACGGCTCGGCGGACGATACGCGCGACGTGGTGCAAGCGTATCAGAAAAAAAGCGCCGCCATTCGCCTGATTTCGCAGGAGAATGCCGGGGTATCCGCAGCGCGCAACCGCGGCCTTGCGGCGGCGACGGGGGACTACGTCGTGTTTCTTGACGCCGATGATTTCTACGCGCCCGACGCATTGGAAGCGTTTGTCGCCTGCGCCGAAGCGACCGGGGCCGACGTTGTGCTGGGCCGCCTTTGCAACTATACCGACGGGGCGGTCACGGGCTTTCACGCCGCGGCCGACGCGCTTGCCGCGTGCAAAACCGTCAGCGGGCAGGACAAGCGCCTGCTGTGGAACTTTCTGGTCTGCAACAAATGCTATCGCCGGGCGTTCCTGACGGCGCATGATCTGCGCTTTCCGGCGTTCGGCTTTTCAGAGGAGGGCGCGTTTTTCATGCGCGTCGTCTTTGCGGGCGCGGCGATTGCCGGCACGGCAAAATCGCTGGTGTACTACCGCCGCCACACGGTGCAGGAGGGCCCGTCCGTCAGCCAGAGCGTGACGGTCAAAAATCTGGAGAGCCTTGCCGGGTCGATGGCCGACATCCTTGCCGGGGCGACCCGCGCCGGGTACGATGAAGACTATTTGCAGGAGATCCTGTATAAGCACGCGCACATTCTGCTTTCGCAGTTCTATCGCCCGCTCTGGAGCGGAAACGATGACGCGCTGGCCCTGTGCTGCGCGCAGCTTTGTGAATTGAAGGGCAAACTGACCGCAGAGCGGTTTGCTTTGCTGTACCGGGCGAACCCCGACCTGCCGCTTGACGATTTGCGCACATCCTTTGCGGATGCTGCGGCGCGGCCCGTGGTGTCGGTCGCCGTCACGTCAAGCTGCACCGAGGCGGCGGCGGACGCTTTGTTCCGACAGACGTTCCCGCTGTTTGAGCTGGTGCTGTCGCCCGGGGCGGCAAAGGCCCTGCCCGCGGTCGTGTTGTCGCGGCCGAACGTCAAAACCGACGCAAAGCCGCTGGGCCGCACGGTGCTGCGCTTTCGGACGCTGCCGGTGCCGGACGCTGCCGCGCTGCAGACGCTGCTGCGTCTGCCGGTGCCGAAAACCGCCTGGATGCTGCGGCTTTTGAATCTGCTTTTGAAACGGAGGCGTCACGGATGAAAGCGTTGTTTTACCGCGTGTTTGCGCTGCTGTTTCACCTGAGCCGCCTGCTGTTTCCGGTGAAGCCGAACCGCGTCGTGTTTCTGTCGCTGCACAACGAGGGCTTTCACGATTCCCTCGGTGCGGTCAGCCGTGCCGTCATGGCCGACGGCCGCTTTGCGGTGCGGGTGCTGACCCGGCGCGATCTGGACGGCCTGCGCGGGGCGCTGCGGTTTTTCTTTGTTGCGTCGCGCGTTTTGGCGACGGCGCAGTACATCTTCCTCAATGACAACTTTTTGCCGCTGGGGCTGCTGCGCTTTCAAAAGGGCGTGGTCATCACCCAGCTCTGGCACGCAGAGGGCGTGTTCAAAAAATTCGGCCTTGCCATCGACCGGCCCCCGGCGGTCCGCGCACGGGAATGCGCCGCGAACCAAAAGCTGACGTGGGTGGTCTGCTCATCCGAAGACGTTGCGCCCTATTATGCCGAAGCGTTCGGGGTACCGGAAAGCAAAGTGCTGCCGCTGGGCGCGCCCCGGCTGGATGCGCTGCTCGCCCCCGGCGCGTCAGAGCGTGCAAGGGCCAAGCTGTGTGAACAGTACCCGGAACTGCGCGGAAAGACGCTGGTGCTGTATGCCCCGACCTTCCGCGAAACCGCCGCGCAGAACGACGCGCTTTTGACACAGTTTGACGCCGCGCGGTTCAACGCCGCGCTGGGAAAAACCCACGCGCTGCTCATTCGCCTGCATCCGCAGGTGCACCCCGACCGGCGGGCGCTGACCGGCGCGCTGGACCTGACCGACTTTGACGACGTGTCGCTGCTGATTGCGGCGTGCGACGTGCTGGTGACGGACTATTCCTCCATCTGCATGGCCTTCGCTGCCCTCGGCAAACCGACGGTGTTTTATGCCTTTGACCTCGACCGCTACACGTCGGAGCGCGACTTCTATTTCGACTATGCCGACTACGTCCCCGGGCCGGTCGTCACCGATTTTGACGCCCTGCTTGACGCGATCAAGGCGCCCGGCGGCGCGGAAAAACGCGATCGCTTTGTGCGCTTCAACTTCGGCGTTCCGGACGCGGGAAGCACCCGGAGAGTGGTGGACAGGGTGCTTGGGACAATGGAGAATGAAGAATGAAGAATGGAGAATTGAAAAGTTCGCAGGGACGCAGGGGTGATTCCTGCGTTCTTTTTTTGTACGCCCGCATCTTCGGCGCAAGATATTGAGTCGTTGGCAGTCAGCGGTTCGCGCAATAAAAAAACAAACGAACGCCTTCCTCTTGCAAAAGGGGAGGGCGATTCGTTTGGATGTGAGACGTTCGGTCGCAGGCGCCGTGCAGTGATCGGCGAACGGATAAGGAACCGCTTGCGGCGCCGCCCTCTGATGGGGGCAAGAACGTGTCCCGCATCCCCGCGTGAACCCGGCGGCGCGTCACGCACGGTTGCAGAGCCGTCCGGCGCGTACATAATAGCAACATCACCATCACCTGCACGTCCCTTCGCGGACGACACAAAAAAGTCGCGGAGACATTCCCCGCGACCGTAATTCTCAATTCTCAATTGGGCACCTCTAAAAACTCTTTCAAAAAGGAAGCAAATATGGTATAATAGAGGCAACAAAAAGAAAGAGGAAAAAGAGATGCAATTTGGATTTTTTGATATAGAGAACAAAGAAAACAGGCTGAGTAAATTGGGCGA
>JAFRUA010000022.1 GCA_017434855.1 Clostridia bacterium
ATCGCCCAATTTACTCAGCCTGTTTTCTTTGTTCTCTATATCAAAAAATCCAAATTGCATCTCTTTTTCCTCTTTCTTTTTGTTGCCTCTATTATACCATATTTGCTTCCTTTTTGAAAGAGTTTTTAGAGGTGCCCAATTCTTAATTCTTAATTCTCAATTAGTAAAACCCGATCCCCGTCACCCATTTGTAGATGTCGCTGGCCGAGATCACGGCCATAAAGATCAGCAGCAGCACCATGCCCACGGCATGGATCCAGCCCTCATACTTTGCCGGGATGGGCTTGCGGAAGATCAGCTCGATAAACATAAAGAACAGCCGCCCGCCGTCCAGCGCCGGGATGGGAAGCAGGTTGAACAGCCCGATGTTGATGGTAATGAGGGCCATAATGGTCAACAGCCCCGTCCAGTCCGCGCCGGTGACGCTGCTTTGCGCCACGTCTGCGATGACCGACACCGTGCCGACCGGGCCGGCCAGCTCGTTGAATCCGTAGCGTCCGGTGATCAGGTCGCCGAGCGAAAGATAGACCATCCGCGACATGGAGATCGCGTAGCCGACGCCGCCCTTGAGCACGTTGCCGACCGAGCGCTTTTCACCCAGAATGATGAAATCAAACACCGTGACCGTCATCATCTTGACGCCGGTGATCTCTTTTTCCGCGCCGTCGCGCTCCACGATATAGTCGATTTTATAATCTTCGTCTTTGTCAATCTCATTGTGCAGCAGCGTGCCCGCGTCAACGCCTGCGCCGTTCACGGTCAGGATGCGGTCGCCGTCCTGCAGCTCGGCGGTTTTCAGCGTCCCGGCCACGCCGGTGACCACGCCGCTCTCGTCCACGCTGAGACCGCTCGCCGAAAGCGCCGTCAGCGGCAAAGCGTTCAGTTCCAGCACCTGATCCGCCCGTTCCACGGTCAGGTCTGCCGTGGGGCCGGCGCTCTTTTTCAGTTCGGCGTCCACTGCGTCGGCCACCGAAACGCGCACCCCGTTGACAGCCACCAGACGGTCGCCGTCTTTCAGCCCGGCCTTTTTGATCTTGGCGCTCAGGTCGCTGATCACGCCGTCGTCACGCAGCGAAAAATTCCCGCCGGTCCGCACCGCAAAGTGCACCTCGGGCAGGGTGATCTTTTTTCCGTCGCGGCGCACCGTGAACGCATAGGTGCCGCTGTTGTTGCGCTGCATCAGGAACGACAGGTCCATATCGGAAAGGATGCGTTTGCCGTCCACTTTCAAAATTTTGTCGCCCACCATCAGGCCGCCCTCGCCGTTGGAAACGGCGCTTTCATGGAACTGCAGCACCGTGTTGGTCCCGACCAGATCATCCTGTGCAACAATGGCGGTGCAGATGATGAGGCCCAGGATGATGTTGAACGTGGCGCCGGCGGCGACGATGATCATGCGCTGCCACAGCTTTTTGTTGCAAAAGGCGCGCGTGTCCTCGCTGGTCTCGTCCTCGCCCTCCATGGCGCAAAAGCCGCCGATGGGAAACAGGCGCAGGGCATACCTGGTCTCTTTGCCCTGCTTTTTCAGAATGGTGGGGCCCATGCCGAGGGCAAACTCGTTGACCCGGACCCCAAAGAGCTTGGCAAAGATGAAGTGGCCAAACTCATGGATAAAAATGATGACGCCGAAAAACAGGATCGCCACCAGGATCGGCCAGACCTTTCCCCAGAAGGAAGAGACCGCCAGAAATGAAATCAAGCTCAAATCATCGCCTCCAATGATTTTGTTCAGGCGTGCGCCTTCACATACGCGCGCGCCGCCGCGTCCGCCGCCAGCACGTCGCCCAGTGTCTTTGCCTCGTCAAAGGGCACGTTCGCAAGCGCGGCCTCCACCAGCTCGGCGATCTGCAAAAAGCGCAGTCTGCCGGCGCGGAACAAAGCGTTTGCCGCTTCGTTGGCGCCGTTGGCAATCGCCGGGGCCGTGCCGCCCCGTTGGATCGCCGCGCGGCACAGGGCAAGGCACCGGAAGGTCTCTTCATCCGGCCGGTCAAAGTGCAGCGTTTTGCAGTCCGCCAGCGACAGATGCCTCACAGCGGACGGCACCCGCGCCGGATAGGTCAGCGCGTACTGGATCGGCACGCGCATATCCGGCACGCCGAGTTGGGCCAGCACCGCGTGATCGGTACATTCGATCAGGGAATGGATGATGCTTTCGCGGTGCACCACCACTTCGATCTTATCCTGCGGCAAGCCGAAGAGCCAGACGGCCTCGATGACCTCCAGCCCCTTGTTCATCATCGTGGCGGAATCCACGGTGATCTTGGCGCCCATGCTCCAGTTCGGGTGGTTCAGCGCCTGGGCCACGGTGACATGCTCCAGCGCGGCGCGGGTTTTGCCAAAGAACGGGCCGCCCGACGCGGTCAGGATGATCGACTTCAGCTCCGCCTTGTCATGCAGGCCCTGCAGGCACTGAAAGATTGCGGAATGCTCGCTGTCCACCGGCAAAACGGCCACGCCGTGCTGCTTTGCCGCCTCGGTCACCAGCGCGCCGCCGGCCACCAGCGTTTCTTTGTTTGCCAGGGCAATCGTTTTATTCGCCTCGATGGCGGTGAGCGTCGGGCGCAGACCCGCCATGCCGACCACGCTGTTGAGCACCGTGTCGGCGTCTTCATCCGCCGCGCATGCGCACACGCCGTCCATGCCGGGCAGCACGCGCACATCGGTGTCGCCAAGGCGAATCTTTAAATCGCGCGCCGCGGTTTCATCCACCACGGCCACGGTCTTCACATGAAATTTTCGCGCCTGCTGCTCCAGAAGCGCGGTGCTGCGGTACGCCGCAAGGCTTGTCACCCGGATGCCAAGCGTTTCACAGACGTCCAGCGCCTGCACGCCGATGGACCCGGTGGAGCCGAGGATCGAAAGGGTTTTTGTCATACGTCACACGTCCTTTACGCGGGCAGATGGTCGGCCACCAGCACCATGATGCCGTACATCGTGGGCAGCACAAAGGTGCAGCTGTCAAAGCGGTCCATGATGCCGCCGTGGCCGGGCAGCAGCCGGCTGTAATCCTTGATGCCGACGTTGCGCTTGAGCACCGAGGCCGCCAGGTCGCCGAACATGCCGACGACCGACAGAATGATCGACACCGGAATCACGTACAGATACTTTATGCCCGACTGCATCAGAAAATACGCATTGCCAAAGGCATACTTTGCGATCAGGCTGTAGACAAACAGGATGCCGAGGTTGAAGCCCACGGTGATGACCGTGCCGCCGATCGCGCCCTCCCAGCTCTTTTTGGGGCTGATGTGGGGCGACATCTTATGCTTGCCCACCTTGCGGCCGACCAGAAACGCAAACACGTCTGTCAGCCACGCGCAGCCGAACGACAGCCAGAACAGATACAGGCCCTCCAGATGCGTGAAGCGCTCGTTCAGATACGGCAGGTCGTTGAGGCGAATGGCGCAGGTGAGCGCATAGGTCAGGCCCAGCGAGCCGAAGAAGGCCATCACCGCGTCGATGTATTTGATGCTTTGGTTGAAGATCACGGCCAGTACCAGCAAAAGCAGCGCGTAAAAGCTGAGAAGCACGCCGACATGCGGCACCGCGATGTGGTACGCCACCGTCACGGTGCAGCCGGCGGAAAACAGGCCCGCCACGGTGTAAAGCAGCTTGCTTTTGCCGCCGACGGCACGGATCAGCTCATAGGTGCCGCACACGCAGACCAGCCCCGTGATCGCCGTGAAGCCGACGCGCGCGACGGAGCAAAGCGCCGCGTTGAAATTCAGGTGCAGCGTCAGCAAATAGACGATCAGCACCCCGGAAATGATCAGTGTGGAGCGCGTGCGCTCGCCCTTGAAATGAAACTTCTTTTTTTCTGTTTTGTTCTTTTCGTTCGCCATGGGTGAAACCGCCCTTTCGTGAAACTTGGGACTTATACGCCGCCGAAACGCCGGTTGCGGTGGGCATAGGCGTTGATCGCGCGGTCAAGGTCGTCCGGCGTGAAGTCCGGCCAGAGGATGTCGTCAAAATAAAACTCGGCATAGGCCGCCTGCCAGATCAAAAAGTTTGACAGCCGGTATTCCCCGCTGGGCCGGATGATGAGGTCCGGGTCCGGCTGCCCGGCGGTATACAGCGCGTCGGACAGCGCCTGTTCGGTCACGTCCTGCGCGGCAACGCCCGCTTCCATCAGGCTGCGCACGGCGCGCACGATCTCGTCCCGCCCGCCGTAGTTGACGGCCACGTTGATGTGGATCTTGGGATCCGGGGCGGCGTTCGCCTCCACCAGCGCCATGAGCTGCACGATGTCCGGCGCCATACCGTCGCGCGTGCCGAGAAAGCGGATGGCGGTTTTTTCAAATTCATTCTCCGCCTTGCGCTGCTGCAGCTCCTCCAGAAATTCGCGCAGCAGATTCATGATCGCGCCGACCTCCCCGGCCGAACGCTTCCAGTTTTCGGTGGAAAAGGCATAAAACGTCACGTACTCGACGCCGACGTCGGAGCAGTAGCGGCAGATTTTCCGGAACACCTCGGCGCCGCGCTTGTGCCCCTCGGTACGCACCAGGCCGCGCTGTTTGGCCCAGCGGCCGTTGCCGTCCATGATGATGGCGATGTGCTTTGGCAAAATCACGCCCGGTTCCAGCATGGTCACGCCCCCCTTTATAAGAATGGCCGCCGTTGCCGATCGGCGCGGGCGGCGATGCTGTTCGATACAAGGTCAGATTTCAAGGATTTCTTTTTCTTTTGCCGCGGCGATCTCGTCGATCTCTTTGGTAAAGTTGTCGGTGATCTTCTGCATTTCTTTTTCGCCGTCTTTCAGGTCGTCCTCGGTGATGTCGCTGCTCTTTTTCATCGCCTTCAGCTTTTCGATGCAGTCGCGGCGGATGGAGCGGATGGCGACCTTGGAGGTTTCGGCGATCTTTTGCACGTCCTTCGCCAGTTCCTTACGGCGGTCCTCGGTCAGCGGCGGGAAGGTCAGGCGGATGACGCTGCCGTCGTTTTGCGGATTGATGCCGATGTCGGACGCCTGGATCGCCTTTTCAATGCCCTTGAGGACGGACTTGTCCCACGGGGCGATGGTCAGCACGCGCGCTTCGGTCGCGGCGACGGAGGCCAACTGGCCGATCGGGGTCGGGGTGCCGTAATAATCCACGGTGACGCGGTCCAGCACCTGGGGGTTTGCGCGGCCGGCGCGGATGGCGCCGTATTCGGCCTTCAGCGCATGGATGGTCTTGCCCATTTTGGTTTTCGCGGTTTCAAAAACTTCCTTCATAAAAGACCCTTCTTTCTTAAATTGGACGCCCCGGCGGGGCTCAATATTTGTACGAATACATCATACCATATTTCCCCGCAAGTGGCAAGTGGTTTTTGGCGGATTCTGAAAAATAATTTGTTCGGGGATTGCGGGGCGCTCCGCATTCCGCATTGAAAAACGCCCTCCCCTTTCGAGGAAGGCGTTGTTTCTAACTGCTAACCGCGAACAGCTAACAGCTCAATACCGCGCGCCGAAAAGCTTGGCGAAGATGCCGTGGAACCAGCCGATGATGCCCTGGAAGAAGCCCTCATGCACGCCGCCGCACCACGGGCAGACGTTTTCGGGCTGGGCCGGCGTCGTGCCGGGATCGCCGGGGTTGTCGGGCTGACCGGGGTTGTCGGGCGTAGTATCCCTTTCAAACTTCGCGGTAAAAGTTTTTTTGTCGTCGGCCACACTAACAGCATAACTCGCGTTGTCGCTCACTTTGCTGCCGTCTTTGAACCAGCCAACGAAGTGCCAGCCCTCGTTCGGCGTTGCAACGATTGTTGTTCCCGTGCCATTGACAAAGCCGCCGCCGGTGACCGTGCCGCCCTCAGCCGGCTCGGCAACCACGGTGATGGTAAAAGTTGTGGGCTTTTTATACTTTGCCGTCAGACTGACGCTGCCGGTCACAGTGAATGAATAGGTCGCTTTTGTCGATACTAAAGTGCTGCCGTTGTACCATCCCTCAAAAGTGTAGGGGCTGTTCCAGGTGGCTTTCACAGTCGCGGTCTGTCCTTCCGTATACGTTCCGCCGCCGGTCACGGTGCCGCCCGCAGACGGCGACGCGGACACGGAAACCGTGCAGGTCCGCGCCTTTCGGAAGTCCGCCGTCAGCGCACCGTCAGCCGCCGCCGCGAAGGTGTACGTTGCATTTGTTGAAATCTTGTTGTCGCGATAATACCATCCGTCAAACACATAGCCGCTGTTCGGCGTGGCTTTGATGGTCACGGATTCGCCGGTCATATAAATGCCACCGCCGGAAACGGTTCCACCCCCATCGGTACTCAATTTGATTTTGACGATTTTCGGGTCAGACCCGGCGTTGTAGTTAAAGTGCATTGTTGCATTCTCTAAATACGTATTGCCTGACGCGATATGGATCCCGTTGTTCCATTCTTCTTCGCTGCCCACGAAGTATACATCCCTCAGATTCGAGCAACTGTCGAACGCGTTTTCACTGAACGAAACATTCTTGGAAGCGATCAACACAGCGGATAGATTGTTACAATAATCGAACGCTCTTTGGCCAACTGATGTGCATTCGGCTGGAATCACCACTTTTTCCAGTGAATAACAATGACGAAATGCGCTTCCTTGAATAACAATTAAACCACTATTTGGGAGCGTTACTTTGGAAAGATTCGTGCAGTCACAAAACTCATATGACCCTATAGAGATTACACCGCTTTCAATTGTAACGGACTTGATACTATTACCGTAGAAAGGTCTATTTACAGCACCTGGCAAGTAATTTGTCATAGTCCCGCTACCGCCGATCGTCAAATCGCCTGTGGAAGAATCAAACCTATACCACACATTGTCCCCACACCAACCGCTCGAAGATACCGCATTCGCCGGCACGGCGGCGACCGCTACGGTCATTGCCAGCAGAAGCACCGCCAAAAGGATGGATAAAACTTTCTTTGACATTTTCATAAGAACTCTCCTTTATAAAATATTTTTCTATATCAAAAAAGCGCGGCGCACCCCAGCGGGCGCACTGCGCTTGTGTTTTATTCAGCTTTGAAAAAGGACAAAGTTACCCTGTCTGTCTGTCTGATTCTCGCACGGTTCGCCATGCCTGTCAACCCTTTTCGCAAAAGATTTTGTAAAATTATTATAGCAATTTGCGGCGGCGTTGTCAAGGAATTTGAGAAAAAAGGAAGCGGATAAGATCCGCACACATTGCAGCGCCGGCCAATGGCCGGCCATACCCGCAATCCATACATTACACAATGGCCGCCCATTGGGCGGCGCTGCAAGGCAGCCATCACCGCCGCGTGAAACCGGCGGCGCGTCACGCACGGAGCCGCCCGCGTCGGGCGCGTACAAAAAAGAAAACGCCATCGCCGCATCCCTGCCCCTGCGCGGCGGCAAACGAACAGGCCGCGGAGTTGTCCCCCGCGACCTCAATTCTCAATTCTTCATTCTCAATTCTTCATTCCTTCACGATCGTGCCGATGTTTTCGCCCTTCACCGCGCGCACGATGTTCTCCGGGTCGGACAGGTTGAACACCAAAATGGAGATGCCGTTGTCGCGGCACAGCGACGCCGCCGTGCTGTCCATGACGGCCAGGCCCTTTTTGAGGATCTCGGTGTGGGTCAGGGTGTCATACTTCACGGCGTCGGGGTACTTGTTCGGGTCCTTGTCATAGACGCCGTCCACGTTGGTCGCCTTGAAGATGATCTCGGCGTTGATCTCTGCCGCGCGCAGGGCCGCCGCCGTGTCGGTGGAAAAGAACGGGTTGCCGGTGCCGCAGCCGAAGATGACCACGCGGCCCTTTTCCAGGTGCCGGACGGCACGCAGGCGAATGTAGGGCTCCGCGACCTGCGGCATGGGGATCGCCGTCTGCACGCGGACGTTGACGCCCATCTGTTCGAGCGAATCCGCGAGGGCGAGGGCGTTCATCGTGGTGGCCAGCATGCCCATGTGGTCGGCGCGGGTGCGGTCCATTTCCCCGCTGCTGCGGCCGCGCCAAAAATTGCCGCCGCCGACGACCAGGCCGATCTCCACGCCCAGTTCGGTGGCCTCTTTCACCGCCTTGCAGACCCTGGTCACGGTGTCAAAGTCGATGCCCTTTCCGTCCGCGCCGGCCAGGACCTCGCCGCTGAGCTTGAGCAAAATGCGTTTATAGACTGCGTTCATACTTCGTACCTCCTGTGTTTATCTTTGAAAGATGGACTTCACTTTTTCAAGCAGACCGTTGAAGAAGTCTGCGATCTTCTGAAGGAACGTCGGCGCCGGCTGTTCCGCTTCGGGCGCGCTCTGGCCGTTGACCTGCGTCAGCGAAATCAGTTTGCCGCTGCTGCGGTCCAGCTCGGTGAACTGGGGATAGCGCGCGTCGGTGTGGATATCGACCGGGTCCTTGGCCGTGGTGAGCCAGAGCGCGAGGTCGCTGGTCTCATGGTCATAGCCGAACTCCACGTGCGACATGCCCTTGATGATCCACGTTGTTTCCGGGAACATGCACGCGCCGGCATAGATCACGCCGTCGGTCGAGACGTGGTAGTGGCTCTTGTTGCCGCAGCCGTTTGTGACGGTGACGCCCTCCACGTCGTTCAGCGTTTTGCCGTACGGGGCGACGGTGCAGCCGCCGGTCATGTGATAGGTGTCGATCAGGTTGTCGGTGTGGTTTTCCGCTTTGGACGTGACGGGGATGCCCGCAAAGCCGTAGGCGCCGACGATATAGACGTTGGTGCCGTTTTCACAGGCCTTTTTCAGCAGCTTTTCGGCGTTCACCTGCACGTCGCGCATGGCTTCCGCCTTCTCCATAAAGGCGTCGGACACGGTGGCGTACTGCGCGATATAGGCCTTCGCCTCGTCATACTGGTCGGCCGGGATGAAGCTCCACACGCCGAGCGAACGGGCAAAGGTATCCATCAGAATCTGCTCATAGATCGCGGGCTGGATGCCGTTCACCACGTCCTGCAGATAGGCGTTTGTCGTTTCCATGCCGTCCTTTTTGGCGGCGGCGCTCATGCGGGCAAGGACCTTCGGCAGCACCTTCAGGTTCAGCGACGCAAGGAAGGGTACGAAATAATCCAGCAGCGCGGTGACGGTGAGCTGCATATCGCCGGTGAACAGCGCGCCGACCATGTCCACGCCCTGAAACGCCGTGGACGCCATCACGAGATTGTGGATGCTGTCGCTGCCGTACTTCGCAAGGTACGCCGTCATGACGCAGCCGCCCATCGACAGGGCGATGATATCCACCCGGTCAACATTCTTTTCTTCCTTGACATGCTGCACCATGACGTCCAGGTCGTCGGCGATGTCCAGCGGGCTCATGCGCCAGTCATAGTTGAAGAAATAGGTGTTTTCCCAGCCGATGCTTTCGCCGAACTTGCGCACCATGCCGACCTCGGTTTTGGTTTCGTTTTCAAACTCCGCCTTGTAATGATCGACGGATTCCGGATACAGCATACTTTCCACCGGGCGCACGGAGTTGCCGTCTTCGTCACAGGCAAGGCCGCCCAGCATCTCATGCAGCTGCTTTGCGCCGTACTTGTCAAACAGCGCGGGGCTGCGCATCAGGGCAAGCAGCACCGGCCCCAGCGCCAAAAAGACGCCTTTCACGATCGGCCCCGCTTCCGGCGGAAAGATCTGTTTGCCGGTTTCGGCGTCGGTCATCGGGCGCGAACCCATACCGCTGACAATGATGACGGGCGTGACGTCCGGCGTGGCGAATGCGACCGCGCTGAAGCTGAAGATCAGCGTCAGGCACAGCAGGATGCTCAGGGTTTTTCGGATGACGGATTTTTTCATGGTGGTCCCCTCCTTGGAGTTGGTATAGATAAAAGGATAAAGGATAGAGTGGAGAGTGGAGTGTGGAGTGTGGAGTTATAATTCGCAATTCGCAATTCGCAATTCGCAATTGTGGTCGCGGGGAACATCTCTGCAATCATAAGTGACGCCCCGCCGATTTTACGCGGCGGTAAATGGATTCCATTTCGCGTAGGGGCTGCTGTTTTGCCTTCTTTGCGGCACGGACCTGACGGCTGCCAAAGTGTTCGACAACTGCAAACTGCAAACTGCAAACTGATCCGTGCGGGTCGGGCCGCACGGTTTCAGCTTCCGTTCTCCGCGCGCTGACTGCTAACAGCTAACCGCTAACCGCTGATCTTCGCCTTGATGCCGTCGAACGCTTCCAGCAGCAGGCGCAGCGCACGCAGGGCGGTGTTGCTCTCTTTGTCCAGAATGCTGGGCTTGACGGTGTCGCCGGTCAGGGATTCCAGTTTGCCGGTCATCAGATTGAGCTTGACAAACTGCGGGAACCGCGCGTCAGAGCGGACGTCCACAGGCGTTTCAGCCGTCACAAGCCAGACCATCAGGTCGGTCGTTTCGGTCCCCACGGGGAAGCCGACGTGGCGGTTGAACTTGATGAACCACGTCTGCTCCGGCAGCAGGCAGGTGGACGCGTCAACGATGCCGTCGGTGGACAGATGCCGGTGCGTCTTGTCCGCACAGACGGTGCCGGCCGCGGTGTAGCCGTCACCCAGCGTTTTGCCGTACGGCGCGACCGTGGCGCCGAAGGATTCGTTCTTGGTCTCGATCAGGCAGTCGCTCTGCACATAGGCCAGGTCGGTCATCGGGAAGCCCACGAAGCCGTAGGCCGCAAGCACATACAGGTCCGTGCCGTTGTCTTTGGCCGCCTGCAGCAGCGTTTCGGCGTTGTTCTGAACGCCGTAGTGATAGGCGTCGATCTTGTCAATGAAGGTCTTGTTGCCGCCGTCCGGGAAGAGCTTTGCCTTGGCGGATTCATAATGGCTGTCCGGCACAAAGGCCCACATGCCGGGCATGGTCACCAGCGAGCGCGCAAAGATCTCGCCGTAGGCCCGGTCGCTGAGCGTATCCAGCACCCAGTTGGCAAACCTGCTGACCAGGGCGTTCATCCCCGGGGTGCCGTCGGTCACGGTCTTGAGCAGCGAAAGCATCGCCTGTGCGAACCACTCGCCCTCTTTGAAATTGAACAGCCGCTCGGTCAGCACCGACAGGTCCAGCGTGACGTTGCCGTTGAACAGCTCGCCCACCAGGTCGATGCCCTTGGACGCCACCATGGTATAGACGATCTTTTCGATCCCGTCGCTGCCGTACAGCGACAGATAGGCGTCCACCACAGCGCCGCCCATGCTGCACGGAACCAGCGTCACGCGGTCGGCGCCGGACTGGGTTTTGACCGAATCGATAAAGGCCTTCAGGTCCTTTGCGTCCTGCATCGGGTCCAGCCGCCAGTCATAGTTGAAGAACCAGACGCTGTCGCCGCCCATGGCCGACACCAGCCCCTTGACGATGCCCATTTCATCCTCGTTCTCCTTGGAATTCAGGATCTCGTCGGGATAGTGCCCGGCAGACAGTGGAAACGTGGGATAGACGATGTTGTGGATGGAGTTCCCCTCTTCGTCGCAGGCAACCGCGCCGAAGATCACGTCAAAGACGTCCTCAAAGTTCGCGTCGGCAAAGATGTTCAGGTCGCGCGTGAACAGGCTTTTCATCAGCGACGGCAGCGATTTGATCACCAGCTTCGCGATGGCCTTGCCCGACGGGGGCCAGACCTGATTTTCTTCTTTGATCTCGTCAAGGTACAGCGGGAAGGAATTCATGCCGCTGATGACGATGACCGGGGTGGGCGCCTCGGCCGCCGCAAATGCCGGCGTGACGCAGGCGAATGCCAGCAGCAGACTCAGGAGCAGCGCAAGCAGTTTGGACAATGTGTGTTTCATAAGATGACCTCCTTGAGATAAGGATAAAAGGATGGAGTGAAGAGTGAAGGGTGGAGAGTGGAGAGTGGAGTGATTCGCAATTAAGGTTATGAGGAACACTGCGACAACCGAAAGGTTCCTCGCGACATCAAATCCGCTTCGATCGCTTGCGATCAATTCCGCATTCCGAATTCCGAATTCAAACTGTGCACTGCGCGCTGACAGCTAACAGCTAACAGCTAAGTAAGCACTGATTAATTCTTTTCAATTACCATAAAAAGTGATATAATAGAAGCACCAAGAAGAAGAGGGTGCGAAAGAATGAATCAGCAGATGAATTTGTCCGATTTGGAGTATTCCAATCGGAAAAGGATCA
>JAFRUA010000023.1 GCA_017434855.1 Clostridia bacterium
AACCAGTGCCTTCTGCGTGTCGGTCAGGCCGTCATAAGCGCCCCTTGCTTCGGCGATCTTTGCTTCACATACATCCGTGTATTCCACCGTACCGATGGCGTCGATCTTTGCAATGACCGCGTCGGCTGCGGTCTGATCGGCGACGACGGACCCCGTGCCGGCAGGGCAGAGGAAGCCGTTTTCATCCAGATAGAAAACCGTGTTTCCCTCGGCAACGGTGATGGTGAAGGGGTTGGATGTGTTCTTTCTGTCGGCGTAAAGGCGGTTGAGCATCTCAAACTGGTCGTCCGCAATGCCCTTCATCGTCGACGGGATCGTGACGCCGGAGCAATTGTCCAGAAGACGGTCGACGGTCGAGGACCCGTCCGCCCACATGGCCTCTCTGTCCCAGCAAGTTACGCCTTCCGGGAGATTGATCGCTTTGTTATAACGGGCGGGCACGGCAACGATGTGTTCCATATTCTTTGAATAAATGATGCCGTCAGCAGAAGCGTAGCGGGGGTTCGTATCCTTGACCGCATAGTCGGTCACGCCGGTGTAGCAATAGATCGCAATCGAAAGGTTCGTTCCCGCGTTGAGATTGCCTGTGTCTTCATAAACGATATATCTGTCGTCATAAACGGGCACATACCCGATTTCATAACTCTCCGGCTTTCGGACCGTCTGCAGCAAAGATGTAAAGGAATTCCGAAACCTGCTGATCATCAAATCTTACTGAGATATGGCCAATCGATTTGCCGCCGACGAACGCCTCCGCAACATAAAGGTTGTCGTCGGGGTTCTCTTTTTCAAGCTCTGTCATCGAATACTCCGCCAGTTCCGGGTTTTCCTGCACGATCTTTTTGACGCTGTTGGAATAAGTGTCGGCCGGCGAAATCTGGACGGATTCTTCACTCTTTCCTTTGCCGCAGGCGCAAAGCGAAAGTGCCAGCATCAGCATCAGCATCATTGCGATCAGTTTTTTCATGTTGATACATCCTTTCCAAAAATAAATATGTGTCAGGATTATATCACAGATCGCTTTGATTTGTTCCGCATTCGGAGTAGAAAGCTGTTTATGGGGAGTGGAAAACGCCCGATCCAGCTGTATTACGGCAAGTACGGGCGCTGTGTTTGTTTTAAGGCGCGAAAGAAACGCATTACTGACGTGAACCAGCACTGCGTTTTCAGTTTTCATTTTCCAGCAACAAAGGAACGGATTCATGTCCCGCTCCTTCATATTTCACGGAGAATATCAATTATTTGGGGTAAACGTTCCGCTTACTCTTATAATAGTCAAATCACTGTTGCCTGAAAGCGCCCATGTATTTCTATCACATTCAATTTTATAAGAAGATGAGTATTCTCCGCTGGCGGGTAGCTTAAATGTAAAATCAACCTCCGTTTCATCGTCTGCCCCTACAAGATGCCAATGGGAAGCGGCGCCGTGCTTGTCACTAAGATTTGCGCGAACCGTAATTTCGACATTGTCAAAAGTACCGGAAACCGTACTATATGCTTGAAAATCCAAATCTGCCGTACTGACATAACCTAAAAGTGTGGAATGATACTCACCATTCTTATACTCTCCACGAATGCTGATATAATCACCAACATTTACTTTCGTCAGTGTAATTGGCTCAGGCTTCTCTGAAGAAGACTTTTTCCCGCATCCGGCAAGACAAAGTGTAAGAATCATCGTCAGTATCAATGTAATTGAATTCATTTTTTTCATAGCTTTTCTTCCTTTCTTTGTGATATATTTCCTTTTTGCTGCATTCATATAATCCGGCGCCCCATCCCCTCTCTCAAATAAAAAAGTGCGGCAGTCGAAACTGTCCGCACCGAAAAACACACAGCTCAACTGTCGCCAAACATTCAATTTCCAAACCCAAAGCATGAAAATCAAGAGCCTGTATTTTTACCGAAAGATAAAAATACACACTTCGGGTATGGAAATATTCAATTGAATGTTTGGCTCTTAAACAATACCATATTTTCCCTCATTTTTCAAGTGTTTACAAATGATTTTTTCACAGCAAAAAGCAGCCGATCGCTCGACTGCTTTCTTTTTTTGTCAATCACTCCTGTATCAGCAGCATCGTGAAGCACGCCGACCAGTTGTAATCCGTGATGGCGTGATAGCGGATGCGGTAGTCCGGCACGGGCGGCTGCTCGCCTTTGCGGTTGAGGTGCCAAGGCGCGGTCTCATTCTGCGGGTCAAAGAACTCAAAGACCTGGCCGGTCTGCTCAAACCAGCGGTTGACCGTGGCCAGCGTTTTTTCTTTGATCTCGTCGGCCAGCGCGTCAAAGCCGTACCGCCGCAGACCGGTGATGATGAAGTAGTTGAAATTGAGCCACACGCACCCGCGCCACATGTCCGTGCCGTAATCGGGATGGTCGCACGCGACGGACGGCACCGGCACCGGCGGCGCAAACTTTTCCGGGTCCCGCAGCAGCAGGGCGAGCCGTTGCGCCCGCGCGTCGTCGCACACGCCGGCAAACAGCGGCAAAAACGAGCAGCAGGACAGCAGTCCGGTCAGCTTTCCTGAGAACGTCCGGTCATAGTACGCGCCGGTGTCCTCGTCCCACAGCAGGGCGTTGATCTGCTTTGACGTACCGTCGGCAAGGGCGTCGAAGCGCGCGGCTTCTGCGCCGTTCTCAAGAATGCGGTAGATTTCCGCAAGGCAGCGGCTGTCATGGACCAGGAAGCACGCGGCGTCGATGGCGTCCAGCCGCTCCGTGGTATCAAAGCGCGGGGAATTGTCCATCCCGCTTTCGTCGCAGCGGCAGCGCACGTTGGAAAAGTCGGTCTCCCATTCCGGAAGGCCGTTGTGATTTTCGTCGCGGTGCGCCGGGAACCAAAGCAGATAGTTTGCGATTTTGTCGGCGCATTCGGCCAGGAACGCCCGGTCGCCGGTCGCGCGGTACACGGTCAGCACCGCCCACGCAATCACCTGCGGCTGCGTGATGGCGGAAGTGACGGTCCTGCTTTTCATCATGTGCGGGATGAAGCCGTCCGGCCTCTGGCACTGCAGCACGGCACGGATGGCGTCCTTTGCCATGTCGGGATCATACTGCGCAAAGGCCATCGCGTGGAACATGGAATCCCACAGCCACATGTGGTGGTGCGGCAGACGGTCCGGCGTTGTGAAGCGGCAGTCGATGCCGTTCTGCGGACTGTAGACGTTGACGCGGTTGATGGCGAGGCATTTATAGTAGAGCTTTTCGTATTCCGGGCGGCGGCACTTCGGCTTCGCTTCATAGTACGCCAGCACACGGTCGCGCAGGGCGTCGATGTCCAGCGCGAGCTTTTCTTTTGCGGCGGCGACGGCGTCCGGTACCGATGACGCGCGGCAAAACGCAAAGCGATCACCGTCGATGTGCAGCGCATAGCAAAAGCCGTTGCAGATCAGCACCTGCGCGCCGTCGGATATTTCGCTGTCCGCGGGGCCGTCGGCGCTGATTTGCGGCTGCACGCTGCTGCGACCAAGCACGGTATTCCTATCGGCAAAGACAAGCAGCAGACCGTCGCCCTCCAGAACGTCGGACAGCACCAGGCGCATCTTGGCGTCCGGCATCGGAACAGACAGCCTCACGGGGATCTTGGCGTCAAAGCGGACCGTGACCGGCTGCGGCATCAGCATGCCGATGAAATCGTCAACGTGACGGTTTTCGCCGGCCAGACCGCTGAAACCGAATAAGGTGCCGTAATTGTATCGGTCGGGGAGTTTCATCACTGTGCCGCCTCCGTTTCTTCCTTGTCGCTGTTGCGCAGGGCCGCGTTGCTGTCGTCCGGCGTTTCGTTGACGCCTTCCGCGTCGGCCCTGAATCTTCTCATTTCAGTGAGCTCAATGAGGATCTGCTCACGCCGTGTGCCGGTGAATCTGTCAAACAGATACATGATCCCGGGAAGGAGGTTGCCGATCAGGCCGCAAAGCGCGACAACAAAGTAGATGCCCTTCAGTGTGGACTGCGACTGCACCATCGGAATCGCCTTGCCGGAAGCATCCTTTTTGCCTTCCTTATAGCCGATGGCCACGAGTGAAAGATTTTTGATATTGACCCGAATCAGCGTGTTCAGTCGTCCGACGATGCTCTGAACAGCAACAAGAAGGCCGTCTGAGCGGATCGGCTCACCAAGGTATTTTTCGCTGTACCACTCCATATAGTCCGTTGAATCGCCGACGATGATCTTTCTTGACGCATCCATACCTGAATTCGGCATCCCGGAAAGGCCGATCAGCACGCCGACCACCCATTTCAATTTACGTACTCTTGAAAGGTTGAACTTTACACCCAGGAGCGCGATTGCGGAATAGAAAGCAGCGGAATAGAAATGGCCGCCGACAAGCATCGTTCTTGCGGAAACCTTTGTACCGATGATCGGCACAAGGAACAGACCGACATAGGAAAGGGCGCCGCTGATCATATCGATGATCGCCTTCATACCTAACTTATCAAAGGTTTCGCCATACAGGTCGGGAAGAAGATCATAAGCCACTTTTCGGATCGTTTCAAAAATCGAAGCGATCATCGCGATCATAAAAGGCTTGTTGTGCAGGATCGCAGACAGTTTTTCACGGTCCCACTTAATCTTTTCCTCCCCCGCATGAGGCGTAAGGCCGACTTTTTCGTTCAGGGTATAGTACGGCGCCTGCATGACGGTCACACCGAGTATACAGAAGAACAGGGCGACGAAAAAATATGCCCATTGCTTTTGATTGGCGTCGCTGAATTTGCCGACAACGATTGGCAAAAGCCACCCGGGAAGCATAGAGCCCAAGGTTGAAGCAAGTGAGGAAATCGTATAAAAATTCTTCCTGTCATTTGCATTTGTCGTCATCCGCAAAGAAATGGTCGTCATCGCCATATCAAAGAAAGCGTCGACCGTTTCAAACAGAATTGTTAAGGTGAAAGCCCAGATCAGATTTGTCAACGCATTGCTTGACGGAACAACAAAAAGCAGAAGGCTTGTCAGAGCAAACGGGATCGGTGTATACCGAAGGATGGTTTTTGCGGTGCTTCGTTTTCCAAGCGGGGTCGGCCTGTCAAGAATCGGGCCGGCGATCGGAGGAACGATGAAGGAAAAAATGGTCGACACATTTTCCATCAGCGTCAACCGATCCGGAGCAATCATCTGATAATCGCGGTTGAACTTGCTTGAATAAGTATAAACGCAGTCCTGACCCATTGCGTTTCCGAAAATACCCCCGGAATAACCGAGCTGTTCCTTTACGGTAAAGGAAGGATTGTTTTTGAATGCAAGGAATGATTCTTTCAGCTTAGACATCAAAAGTGACCTCCTTTGTGATTGGTGTGCTCGCCATGCCGTAAGCGTTCTCCGCCCAAACGGTCACGGTGTTTCCGCCGGCGTGCTCCGGCAGCGTCACGGTATAAAACGGTTGGTCGTGTACGAACCAGTATGCATGCAGAACGTCGGCGCGATCCAATATGCCGCCCTTCGCGTCCTGCAGTTCCACATGATATAGGAACACCGGAAAGCTGTCGCCGCTTTGTGCCTGCGGCCAGGTCAGCGTGACAGCCCCGTCCTGCCGCGCAATTTCCATCGCTGCGCCCGCCGGAAACCGCGGCGGCGCACTGCGCGCCTTTTGCCGCTGCGGCGTCAAGGGAGCGTCCGCTTTGTTCACCGGAAAATGCAGGACATAGGTGCAAAGGCACGTTCCGGACAAAAAGTCATAGCCGCGCAGCACCACGGTGTTGCTGCGGTCAATCTCCGCGATCCAGCCCTGCGCGATCGTTTCGCACTGCGGCGGGTGGACCTTGCGTTCGTGCCTGACCGTGAACTCAGCATAACTCAGCGCGCCGGTGCCGATCGTTGTGAAGTCCCCCTGCCAGACCGAACGCGGATCGTTGAGCGGATAGTGGGAGTGCCCGGAAACATCCACGACGTTCGGGTACCGGGAAAGGATGCGCCGAAAACACGTCATGCCCCAGCCGTCAAACGCGCTGCTGCCAAAGACCGTGTCGCGCACATGCTCGTGCTGCATCACAAAGACCGGCGCGTTCGGCGTGTCGGCATGCGCCTGCCGCAGCGCCCGTTTCAGCCAGCGTTTTTGCTTCAGGCTGTAATAGCGCCTTTTTTTCGAACAGGCGGAAACCGAAATGAAATGCAGCCCGCCAAGGCAAAGGTGCGTGTCGGTCGTCAGGCCGGTGATCATTCGGAAATGGCGCAGGCCGGTCTTTTCGCCGCCCTTGCCGAATTCCCAGTTGTCATGGTTGTGCGCAACGCAGCAAAGCACCGTTGTCTCCGGGCGCAGCACGTCCTGCACGGTGTCCCAGAACGCATGATACTGCTGCGGCGTGCCGTTGTTGGTCAGGTCCCCGGCAAACAAAAACGCATCGACGGTCTTGTGCGTCGGGTGTGCGTCCGCCAGGGCATAGGTCGTTTCCATCACCTGCCGCAGCCGCCGGGTCTGTTCATCCCCGGGCGCTTTGATGTGCAGATCGGAACAAATACAAAAGCGGATTGCCGGACAAAACGCATCCGGCACACGGTCGGGTCCGTCCATCGCCACCACCTCCGTCGAAAAATCCTGATTCTATTATATAACGAAATAAGTGAAAGTCAATCAAAAATGGCAATCCTGTGTAAAAAATTTATATAAAACGAAGAAAATTCACAAAAGAAGAATTGCTTTTTACCGGTGCATCGGTATAATAGAAGATGGAAAATTTTTTTGAGGAGTGATCAGTATGTTTCAAAAAACCCTTGCCAGCATCACGGCGATGCTGCTGTCGCTGGTGGCCCTGCTCAGCGGCAAACCGCTGGAAAAAATCCTTATTCCCCTGCCTTTGGACTATCCCATCTGTCTGATCTGCGCAACAGAGGACCGCGGCATGACAGTCACAGCGGAAGACACCGACAGCGTGACGCTGCAAAAGCAGACTGCCGGGACGTTCAAGGTGCTGTTCTATACAGACCAGCATCTTGACGGAAAAAACTACAGCGGCGACCTGACGGTCGATCGCATGATCCGGACCATCCAGCATGAACAGCCCGACCTGGTCCTGCTTGGCGGCGACAACATCACGAACGGGCTCAACTGCCTGCGCTGCCACCAGTTCGCGTGGATCTTTGAAAAACTCGGCGTCTATTGGGGCGGCACCCTCGGCAACCACGAGGGCGACAATCAACTGTCCGTCACCCGCGAAAAAATGGTGGACATATTCTCGGCCTATCCGCACTGCATCATGCGCAAGGGGCCGGACGACATCGACGGGAACTGCAACTATGCGATCAACCTTTTGGACGCAGAGGGACAGCACATCCAGACGATCTTTTGCCTCGACACCTTTGACGAACTCACGCAGGAACAGATCGAAGCCTACGGCGTGGACACGGACCGCTCACCCTATGACGGTGCGCACGCCAATCAGGTGCAGTGGTATCGCGAAAAGGCGGCGGCGCTCAAGGCCGAGTTTGGCGATTACAAGTCCATCCTGCTGCAGCACATTCCCCTGCCGGCCTATGACCGAGCGGCTGAGGTCGGCGACTTCCTCTTCGGAGACAAGCGCGAGGGCATCTGCTCCACCGTCTATGAAAACGGACTTTTCGATGCGATCAAAGAGAGCGGGACCACGCAGGCGGTCTTCTGCGGCCACGACCATCTCAACAACTTCGGCGCGATGTACGATGGCATTCTTTTGGCCTATCTTCAGCCGTCGGGCTACGGCGCCTATGGCCTGCAGCGGCAGAACGCGCCCAAACAGGACTGGCTGCAAGGCTATTCGAGCCTGCAGTTCAACGCGGACGGTACATTTGAGTACAATCAGTTTCGGTATGCTGAGGTGTTTTCTGACTGATGGAACGGTATGAACATTTTGACCCGCTGCAAAGCGCGGCGCTGGTGCATCACTATATCACACACATGGTTGACAAAGCGCAGGACAACCTGCCCTATTGGCTGCTGCTGCCGAACAAAAAGCCGGCGGAGGCGGCGCACTGCCGCGTGGACGACGCGGAGCTGGTCGGCTCCTGGTATGAGGGACTGGTCTGCGCGATGGAGATGCTGGGCACCGCCGACGGCGAAGACGTGCTGCAGTCGCTGCGGCGGCACCTGATGAAATCCTGGGGCGAGCACGGGCTGCGCTTTTGCGAGCCGTACCCCTGGACACACACCGTCCACGCCTCGTTCCACGAGATGGGCTATATTTTGCCGGCGCTGAACTGCATCACCGCAGCGTACCCCGACGGCAAAGAGGCCGAGCTGCGTACGCGCGAACTGATCGAAGGGATGCGTTCGCTCGTCATCGAACGCAAGGTGCGCACGTTCTGGTCCGGCGACTATCAGGAGACCGAGCCGCTGTATGAATTCCCGAACGATGTCTATCTCAAGGACGGCGGCTTTGACCTGACGCGGCACACCGGCCGCGGGGAGCAGCCGATCCGCAACGCGCTGATGCTGCACGCCCTGGTGCGCCGGTACGAGCTGAAGGGCGACCAAACGGCGCTGGACCTGGCGATCGGCATTGCAAACTTCGTGCTTGGTCCGTCGCGGTACTTCAATTATAAAATGGAATTCTTCGGCCACGTCCATTCGGCGGCGTGGTTCGCCTGCGGACTGGTGTATCTCGGGCGGCTGACGAAGAACGACTCCTATATTCAAAAAGGCAAAGCGATTTATGACTACGTCCGGTCGATCTCCTCGTCCTTCGGCTGGGTCCCGGAATATGCACAGTGGCACCCGATGGAGGAGGAGCACTGCGAGACCTGCTGCGTGCGCGACATGATTCTGTGCGCACTGGAGCTGATCCGCTGCGGCTACACAGCATACTGGGACGACGTCAACCGCTTTGCACGCAACCAGCTGATCGAGAATCAGGTGCGCTACACGGGCTATGTCACTGTGGACAATGCGCGACCCGACGCAAACGGCATCACCTGGCACGACATTGACAAGCGAATGGTCGGCGGCTTTACGGGCGGCAGCGAACCGAACAGCATTTCACTGCAGCGCTTTCGCTCCATTGCGGGCTGCTGCGTCGGCACGGCGCCGACCGCGCTGAAAGCCGTCTGGGACAACGTCGTCACCGATGAAAGCGGCGTCCTTCTGGTCAACATTCCCTGTGACAAAGAGACCGAAGCGCTGCGGCTGACTTCTTCGCTGCCGAACGAAGGAAAGCTGTGCCTGACGGCGAAGCGCGACTGCACGGCCGGCTTTCGCCTGTATGACTGGATGGGCGCCGACCTTTGCTTCACCGTGAACGGCGCCCCGGCAAAGATCACAAAATCCGACGGCGCCGCCTTTGCAGAGCTGCATGGCGGCGATGCGCTGACCCTGACCTTTGATCTGCAGACGAAAGAGGTCAAAGAGACCGTCGGCGGGCGGGATTTCACCGTGGTCTGGCGCGGGTGCGACGTGGTCGATCTGCTGCCGCGCGGCGAGCATGTGCGGCTGTATCAGCGCGACCGGACCGTTGGAAAGTATTATCCCACGCCGGACGACGTGGTCTATACCGGCGCCGCGAATTACGGCCCGACCCAGCAGACGGACAAAACGACATGACAAAGAATCTATTTTCATTATTCAGGAGGCAAATATGAGATACGGAGTGAGTTTCAGCCTGGAGCTTCCGCAGCAGGTACAAATGGCGAAGGATGCGGGCTTTGATTATGTGGAGTGCGGCTTCGGGATGCTGTCGCGCACAAACGACGCGACGTTCGACGCCTATCGGCAGGCGCTTGATGACAGCGGCATCCGCTGCGAGGCGGCGAATTGCTTTATCCCGGGAGATTTGAAAATCATCGGCACCGATTATGCACGGGAAGAGATGACGCAGTTCCTCAAGAACGGTTTTTCCCGCGGCGCACAGCTCGGGCTGCAGACTGTGGTCTTCGGCTCCGGCGGGGCCAGAGCTCTGCCGGACGGCGTTCGGTTTGACGACGGGTTCCGCCAGCTCGGCGCGTTTTTGCGCGACGTGGTCTCTCCCCTGGCCGCGCAATACGGCGTCACGGTGGTGATCGAGCCGCTGCGCAAGGCAGAGACCAATATGATCCACACGCTGGACGAGGGCGCCATGCTGGCCGCGCTGGCCAACCGCGACAACATCAGCTGCCTTGCGGACGTCTATCACATGTGGGGCGCGGGCGAGACCTTCGACGACATCCGCCGGCTGAAGGGGTGCATCCGCCACGGCCACATCTCCAACCCGGAAACGCCCAACAAAGAGGCCAAGCGCACCTTCCCGCTGGAGCGGGACGAATTCAATTACGGCGGCTTTGTCTCGGCCCTTGCGGACGCCGGGTGTGCGCGCTGCTCCATCGAGGCGCGCTGCTATGATTTCCCGTCAGAGATCAAAAAAGCCGGAAAGGTGCTGTGCAGCCTGTGAGAACCGCGCCAAAGCAGACCTTTCACACGAAAGGATGAGACAGATGGGTGAATACAAACCAACGGAAGAGATTTTACAGCGCAACGTCCCGCACGGCGCACTGCGCGGCTGCGCTTATGTCAGTCTTCGCTATCACGGCGACCCGCATTTTTACCGCCCGCTGCCGCCCGGAATGCACAGCGCCGAGGGGATCAAGATCACTGCCGAACGCACAGACGCGGGCGTGACGGTCACCGAAACCGAAGAACAGCGCTTTGGCGACCCGGTCATCAAGATATACAAAGCCGGGCCGGACGCGCTGGCAGCACTGGAAGCGTTCACCGAAAAAGAACACTTTGCGGCGCTGTCGACCATGGAGGTCCTTTGCCCGCCGACGGGCGCAAACGCCAGGCGGGTGATCCTGCTGGACTATGACAGTCCCGTACCCGGCCGGCCGCCGCTGGAAACAAAGGCGGTGCAGATTCTGGCGCTGGAAGAACACGGGCTGCAGCCGCTGGCGGAGGAATTCCGGCGCCTGCTGACCGACGTCACGAAGAACGCCGTGCTGGTTTCGCAGCAGGGCGCGCGCGTGCAGCAACAGGGGTTCATGGGCGCCATAGGCACTTCCCCCGGTACGACCGCGTTCCAACCGCAGCCGCCGAAACCCACCGCACCCGTGCCGGAGGGCGGCTGGGCCTGCCCCATGTGCGGCAATGTCAACACGGGCGGCTTCTGCCCGGAATGCGGCGGTGCACGTCCGAAGTCATAAAGAAGGTGATCGTATGGACCTGTTACACGACGGACACGCGCCGAATGAAAACGACCGCAGCGTTGTGGACGCGCTTTTGAAAAAACGCGAACCGCACGGCGCGCTTGTGCGCTGCGTCTATCGCACCTTTTCCATGGGCATGATGAACAACAGCGACACGTTGTGGGAAGCCACGGTCACACGCGACAAAAAAAGCCGTACCGTAATCACGCTTCGCACAAAAGAAGCCCTCCGTTCGGAAAAGGTAAAAAAGTTCCGACCGAAAAGCGACCTTTTTGCAGAGATCGAGGCGTTCGTCGAAGCAGAAAACCTTGCGGCGCTGGCTGCGCTGGAATGCAAGCCGTCGCCGTTTGAAATCATGGATTATTCATCCAGCGCGTATATTGCGCTATACTTTGAAGATCCGGCGTCAAAGTACCCTGACGAAAAAACAATCAACATTCAGGCGATGCAGGATTACGGCGTCGACCGTCCGGCAGACACGCTGCACCGGATGATCACAGACGCCATCGCACAGAAAAAGCAAAGGGGACGCCTATGAATCCGTATTTTCAGCCGTGGGGTCCGGTCACAAACGACCCGAAAGCCGTTGAAGAACTGCTGAAAAGCAATGTGCCGCACGGCAGGCTCGTCGGCTGCGCCCACAGCAGCTATCAATGCCCGAACACCGCGATGCAAACCTGGAACAGCGACAGCAAGCACTGGATCGGCGTTGCGCTTGGAACGGACGGCGAGGTGCTGACCGAGGTCAGCAAGCCGCAGGGCAGCAGCCGGATCACCAAAACATACCGGCCGGCGCGGCCCATTCTGCCGCAGCTGGAAGCGTTCGTTGAAAAAGAGAACCTTGCCGCGCTGTCTGAGCTGCGCTGCACCCTGATGCCGACGGGCGGCACGCTGGCGCGCTCCATCCTTCTGACCTTTGCCGACCCCGAAGAAGAAAGGATCATCGACTGCTATGCGCTCGCGCAGTACGGCCTCGACACACTGGAAGCGCCGTTTTTGAAGATGCTGAACGACGCTGTCAAAGAGGCAACCTTGCTTTCCACCGAAGAAACGCGCATCGTCACGCCGCAGGCCGAAGCGCTGCAGCAGCAGCCGAAAACGCCGCATGGCAAGCTGCTTGGCTGCCGCCGGACGCAGAATCCGTACTTTGGTGCAAAAGACATGGACACCGCTTCGCAAACCATCACCGCGGCGCAGTCCGACAAGGGCGCGATCATTACCGTGGAAGAAAGCGGCCCGTTCCGCCACACAACCGCGACTGTGTATCGGCCGGCGACCGACGTGCTGGCGGCAATCGAAGATTTGATCGACCGCGAAAACCTGACCGCCCTGTCCGCACTGGAAGCCGGTCGGGGCTTTATAGGGCCGGGGCCCATTGTGTCTATGGGCATCGCCGGGCCTTCGGGCGTTCTGAAGCCGCAGGTCAACACCATCGACCTGACCTTTGACGCCCCCGCGTCGGACGGCGCACCGTACACGACCGTGTGCATCAACGTCAACGCCCTTGCCCAGAACGGGTTGGGTGAGATCGCAACGGCGCTTGAGGGGCTCCTTGCAAAAGCGATCGACAGCGCAAACGTCGTTTCGTCGCAGAAAGAAGTCAACGAACGTGTTCGCCGTGTGGAGGAACTGCGCGCAAAGGCGTCGCCGCACGGGACGCTTCAAAGTGTCGTCTATGACTGCCAAAACCCCGGCAGCGGGCCCCAGACCGCCTCGTTTTATCGGTACGAGCTGACACGCACCGACGCAGGCGTGACGCTGACCGCCGTTGAAAAGGCGCAGTACCGCAACCGATTCACGACCGTGTATGAACCCGCGTCCGATTCGCTGGCCGAAATCGAAGCGTACTGCGAAGAAGAAAACCTCGCGGCCTTTTCCGCGCTGGAATGCTCCACGCCGCCGTTCCTTCGTACCGTGACAAAGATCACGCTGACGTATGACGGTCAGGCCCCCATAGAGATCGACACCGGAGCGCTGGAGGAGTACGGCGTGGGCAGGCTTTCGTCCACGCTGCATCAGATGTTCACCGATCTGACCAGCCGTTCCCCGCACCGCCCGAAGCAGTGGGACTGCCAGGTCTGCGGCAAAACAGGGAACACCGGCACGCTCTGTCCGGTCTGCGGCTTTCGGGACGACCTTGTGGTCACGCCGAAAAAGCCGCCGCTTCCGGCAGCCAATGCGCCCGAAATCCCGGACGGCCCGGACACCTGGACCTGCGCCTGCGGCGAACGGAACCGCGGAAAATTCTGTGTGAACTGCGGCACGGCGAAACCGCAGCCTGCCACGTGACCAAAGGAAAGGAGCATACAAATGGAAGAACAGACCTGGACCTGCCCGAACTGCGGCACGAAGAACAATGGCCGGTTCTGTGCGGACTGTGGCATAGAGCAACCGCAAGCGACCGAAAGCACGCAGAAAAAGAACAAAACATTTTCTCTGAACGCGATCCCGGATTTTTTAACCAACACCCTGTTTCCGTCGGTCAATCCAAATGCCGAACATGAAATCAAAAAAATCATGAAGCACCCGGAGGTCCACGGCACCCTTTTAAGATGCGCCTATAACCGCAGCCACAGCGGCATGATGGTGAACAGCAACGCCTATCATTCCATCTCCATTCAGCGGGACGGCGAACAGCAGATCATCGAAACGCGCGACAAGGAGGAATTTCGCGACCCGCAGGCGGCAAAATATCTGGCGGCGGACGACGTGCTCGCGGAGATCAAAGCCTTCATCGACCGCGAAAACTTTGCGGCCATGTCCGAGCTGAAGGAGCAGCCATCCCCCTTCGGCCACCCCACGGACATGTCGTCGAGTTCAAGCATTTCTTTAAGATTTGACGATTCCTCACTCGGCGGTTCAAGGTTTGTCTTGAAAACGATTTTTCCGGCGGCGCTGCGCTGGAACGGCGTCGGCGATCTGGCGGAGGAATTCCACACACTTTTGACTGCCGCCGTGGAAAACGCGACGCTGATCCCTTTCCCGGAGGGAAGCTGGATCTGCAAGGTCTGCGGCACGCCCGGCAATACGGAAGACACCTGCAGCAATTGCCGGCTGCCGAAACAGTAACAAAACAACGACCGGTACCGACGCGAGCGATACCGGTTTTTTGTATGCAAAAAAGCAGCCGTACCGCAGTACGACCGCTTCTGTATGTATTTTTTTGATCGTTCAGCGCATGTTGTCGCGCAGTTGTTTTGACACGTCAAGCAGCCGCGCCAGGATCGCGTCGCGCTCCTCGTCCGGCGCCACAAGCGACTGATGGTGCGCTTCCATCACGCAGTCGCCGGCATAGCCGATGTCTTTGAGCGTCTTTAAAAACAGGTCAAAATCAATCGTGCCGTCACCGGGGATCAGGTGGCCGTCGCCGCTGCCGTCGTTGTCCTGGATGTGCAGCGACAGCGGAACCACGCTGCATTTTTTCAGAATGTCGGGCTGATAGCCGCTGCAATAGGCATGACCGACGTCAAAGCACCAGCCGAACCACGGGGAATCCACCGCCTTGACAAGCTCGGCAATCACACGCGGATCTTTTGACGCACCCCAAAGAATATTCTCTGACAGCAGGATCACGCCGCATTCCTCCGCCTTCGGCAGCCATTGCCTGATCGCTTTGGCATTGACCGAAATAAAACGCAGGCGGCTATTGATGGTGTTGCCGTCTTTGTCGTGCCAGATCGGGTGCACCACAAGATACCGGGCGCCCAAAGCGGCAGCCGCTTCGATCGACCGGCCGATCACGTCGCCCGCGTCCGCCTCACCGGGGGCATGGGCATGGGTAAAGACGATCCCCTTTTCATCGGCGCGCGCCTTGAGCGATCTTGCCCAGTCGAGGTACCCGTCGCCGAGGAAGGGCGAGGTCTCGTCATAGACCCAGTAGTCAAAGCCCATGTCGATGCCGTCATAGCCGAGGGCGGCCAGGCGGTCGATCGCCTGCTCTGCCGGATAGCCCGCCTCAAACACGTCGGTGGTGGTGACGATGCGCGGCTTCATATAGATCACGGCAGAACCGTTCATGGCGACATAGTTTTTCTGAACGCCGAGCTCTTCCATCCACGCGCGGACTTCAAGTGTTTGCAGATTTCCGTTGCGGTTGTCCCACACCCAGGAGGGCGTCGGCCACAGACAAACCTCCGGCGAAACGGCTTCGTAAAAATCGCGGTCCACGCCGTCCTGCCCGTGGTGCGCCATCTTGCAGTAATCGCAGTCCAGCAGGCCGGAGTCGCCCCAGGCTTCCAGCGTCTTTTTGCCGGCATTAACGCCCGCGTCACCGGTCAGCAATACGCTGGTGCCGGCAAGATCCATCCGCGCGATGAACGAGCTGTCGTTGCAGCCCTTGAACGCCGGATCAAATGTGTAAAGCACGGTGAACTTTGCCGCGCCGATGCTGAACTCGTCGCCGTCGTGCAAAATCTGTTCCTTGTCGGCGAACTGCGCACGCAGGCGGTGATACTCGCGCACGTTGTTTTCGGATTCGTCGTCGTTGACTTCCTCATAGAACCCGACCGGCGCATAATTCAACAGCACCTTGTCAAACGTCAGGGCATTCGGGCGGTTCTCGACCACCTCATAAAACACCTGCACATGGTCATCGTGCGGGTGCGACAGGAACCACGCATCCACGTGGGGCTTGCATTCGCCGGTCACGGCCTTCAGGTACTCCAGAAAATAACCGGTTTCAAACTTGTGGCCGCCATCAATGACGATGACTTTGCCGTCCTCTGTCGTAATGATAAAGCTGTCTGCAATGGTATCTTCCACCGATTTGAGCATATGGATGGCGTTCATGCCTTTGGTACACTGCACATGCTCCCTCCTCACTTCAAAATGTCTGATCAACTGGTCCCACGCGTTTTTGATCTTTTCAGTCAGTGTACTGAAAAAGCTTTTGATCCGGCCGCCAAGATCGGTGTTTGTCTCTGACGCCGCATCGGCCGCAGCCGCCTGCGCGGTCTGTGCCGGCAAGGTGAGCGTCCACAGCGGCAGCATCAGCAGCAGGCAGAGAAGCATGGCGAGGATACGTTTGGTTGTTTTCATACAAATTGCTCCGTTCCGTTCATTAAAGTTTTTGTTCCCGAATGATATAGTCCGGGCGGTGTTTCACTTCGCCGTACACCCGCGCAAGGTACACGCCCAGCACGCCGACCGACAGCAGCACTGCGCCGGTACAAAGCAGCAGCACGCACACCACCGTGTGCACCGCGCCCGCCGCACGGCCGCACAGCAGCAAAATCAGCATCACCAACCCGTAGATCAGCCCGCCGCAAAATGCAAACGATCCGAACCACAGCGGCAGCTTCAGCGGCAGGTCGGAAAACGCAAGGATGCCATCCATGGCATAGCGCCACAACTTTTTGATGCTCCACTTGGTCTTGCCGGCGGCACGGCTGCGGTTCTCATGCGGGAACCATTTCGTTTTGAACCCGACAAAGCTGAAGATACCCTTGCTGAAGCGGCGATGCTCCGTCATGGACAGCACCGCGTCCACAACCGCGCGCTTCATCACGCGGAAATCCTGCGCGCCGGCATCCAGTTCCACCGTCATCATGCGGTTTGCCACGGCATAGAACCGATCAGACAGGCGGCTTTTCAGTCTGCCCTCCCCTTTGCGGTCCACACGCTTCGCGGCGGCGACGTCATAGCCGTCCTCCAGCGCCGAGAGCATCTGCGGCAGCAGGGCCGGGCTGTGCTGCAGGTCGGCGTCCAGAATGGCAACATAGTCCGCCGTGGACGCGCGCAGGCCGGCGAGCATGGCGCTCTCCTTGCCGAAGTTGCGCGAGAATGACAGGTACTTCACGCGCTCGTCCCGTTGGGCCAATGCTTTGATAACGCGCAGCGTATCGTCCGCGCTGCCGTCGTCCACAAACAAAAAGCCGCAGTCGTACTGCCAAAGCTCCGTCAGCACCTTTGCCGTTTCGTCATAAAACAGCGGCAGGACCTCGGCTTCGTTGAAGCAGGGCACGATGAGCTGTAAGGTTTTCATCCGATCACATCCAATCTGACGCTATTATACCGCCAACCGGAAAAAAAAGCAAGAAAAGTTTTGTAAATCCGTGGTCAAAAACGAAATGATATGATAGAATAGATTTTAGATTTTAGACGTTAGGTAACCACTGATTAACTCAGGTGCGCAAATCTTGACGGAACATTTTCCGTCATTTTGAACAAAAATCTCTTGAAAGCCGGCAGGCTTCCTGCGAGCTTTTTGTAACATCTGACGAAAAATCTTCTCGCCAATCTTTACACA
>JAFRUA010000024.1 GCA_017434855.1 Clostridia bacterium
CCTTTTCCGATTGGAATACTCCAAATCGGACAAATTCATCTGCTGATTCATTCTTTCGCACCCTCTTCTTCTTGGTGCTTCTATTATATCACTTTTTATGGTAATTGAAAAGAATTAATCAGTGCTTACCTAACTGCTAACGGCTAACAGCTGACAGCTGCGCTTCTTTTGTCACCTTCCTGCATCCTCGCGCATAGGATGGATTGACGGCGGCGTGAAGCAGCCGAACATGAAGCGGGGGAGGGAACGGTATGCGCAGACCGCGGGGCGTTAAAAAAGGGCTGATCTTTGCTGCGTTCGGCGCGGGGCTGCTGCTGGCGCTGTGCTTTCCGACAAAGTTCATGCTGTGCGTGCTGGCGGTGCTGCTGATCGTGCTGGGCCTGTTTTCCTGCGTTTGACGGAGGTTGGTCGGAATGAAGATCGTGGTTGTGAAAAGTCCCAAGGCGCTCAGAGGTATTTTGAAATGGATCTTTAAAATGTGAGATACAGATGAATCGACGGTGCCTGCCGCCGATTTTTCGTTTGGGCACCCGCAAAAACGGCGCGAGCTTTTTGAAGCGCCCAGGCATAATCACGGCTGTTGCTTCATAGATATTAGCAAACGGGCGATGCCCGAACCAAAAAGCGGAGGAACAGCGTATGAATGCAAATGCGATCTATCAGTCGATCTCAACGCGCACCCAGGGCGACATCTATATCGGCGTCGTCGGCCCGGTGCGGACCGGAAAATCCTCGTTTATCAAGCGGTTCATGGACGTCCTTGTGCTGCCCAACATGACGGACGACGCAAAAAAAGACCGCGCGACCGACGAACTGCCGCAGTCTGCGTCCGGCCGGACAATCATGACGACCGAACCGAAATTCATCCCGGAGCAGGCGGCGCAGGTGTCGTTTGACGAAACCACGGCGGTCAAGGTCCGCCTGATCGACTGCGTGGGCTATATCGTTCCAAGCAGTGTGGGCTACATTGAAAACGAGCAGCCGCGCATGGTCAAAACCCCGTGGTTTGACGAAGAGATCCCCTTTAACATGGCGGCCGAGATCGGCACGCAAAAGGTGATCCGCGAGCATTCCACCATCGGGCTGGTCGTCACAACGGACGGCTCCATCGGCGACATTCCGCGCAGCGAATATGAAGAGGCCGAGGCGCGGGTGATCGAAAACCTGCGCGAGATCGAAAAGCCCTTTGTCATCCTGCTCAACAGTACCGCCCCGCAGGGCGAAGAGGCGCAGGCGCTTGCCAAAACGATGTCTGCGCGATACGGCGTCAGCGTGCTGCCCGTCAACTGCATGGAGCTGGACGAAAGCGCCATCCTGACGATTCTGAAAGAGCTGCTGTTTGAGTTCCCGCTGCAGGAGGTCCGGCTGGACTTTGCGCCCTGGCTCACAAAACTGGCGGCAGACCATCCGCTGCGCCGCGCCCTGTATGGGGCGGTTCGCACCGCCGCGCAGGACCTGCACAAGGTGCGCGACGCAAGGCCGTTTTTGACGGCGCTGACCGCACTGGATACGGTGGAGACCGGCAAGGTTGCCTCTGTGGACCTTGCCACCGGCAGTGTCCGGCTGGCGCTGACCGTGAAGCCGGAACTGTTTTTCCGCGTGCTTTCCGAAAAGAGCGGGCTGGAGATTGCAGATGAACTGTCGCTGATGGAAACGGTGACGTCACTGTCTCAGATGAAGAAAGAATATGAGCGGTTTGCCGAAGCGCTGCAGGAGGTGCAGACCACCGGATACGGCATTGTGATGCCGACCATGGATGAACTGACGCTGGAGGAACCGGAGATCATGAAGCAGGGCGGCCGCTACGGCGTGCGGCTGAAGGCGTCTGCGCCGTCGATCCACATGATGAAAGCAAACATCAAAACCCAGGTGGCGCCCATCGTGGGAACCGAAAGCCAGTCAGAGGAACTGATCCTCTATCTGCTCAAAGAGTTTGAAGAGGATCCGTCAAAAATCTGGGAATCCGACATTTTCGGCAAATCGCTCAGCTCGCTGGTCAACGAAGGACTGCACAACAAGCTGTATAAGATGCCGGCGGACGCGCGCAAAAAGCTGCAGGAAACGCTGGAGCGCGTGATCAACGAGGGCTGCAGCGGCCTGATCTGCATCATCCTTTGACTTTTTTGACATTTTTTGCAAAACGCTTGAAAATCGGCGCCGATTGCGGTATGATAAAAACAAGTCGAACTTTGGGAAGAAACAAATAAAGGAGCGAACACTATGGGTAAAAAAATCATTGTTGCCGGCGGCGGCCACGGCGGCATCGCAGCCGCATCCATCCTTGCGTCCAACGGGTACGACGTGACCGTCTATGAGCGCCATGCCCGCGATGCCATGGGCTATGAATGGACCGACATTTTTGACAAGGCGGGTTTCACCGCAGCGGGGATGCCCCTTCCGCCGCAGGACAAATTCAAGCTGAAGGAAGATATGACCTTTGTCGGCCCGGCCGAAACGATCAAGCTGCGGCAGAACACCGATCCCGAAAACCTTGAGATTCAGATGGAGCGCAAGGACATCTATACGCACCTGATCACGCAGGCTCAGCAGAACGGCGCAAAGTTTGTATTTGAATGCGAGATCACCGGGCCCGTTCTTTTCGGGAACCGCGTGGTCGGCATTCAGACCGCGCAGGGGATCGTCTATGCCGATCTGGTGATCGACGCGGCAGGTCTGCATTCTCCGATCCGCGAGCAATTGCCGGAAAGTCTCGGCGTTCAGACTAAGGTCGGTGAATACGAGCGCTTCTTTGTGTACCGCGCCTTTTTCAACAAGGCGGCAGAAACGGCAGAGGACAAATTCAAAATCTATCTGCTGCGCGAGGGCAAGCTCGGCATCTGCTGGGTCGCGGCGGAAGAGACACACACCGACGTGCTGATCGGCCGCTTTGAGCCGTTTGACATTGAAGAAGCGAACCGCACCATCGCCAGCCTGCGTGAAAGCAACCCCGCCATCGGCACGGAGATCGTGCGCGGCAATCAGTTTGTGGAAATTCCGGTGCGCCAGGCGCTCGGCCTTCTGGTTGCAGACGGCTATGCCGCCATCGGCGATTCCGCGTTTATGACGGTGCCGATGATCGGTTCCGGCATTGCAAACAGCCTGAAAGCGTCGCGCCTGCTTGCAGACGCCGTTATGGCGGACACCGAGGGCGCCTTCAGCGCATCGACACTGTGGAAATATCAGCGTGATTTCTTCAAAAACATCGGTGCACCGCTGGCACCGATGGCCTGCGTCAAACTGCTTTTGACCCGTCTGCAGCCGCAGGAGCTGGATTATATCTTTGAAACCGGCATCCTCAACGGCGACGACATGACCATGGACGCGACGTCCACCAGCCTTTCTGCAATCTTTTCCGGCATGAAGCCGGCCGACGTCATGACCAAGGTGCGCGGCGTCATCAAGAACCCGGCGGTTTTGCAAAAGATTCTGCGCCTCGGCAAACAGATCGCCGCCGCCACGCTTGCAACCTCAACCATGCCGCGCAGCTATTCGCCGGAAAAAGCATGTGCCTGGGTCAAAAACTACAACAACGCCTTCAAGCGATAAGGTACCGTCAATTCGCATTGAATAGGAACGCCGCATCCCCAGACGTGGATGCGGTATTTTCATGTGAAAATGCACAGAACTTCTCGGGAATTTGTTGCATTTAGATTATAATGATGTTATAATACTAAAATAAGCTCGGTATAAGCATTTGCATGAAAAGGAGTGGCAGTATGGCAAGAAAGGAATGGATCGTTTCTCCGCTTGACAAAGACCTTGCGTCCGAAATCTCGGAACGCTATGCGATCGACCCCTTTGCCGCACTGCTGCTGACGGCGCGCGGCGTCACACGCGAAGAGGAGGTCTTGTCTTTTCTGCGTGAGGATGCCCCGCTGCGCAATCCTTTTGAACTCAAGGATATGGATAAGGCCGTGGCCGAAATCAACCGCGCCCTGAACGCGGGCGAAAAGATCGCGGTGTTCGGCGACTATGACGCGGACGGCGTGACGGCCTCTTCGCTGCTGTTTCTGTATCTTGAAATGCTCGGCGCCGAGGTGGTGTGTTATATTCCGGACCGGAACAGCGAGGGCTACGGCCTGAACCCGGGCGCCGTTCGCCGCTTGCATGACGACGGGGTGCAGCTTATTGTGACCGTTGACAACGGCATTTCCGCAATTCCGGAGGCGGAGCTGATCTATGAACTCGGTATGCGCCTGGTCGTGACCGACCACCACCGGGTGGGCAAACAGCTGCCGCGGGCCGAAGCGGTTGTCGATCCGCACCGGCCGGACTGTCCAAGCACGTTCAAGGACCTGGCGGGTGTGGGCGTGGCGTTTAAGCTGATCTGTGCGCTCAGCGGCGACACACAAAGCAATCTGGATGAATTTGCCGACCTGATCTGTATCGGCACCATCGGCGACGTGGTTTCGCTGACGGATGAAAACCGGGTGCTGGTGCGCAGCGGCCTGAAAAAGCTCAATGAAAATCACAATTACGGCCTTGCCGCGCTGCGCGGGGCGGCGGGTGCTGCCGACAAAGATCTGACGGCAAACAGCGTGGCGTTTTCCATTGTGCCGCGCATCAACGCCGTCGGCCGCATCGACCGCGCAGACAAGGCGTTTGAACTATTGATCAGCGACCAGGAGGCGCAGGCGGAAGCCATTGCCCGTGACATTTCTGCCCTCAATGCCGAGCGGCAGTCGCTGGAGCAGCAGATCATGCGCGAAGCGGAAAAGCAGATGGAAACCGACCCCGCAATGCGCTTTGCGCGTGTTTTGATCTTTGACGGCGCCGGCTGGCACGGCGGCGTGATCGGCATTGTGGCCGCGCGGCTTGTTGAGCGGTACGGCAAGCCCTGCATCGTCATCACAAGCGACGGTGACGAATCCAAGGGCTCCGGCCGCAGCCTGGACGGGTTTTCACTGTACGATGCGATCTTCAGCGTCAGTGACCTGCTGACCCATTTCGGCGGCCACCCGCTGGCGGCGGGCTTCGGCATCCGCACGGCGGACATCCCCGAATTTAAAAAGCGCATCAACGACTATGCCAAATCCATCGACATGCCGTTTCCGCAGATCCGTCTGGACTGCAAGCTGCGCCCGGCGTTCATTTCGGGCGACCTGTTCCCGGTGATTGCCACGCTGGAACCGTTCGGCGCCGGCAATCCGCAGCCGACCTTTGGGCTGTTTGACGTCACGCTTCGCAGCGTGCAGCCGCTCAGCGGGGGCAAACACCTGCGCCTGAGTTTTTCAAAGGGCGACGTCAGCTTTCAGGCGCTGCGCTTCGGCGTCACGCCGGACCGTTTTCCGTATCATGCCGGGGATCGGCTGGACCTGGCGGTTCGGCTGGAACCGAACGAATATATGGGCGTGCGGCGGGTCAGCATCTATATCAAAGACATCCGCATGACGGGCACGGACGACCTTCGCTTTTTAAAATCCGTGCGGCTGTATGAAAAGATTCGGCGCGGGGACCCCGTCAGCCGGCGGGCCGCTGCCTTTGCTTTGCCGGACCGCACGTTTGTTGCCGATGTGTTCCGATACATCCGAAAGATCCATTTTTATGAAGACGACCTGGACGTGCTCTGCTATCGCCTTGACGACGACGGCGCCGGCGCATGCAAGGTGCTGATGAGCCTTGCCGCGCTGACAGAGCTGGGCGTTCTGGTGCGTGAGCCGGACGGGCGCTACCGTGTGGACCCGTCAAAAAAAGCAGACCTGGAAACGTCTGAAATATTGAATCAACTGAAACGGGCCGCAGGGGCCGAAGAATAAGAAAGGAGGGGAATTTGATGGAATCAAACCAGACAATGCCAACCGTGGACACGCCGGCGGATTTCGGCTTTTCCGCTTTGCTTGAAACGCTGAAAAAGTCAAATTTCCCGCCTGAAGAGATCGAGCGTATCACCGCCGCATTTGACTTTGCGCGGAATGCGCACGAGGGTCAGTGCCGCCGCTCCGGGGAACCGTATATCATTCATCCCGTGGCCGTGGCCGGGATTCTGGCAGAGATCGGGATGGACGGCGATTCCATCTGCGCCGCACTGCTGCACGATGTGATCGAGGATACGCCGGTCACCGACCAGCAGGTGCGCGCCCGGTTCGGCGACAGTGTGGAGCAATTGGTGGACGGCGTGACCAAGATCGGCCAGATCCCGTTTTCCATGTCGCAGGAGGACCAGCAAAACGAGAACATCCGCAAGATGTTCCTTGCCATGTCAAAGGACATCCGCGTCATCATCATCAAGCTGGCCGACCGCATCCACAACATGCGCACGCTCAAATATATGCCGCCGGAAAAGCAGCGCTTCAAGGCAAAAGAAACGCTGGAGATCTATGCTCCCATCGCGCACCGCCTCGGTATCCGTGCCTTCAAAGAGGAGCTGGAGGACCTGGCCATCCGCTTTCTGGACCCGGTGGCCTATGACGAGATCGCCAAAACGCTGGAATCTCAGGTGGAATCGCGCCAGGCGTTTCTGGAACAGATTCGCACCGAGATTCAGGACCGCGTGCGCAAGGACGTGCCGAACGCGCACGTCACCGGCCGCATCAAGTCCGTCCATGGCATTTATCGCAAAACCTATATGCGCGGAAAGACGATGGATGAGATCTATGATATTTACGCGGTGCGCATCATCGTCGATTCCGTATTCGAGTGCTACTACTGCCTCGGCATCATCCACGATATGTTCAATCCGCTGCCCGGCCGGTTCAAGGATTATATTTCCACGCCGAAACCGAATATGTATCAGTCGCTGCACACCACCGTGATCGGCAAGCAGGGCGTGCCGTTTGAGGTGCAGATCCGTACCTGGCAGATGCACCACACGGCGGAATACGGCATTGCGGCGCATTGGAAGTATAAGCTCGGCATCGGCGGCAAGGATAAATTTGAAGAGCGTCTGGCCTGGATCCGTCAGCTTTTGGAAAGTCAGAAGGAAAGCGACGACGTGGAAGAGATCGTCAATGTCATCAAAAGCGATTTTTCGCCGGACGAGGTCTTTGCCTTCACGCCGAAGGGCGACGTCATCAGCCTGCCGATGGGCGCCTCCATCGTGGACTTTGCCTATGCCATCCATTCGGCGGTCGGTTCCAAAATGATCGGCGCCAAGGTGGACGGGCGCATCACGCCGCTGGATCATCAGATCAACAACGGCGAAATCATCGAGATTTTGACCTCTTCGCATCCGCGCGGGCCCAGCCGCGACTGGCTGAAGATTGCCAAGACCTCTTCGGCGCGCAGCAAGATCAAAAGCTGGTTCAAAAAAGAAAAGCGCGATGAAAACATCGTTGAGGGCCGGGCCGAGATGGAACGCGAATTCCGCCGCAACAACATCGTTCTGCCGGAAAAACAGATGCAGGACTTTTTGCAAAAGATCGCGGAGCGGCATCATTTTGCCACAACGGACGACCTGTTTGCCGCGATCGGCTACGGCGGCTTTGCGCTGAACAAATATATCCCGCGCATCCGTGACGACTATAACAAACTGGTCAAAGAGAGCGAGCCGCCAAAGCCGGAAGAGGCGCCGACGTTGCTGCCGCAGAAAAAGCTGACCAAAACGCCGGAGGGCATCATCATCGAGGGCATCGACAACTGCCTGGTCAAGTTTTCCCGCTGCTGCGACCCGCTGCCCGGGGACGAGATCATCGGCTTCATCACGCGCGGCCACGGCGTTTCGATCCACACGCGCAACTGCAGCAACGTGCCGAAAAACATTGCCCTGGCTCCGGAACCGGAGCGTTGGGTCAACGCGTGGTGGGATAAAAAGGTGGACGCCTCTTATCGCGTGACGCTGGCCTGCACCTGCATCAACCGCGTGGGCATGCTGGCGGACCTGTCGGGTCAGATCGCAAATATGCACGTCATGATCCATTCGATCTTTACCAAAGAAATGAAGGATTCGCGCACAGTGATCTATGTCACGGTGACGGTCAATTCCGCC
The DNA here is from genome assembly GCA_017434855.1 of Clostridia bacterium. Lineage (GTDB taxonomy): Bacteria > Bacillota > Clostridia > Oscillospirales > Acutalibacteraceae > UBA6857. The sequence continues at coordinate 7,925 of JAFRUA010000024.1, forward strand.
GAGCATTTGAAATCGCTCAGTGAAAAACTCAAAAAGGTCAAGGGCATCCTGTCTGTGGAGCGTTCGGGACTCTGAGTCAGCGCATAGCGCACAGTGAAAATGGAGGAAATCTATGAAAGCAGTGATTCAGCGCGTAACAACGGCGTCTGTGACAGTGGACGGCAAAACCGTCGGCGCCATCGGCCGGGGGTACCTCATTCTGCTCGGCATCATGGACGGCGACACAGATGCAGAGGCGCTGCTGCTGGCCAGAAAAGTGGCCGAGCTGCGCGTCAACGAGGATGAAAACGGCAAAATGAACCTTTCGCTGCAGACGATCGGCGGCGCGGCGCTGGTGGTGTCGCAGTTTACGCTTTGCGCCGATGTTGCGCACGGGCGGCGTCCGTCCTTCACCCCGTCGGCCCCGCCGGCGGTTGCCGAGGCGCTGTATCTTCGCTTTTGCGAAGCAATGAAAGAAAACGGGATCACCGATGTGCAGACCGGCGTCTTTGGCGCAGACATGGCCGTGTCGCTGGTCAACGACGGCCCGGTGACCATCCTGATGGATACCGAAATCTGGAAAAAGAAGTGATTGGATGAATTTATCTGTAATCCGCTGCGAAGTGGGCTTTATGCCGACCAACGCCTATGTGGTCAGGGACACGGAGAGCGGCGACAGTCTGGTGGTCGATCCCGGGTTTTATGATCCGGCGCTGACCGAAGCGCTGCAAAAGCTGGGAATCAACCGGCTGCGCTATATCCTTTTGACGCACGGGCATTACGATCACATTCTCGGCGTGCGGCAGTTGAAAGACCGTTATGGCGGCGATGTGGTGATTTATGAAAGCGAAGCGGCCTTTTTGAAAGATGATTCGCTGTCGCTGGTCAAGCCGTTCTGCAACGGCATTCCGATGATCCGCGCCGCAGACCGTCCGGTGCGTGACGGCGACCGTCTGCCCTTCGGCGACGGCGAGATCACGGTGCTGCACACGCCCGGCCACACGTCCGGCAGCGTTTGCTATCTGCTGGGCGACTTGCTGCTGACCGGCGACACCCTGTTTTGCGAAAGCGTGGGGCGGGCCGATCTGCCCACCGGCGATGATCATGCGTTGCTGCGGTCGGTGCGCCGCCTTGCCGCGCTGGGCGGGGATTACAAGGTCCTGCCCGGCCACATGGAAACATCTACTCTTGCATACGAACGGGCAAACAACCCGTATCTTGAATAAGTGGCGCCGGTGCAGCCAAGTAAAATCCGGGCTACAGAACTTGTCAATGCGTGAATATTATGAACTTGGTCACAGTCAACCATTCCTTTCAATACGAGCTGGAAAAGCTGCTGCGCGTGTTTTTCCCCGCGGCAAAGATCGCGGTCACGACGGAACCGAACGGCGAGCCGGATGTTGCCCTGACCGTGCTGGAGCGCACGGCGGGCGGCGCAAACGTCACTGCCACGCTGTGTGTCTTTGGCAAAACGCGCACCGAAACCGCGTTCGTTTCCGATACGGAAACACAGTTCGGCGACACAGACGACAGCCTGTTTGAGCGCAAGCTTGCGCTGACGCTGTTTTCACTGCTGTGCGACGCCACGGGCTACACGCCGCCGTGGGGCATCCTGACCGGGGTGCGCCCGGCAAAGCTGATGAACCATCTGGTGCACGGCTGGGGCGAGGCTGCCGGGACGGCGTACTTCCGGAACGAACTGCGCGTCAGCGAAGAAAAAACGGCGCTGGCCCTTGCGGTCGCGAGACAAGAGGCGCCCATCATGGCCACCGGTGACCCGCGATCGTTCAGCCTGTATGTGTCGATCCCGTTCTGCCCGTCGCGGTGCAGCTATTGCTCGTTTGTGTCGCATTCCAACGAACACGCCAAAAAGCTGATGCCGGACTATGTGCGCCTGCTGTGCGGCGAGCTGCGCGAAACCGCGCGGATTGCAGCGCAGCTTGACCTGAAGCTGGAAAGCGTTTACATCGGCGGGGGTACCCCGACTGCGCTGTCCGCCGAACAGCTCAGGACAGTGACCGACGCCATCGGCACGCATTTTGCCCTGACGCCCGGCGTGGAGTATACCATTGAGGCCGGTCGGCCCGACAGCGTGACCGACGAAAAGCTGGACGTCATCCGCAACTGCGGCGCGACGCGCATCAGCATCAATCCGCAGACATTCAACGACAGTGTGCTGGAAGCCATCGGCCGCCGCCACACCGGGGCGCAGACCGAAACGGCGATGCACATGGCGCGATCGCACGGGTTTGACAACATCAACATGGACCTGATCGCCGGTCTGCCGACGGATACGTTTGACAGCTTTTGCGCCACGCTGGAAACCACCTTGTCGTTCCGGCCGGAAAATGTGACCGTGCATACGCTTTCGCGCAAGCGCGCCGCCACGATGGTGACCGAAAAGCTGGAAAGCGGCGACGCCGAAGCGGCCAACGCCATGCTGGATCACGCAAAGCGGGTTCTGACCGCTGCGGGCTATGTGCCGTATTATATGTATCGGCAAAGCAACTGCCTGGGGAATCTTGAAAACGTCGGCTGGGCCAGGCCGGGCTTTGCCTGCCGCTACAACGTCTATATGATGGAAGAGACGCACACTGTCCTTGCCGTGGGCGCGGGCGCGGTCACCAAGCTGTGTGCACCGGCTGAAAACCAAATTGAACGCATTTTTAACTTCAAATATCCGTATGAATATATCAGCCGGTTTGATGAACTCCTTGCGCGCAAACAACGCATCCCGGCGTTTTATGACGAGGTCTTTGCAACGAAAGGCGGCGAATGAGATGCAGCACCTGTATACGACCGAACAAATCAATCGGCGCATCAGCACAGAGCCGGCGCGGTTCATTCTGGACTGCGAGGCACGCTTTCGGTCGCAGGTGGAATCGCTGGTTGACGCCGTGGCCGGGCGGCCGGGGACACAGCTTGTCATGCTGGCGGGGCCCAGCTCTTCCGGCAAGACCACCACGGCAAAGCTGATGTGCGAGGGCTTTGCGCGGTACGGTCGGCCGTCGCAGACAATTTCGCTGGATGATTTCTATATTGACCAGAGCGAAATGCCGTGCTTTGAAGATGGCGCGCCGGACTATGAAACCGTGCATGCACTGGACATCGACGCCATTGTGCGGTGCATCAATCAGTTGATGCTTGAAGAGAAAAGCCTGCTGCCGCGCTTCAGCTTCCTAACCAAGCGGCAGGCGGCAGAGCCGGTCGAAACGACCCTTGCGCCGGGCGGCGTTCTGATTGTGGAGGGTCTGCATGCGCTGAACCCGCTGATCACCGACGCAATCGAAAGCGATGCGGTGACCAAGGTCTATGTCAGCGTCTCATCCCGCATTCTGGAGCAGGACGCGGTGGTGCTGACCAGGCGGGACCTGCGGTTTGTGCGCCGTATGGTGCGCGACTATCAGTTCCGCAATTCCCCGGTGGACCACACGTTTTATCTTTGGAAGGGCGTGCGAAAGGGGGAGGACCGCTATCTGTTCCCGTTTCGCCGGTTTGCAGACGTCTGCATCGATTCCATCCATCCGTATGAGCCGTGCGTGTTCAAAGGGGCTGCTTTGCCGCTGCTGCAGGAGATTCCGGACGGCAGCGTCTATGCCCCGGGCGCGCGGGCGATCGAACACAAACTGACGAAGTTTATTGCTGCCGACGTGTCAAGCGTCCCGAAGAATTCTCTTTTGCGGGAATTTCTCGGCTGATCACCGATAGGAGGGTTACTTTTGGAAAACCGAAAAAAACAAAACTTTTTGACCGGTGCGGGGGTACTCGCGATCGCGACGATCCTGGTTAAAATCATTGGGATCTTATATAAGTTTCCTCTGGTGAGACTGATATCTACCGAAGGTTATGCCTATTTTCAGGGAGCTTATGAGATTTATAATCCGCTGTATGCCATCTCCATGGCGGGTCTGCCCATCGCCGTGTCAAAGCTGGTGTCTCAGAACGTGCAGGCCGGGCGGATGCGCGACGCGCAAAACATCTTCCGCGTGTCGCGGCGGCTGTTCCTGACGGTCGGCGCGGTCGGTACCGTGCTGCTGCTGTCGATCGCCGTACCGTATTCTTTGTTTGTGCACTCCTCGATGAACTACATCAGCATTCTGGTTGTGGCGCCCTGCATCCTGTTCTGCTGTCAGATGAGTTCCTTCCGCGGCTACTATGAGGGCCTGAAGAACATGACGCCCACCGGTGTGTCGCAGGTCATCGAGGCCGTGATCAAGCTGGTGGTCGGCCTTGCAGCGACCTATGTTTTTGTCAATCGCTGCGAGACATACTATGATACGCACAACATCGACGGCTTTCTGCACTTTTTCGGTGTTGATGTTTACAATCACAATCAGTTTCTTGCCGCGATTTATCCCTATTCCGCTGCGGTGGCGATCTCAGGTGTGACGCTTGGGTCCATGGCCGGTCTGCTGTTCCTGTTCCTGCACAATAAGAGAAAGGGCTTCGGCTTCACACGGGAAGAGCTGGTCAACTCCCCGCCGCCGCAAAGCGACCGGACGCTCCGCAATCAGATCATCCGCATTGCCGCACCGGTGGCGCTGACGTCTGTGATCCTCAATCTATCCAATATTATTGATGCCGTTACAATTCGCAGACGATTGGCAGACGTTGTTGAAACGAGCCTTGCGACCATAAAAGGTTTATACGGAGAATGCTTTTTAGCTTCCGGAACGCTTGACAGCAGCATCAATCAATATCTTTACGGTGCGCACGGGACGGTTCTGAATCTGAGAAACCTGATCCCGACGATCACGCTCACACTTGGGATCAGCGCGATCCCGGTGCTGTCTGCCGCGTGGCAGCGGAAAGATCACCGCGAGATCAAAACCACGATCGAATCTGCGCTGCGCATCTGCATGACGATTGCCCTGCCCGCCGGCCTCGGTATGGCGGCACTTGCGGAACCGATCCTGCGGCTGCTGTATCCCAGCGAAGCGCATTCTCTTCCGATTACAGTTCCGCTTCTGTTGATGTACGGTCCGTTTGTGTTCTTGTTTTCAACAACGTCGCCGGTTACAAATATGCTGCAGGCGGTCGGTCGGATGGATGTTCCGATCAAGAGCATCATTGTCGGCTCGGTTCTTAAAGTTGGGCTGAACTATGTTCTGGTGGGAATTCCGCGCGTCAATATTCATGGCGCGCCGATCAGCACCGCGTTGATGTATGCCGTGATGCTGGCCATCAACCTGACCATGCTGCTGCGCGTGACAAAGGTGAAGATCAATTTCGTGTCGGTGTTCCTCAAACCGTTCATCGCGGCGGCGGTCTGCGGCGGCACGGCCTGGGGCAGCTATTATGCGATGACGCATGTTCTGTCCCTGAACGCGAAGCTTTCCACCCTTGCGGCGATCGTTGTCGGCGGCGGTTTTTATGTGGTTGTGCTGCTGTTTGTCAAAGGAATTGCCAAAGATGATGTGGAAATGTTACCAAAAGGAGAAAAAATTGCAAAAGCCCTTGCAAAATTCAAACTATTGGGGTAAAATAAGACAACTGAGGAGTACGGCATGATTGAGTTTGCATTCAAAGAAACTTATGGGTTTGACGATCTGGTTGAGATCATGGCAATTTTGCGCGCCCCGGGCGGCTGCCCGTGGGACCGGGAACAAACCCACGCGTCCATCAAACGCTCCCTGATCGAAGAGACCTATGAGGTCATTGAGGCGATCAACAAGGATGACAAGACGCTGCTGTGCGAAGAACTTGGCGACGTGCTGCTGCAGGTGGTGTTCCATGCCGAAATGGAGCGCGAGGCCGGTGTGTTCGACATTGGCGACGTCTGCGACGGCATCTGCAAAAAACTGATCGAGCGCCACCCGCATGTGTTTGGCGAAACCGTTGTCAGCGGTACGGATGAAGTCCTTGACAACTGGGATGCCATCAAGCGCAGGACCAAGCACCAGAGCACCCAGGGCGAGGCGATGCAAAAGGTTCCGCTGGAGCTGCCGGCGCTGATGCGCGCCGAAAAGATCCAGGGCAAGGCCAAAAAGGCCGGCTTTGACTGGGACGAAGTGAGCGGCGCCTATGACGCGCTTGACAGCGAGATTGCCGAACTGAAAGCTGCCGACCGGGCCGGCAACGCCGCAGCGGTGGAAGAGGAGCTCGGCGACGTGCTGTTTTCCGTGGTCAACGTGGCCCGGTTCTTAAAGGTGGACCCGGAGCAGGCGCTGACGAACGCCAGCAACAAATTCCTGAAGCGATATCTTGTTGTGGAACGCCTGGCCGCCGAGCGCGGCGTCGATATGAAAACGACGCCGATTGACGCGCTGGACAAGCTTTGGGTCGAGGCAAAAACCGTTTTAGAGACCAATTGAGATGGGCCGGCTTCTGCTTGCCGGGTCATCTGTTGGAAATATATTTTTGGAGGCAAAAAGAATGAATAAAGTTGAATTGATCAACGCTGTTGCAGCAAAAGCAGAAATCAGCAAAAAGGATGCCGAAAAGGCAGTGTCCGCAGTGCTTGCATCCATCGAGGAATCCCTTGTGAAGGGCGAAAAGGTCCAGCTGATCGGCTTCGGTACCTTTGAAGTGAAGGAAAGAGCCGCCCGTGTCGGCCACAACCCGCAGACCGGCGCTTCCATCGAGATCGCCGCGTCCAAGGTTCCGTCCTTCAAGGCGGGCGCCGCGCTGAAGAACGCAGTGAAATAAGAGAGACATCGGCTGCCTTGCGCAGCCTGTTTCTTTCATTGCCGCAGATTTGGAGGCTGTCATGCGTCTGGATAAGTATCTGAAGGTGTCGCGCATCATCAAGCGCAGAACGGTTGCCAACGAGGTTTGCGACGCAAAGCGCGTCACGGTGAACGGCAAGATCGCCCGCGCCTCATACGAGGTCAAGGTCGGCGACGTCATCGAAATCCAGATGGGGCCGAACCTGCTGCGGGCAAAGGTTTTGTCTGTGAGTGAGCACGCGACCAAGAGCGACGCGCCGTCGATGTATCAAATCCTTTAAAAAAAGTGTGATTTTCTGAAAAGAAAGGCTTTACTTTTTGAAAAGGATGTGTTATAATCCTTAGGCATTGTGCCGATTTCTCAGTGTGCGGACTTCACCGACCGCATGCCGGGGGTCCGGCGAATGAAATATTTTTATGAGGTGAACAGCATGATCACAAAAGAAGAAAAGAACGCAATCATCAAAGAGTATGCGACCCACGAGGGCGACACCGGTTCGCCGGAGGTTCAGATCGCGATCCTGACGCATCGCATCAACACCCTGACCGAGCACCTGAAGGTCAACAAAAAGGACCACCATTCCCGCCGCGGCCTTCTGATGATGGTCGGTCACAGAAGAAACCTTCTTGCTTATCTGCAAAAGGTGGACATCGAGCGCTACCGTTCGATCGTTGCAAGACTCGGTTTGCGTAAATAAGTTCTTGACAGACAGCAGGCACACAGGGTTGTGTCTGCTGTTTATCCCGTTTTATCCCTTGATTTTGATGCGGGGCTGTTTTGGGTTAGCACGAAATTGAGCGGTCTCTGACGTTGAGCGACCGTTGACTTTTCTGCTAAACCCGGCCTTGCGTTGAAAATAAATTTTCAAGAAAGGTTAGGTAACAACCATGTTCCCGGAATTCAAAAAATTCGAAACAACACTTGCCGGCCGCCCGCTTGTGGTGGAAACCGGCAAAATGGCCGGCCTGGCCGGCGGCTCCTGCCTCATCCGCTACGGTGAGACGGAAATTCTCTGCACAGCCACCATGTCCGCAAAGCCGCGCGAGGGCGTGGATTTCTTCCCGCTTTCTGTCGACTTTGAAGAAAAGCTCTATTCCGTCGGCAAGATTCCCGGCTCTTTCCTGCGCCGTGAGGGCCGCGCCAGCGAAAAGGCGACGCTTTGCTCCCGCGTGATCGACCGCCCGATCCGTCCGCTGTTCCCGAAGGATATGCGCAACGACGTCGGCGTGGTCGCCACCGTGATGAGTGTGGACCAGGACTGCCTGCCCGAAATCACCGCCATGATCGGCGTGTCCATCGCCATCAGCATTTCCGAGATCCCGTGGGACGGCCCGATCGCGGGCGTGTCCGTCGGTCTGGTGGACGGCAAGTTTGTCATCAACCCGACCGAGGCAGAGCGTGCCAAGTCTGAAATGGCGGTCACGGTCGCGTCCACGGCAGACCTGGTCGCGATGATCGAGGCCGGCGCCAACGAAGTGGACAATGAAACCATGTTTGACGGCATCATGTATGCCCACAAGGTCAATCAGGAGATTGTTGAATTTATCAAGGGCATCCAGAAGGAAGTCGGCAAGCCGAAGATTCCCTTTGAATCGCAGGATCCCGCGCCGGAGATGTTCGAGGCCGTCAAGGACTTTGCCATCGACATGGTGAAGGAGGCGCTCGACACCGATGACAAGCGCGTCCGCGACGAACGGCTCAAGCCGGTCTATGCCGCCGTGCATGAAAAGTTTGACGAGGTCTATCCGGAAGAGATCACCAAGCTGGACGACTGCCTGTATAAGCTGCAGAAATACGTCGTACGCCGCTGGCTGCTGGACGAAAGCAAGCGTGTGGACGGGCGCGGCATCAACGACATGCGCCCGCTGGATGCGGAGATCGATCTGCTGTCCCGTGTGCACGGTTCCGGCATGTTTACCCGCGGCCAGACGCAGGTTCTGACGGTCACAACGCTCGGCACTGTCGGCGACGCCCAGATGCTGGACGGCCTTGACAACGAAGAGACCAAGCGCTATATCCATCACTACAATTTCCCGTCCTATTCTGTCGGTGAGACCCGCCCGTCGCGCGGCCCCGGCCGTCGTGAGATCGGTCACGGCGCCCTTGCAGAGCGCGCGCTGCTGCCGGTGATTCCGTCGATGGAAGAATTTCCGTATACCATCCGCCTTGTTTCCGAGGTTCTGTCCTCCAACGGTTCCACTTCACAGGCGTCCGTCTGCGGTTCCACGCTGTCGCTGATGGCGGCCGGCGTGCCGATCAAGGCGCCGGTGGCCGGCATTTCCTGCGGCCTGATCACAGAGGGCGACCGTTTCATGACGATGGTCGACATCCAGGGTCTGGAAGACTTCTTTGGCGATATGGACTTCAAGGTTGCCGGTACCAAGAACGGCATCACCGCCATCCAGATGGACCTCAAGATCCACGGCCTGACGCCGGAGATCATTAAGGAAGCGCTGGAAAAGACCTATGCCGCGCGCTGCAAGATTCTCGACGAAGTGATGCTGCCGTGCATTGCCGAACCGCGCAAAGAGCTGTCAAAGTATGCGCCGAAGATGCTCACGACCAAGATCGACGTGGACAAGATCGGCGACATCATCGGCAAACAGGGCAAGGTCATCCAAAAGATTTGTGCCGAATGCAACTGCAAGATCGACGTGGAAGAGGATGGCTCCATCTTCATCACGTCGCTGGATATTGAAGACGCGAAGCGCGCCCTCACGATCATCGAGACCATTGCGAAGGATCCCGAGATCGGCGCCATCTATCGCGGCATCGTGACCCGTCTGATGAGCTTTGGCGCGTTTGTTGAGATCGCACCGGGCAAGGAAGGTCTGGTCCACATCAGCAAGCTGGACGTCAAGCGTGTGGATAAGGTGGAAGACTGCGTGGCCGTCGGTGACGAGGTCATTGTCAAGGTCACCGAGATCGACGATCAGGGCCGCCTGAACCTGTCACGCCGCGACGCGCTGATCGAGATCGAGGGCGCTGTGCCCGAGGCCGGCAGCGACGACCAGCCGCCCAGACGCGGCGGGCGCCGTGACGGCGGTCATGGCAGACGGAACCATCGCCACGAATAAGGGGCGAAATCCATCAACAAAGGTCGTGTAAGTGCTTCGCTTATGCGACCTTTTTCACTTGGCAGAGGTGAATACAATGAAGAAAAATCAGTTGTTGTTTTTGACATTGGCCGCGGCGTTCATTGCCGTCATTGCGGTGATGGCGTTTACACCGTTGGGGTACCTGAAGGTCGGTGTCATCGAGATCACGTTTCTTGTCATTCCGGTCGTGGCCGGCGGCTTTGTGCTTGGAAAATGGGGCGGCCTGCTGCTTGGCACCTCCTTTGGCCTGACCAGTCTGTTCCAGTGCTTCGGCTTCAGTCCGTTCGGCGCGGCGCTGCTTGCCGTGTCTCCGGTGCGCACGGCCGTGGTCTGCCTGCTGCCGCGGATGCTGCTGGGCTTTTTGGCCGCGTGGCTGTTTGAGGGCTTGTCTAAAACGCGGCTACCCGTTTCCGTCGCGTCCGGGCTTTGCGGTCTGGTCGGTTCCCTGGTCAACACGGTCGGCTTTGTGGGTCTTTTGATTTTGCTGTTTAAAGACAGTGCGGTCATCACGGACCTGATGGTGCAGATGGAAACCAAAAATGTTCTGTATTTTGCGCTGCTGTTTGCCGGCGTCAACAGCCTTGCAGAGGCTGCGGCCAACACGGTCGTCGGTGCGGCGGTCGGCCCGGTGATGCTGCGGCTGAAAAAGAGCATTCGCTGAGTAAGACGCTTGACAGAACCGGAAAATCCCGATATAATAAATCCATGGAGTATCCGCACTCTGTGGATTTTTGTCTTTTATGAAAGAGGGAAGCATATGGCAAAGCTCAAAGAATTCCTGAACAGTCCGCTGATCAAAAAGGACGTTGGCGAAGAGACCGTTCTGACGTGGAAAGAAACGATCTCCTATGCGCTCGGCCGCGGCGCGCAGGGCATGAACACCGGCATGACCAGTTCCAAATACGTCAACTATTTCCTGACGAATGTGTTGTTTGCCAAGCTTGGAGAGCACGGCATGACCATCGCGTCGCGCATTCGCCTGTATTGCGGCATCTTTGACGCGATCAACGACCCGATCATGGGTGTGATCGTGGACCGCACGCGCACCAAAAACGGCCAGATGCGGCCCTATATCAAATGGGCGCCGATCTTTGTGGCAATCGTCATGGTGCTGTTTTTCGTCGGTTCGTCCAATATGCCGACGTGGTTCAACATTGCCTATACGACGGTTTTGTTCGTCCTGCTCGACGTGACCTATACCGCCTTTGATATCCCGATGGGGGCGCTGGCGTTTTCCATCACGCCCAGCGGCATCGAGCGCACCAAGCTGTTCGGCGTGTCGTCGATCGTCCGCTCCGTCGGCGGTGCCATCCCGATGGTCTTTGTGGCCGGCGGCAGTCTGCTGCCATACTTCAAGGACCACACGCCGCAGGCCTATCTGACGTCGGCGATTGTTGCGGCGGTCGGCATCGTCCTTTTGACCCGCCTGACCTATGCCAATACCCGTGAGCGTGCCGAGCACAAGGAAGACGTGCCTTCGGTGGTTGAATGCTTCAAGCTGCTGTTTCAGAACCGTCCGCTGCTGATGCTGTTCCTTGCAAACGTGTGCTTTGTGCTGTGTAAGATCCCGGAGCAGGTGTCGGCGTTCTTCGTCCGCGACCTGATGTATAACCCGAAGTACAACGTCTTTATCGACATTGTGAAGTTCCCCGGCAGCCTGATCGCGGCGGTCCTTGTGCCGATGATCATGGAAAAGCTCGGCAAAAACGCAAACCCGAAGCGCTTTTATCAGTTCTGCTGCCTTTTGGCCATCGCCCTGAGCGCGCTGTTTGCCGTGACGACCTATCCCGGTCTGATGAAAAAAGCACCGGATGCTTCGGTCACGCTGCTCACCGGCATTCTGATCGTGGCGTTCACCGGTCTGCTTGCCGTCCCGATGGAATTCAAGAACCTCATTCAAAAAGAGATGGAAGCCGAGACTGTGGACTATATCGAATACAAGACCGGCACACGCGTGGAGGGCGTGATGCTGTCGATCATGTCCTTCACCGGAAAGATCGAAAACACGTTTTCTTCCTCCATCGGCCTGTGGGTCCTGGGCAAAACAAGCTATATTCCGCACGAAGAGGGGAGCGTTGCACAGAACCATCAGACCAACATGGCGCTGTTTCTCATGACGATCCTGGTGCCGGCCGCAGGCTATCTGCTGATGCTGATCCCGATGCACTTCTATAACATCACCGGCGAAAGCCACCGCATGATGATGGAGGTCATCAAAGAACGCCGCGCACATCTGAACGAGGACATTCCGCTGACAAACGAAGAATCTGAAACAACCGCCCTGGCGAATGACGAATAAACCGGTCCCGCGGACGAGGAGGCAAACGAATGAAAGAAACAAAGCTGACCTTTATCACAGACACCCATCATTTTTCAAAAACGCTGTCTGACGGCGGCCGGCAATACAAGCTGCGCAGCGGGTCCGATCAAAAATGCCTGATGGAAACGGGCGACATCATTGACGCTGCGTTCCGGCAGATCGCAGACAGCGACGCCGACGCCGTGATGATCATCGGCGACGTGACCAACGACGGTGAGCGCGTCAGCCACGAGGAGTTCCGTGAAAAGCTGTATGCGCTGCAAAAGAAGAAAAAGGTCTATGTCATCACCGCAACGCACGACTGGTGCAGCGACGACAACCCCCGCCGGTACTGCGGCAACGCGACCTGGCATGACGTGCCAGTCATGGCAAGCGATGAACTGCGCGATTTTTACTATGATTTCGGCCCGAACGAAGCGGTGAGCGAATTCATCACCCATCTCGGCACAAGCTCCTATGCGGTGGATATTGGCGAAAACGTGCGCCTTCTGGCGCTCAACGACGACCAGAGCGGGCTGGGCGGCGCCGGCTTTTCCGAAGAGCACTTTCAGTGGATCGAGGCGCAGGCCGCAAAAGCGGCAGCGGACGGCAAAATCCTGATCGCCATGGAGCATCATCCGCTGATCGCGCACATTCACCCGATGGTCTTTGGCGGCAGTTGTGTCAAGGACCGCGAGATGGTCGCTTCGCGTCTGGCGGACGCCGGCATACGGTACATGTTCGTCGGCCACACGCACATCCAGTGCATTGATACGTTTACTTCCAAAAACGGAAACACGCTTAAAGAGGTCAACGTCGGGTCCCTCGTCGGCTATCCCGCGCCGATCGTCAACGTCACCGTCTGCGACGCCGGGCTGAAAATCGACGTTGATCATGTCAAAACCTTCACCTATGAGGGTGAGACTGTCGACGCACTGCCATACCTGCAAAAGCACGCGACCGACCTGTTTGACCGCGTGATGGAGGGCGCGCTGATCTCCAAAGCCGAGTTTGCCGACCGTCTGTCCGCGCTCGGCGTCAAGGGCAAGGATTTCGGGAACCTTGTTTACATCGTCAAGCCGTTGGCAAAGAAATACTTCCATATGAAGGCGAGCGGCGTGGTCAAACTGCTGCGGGCGCTGGGCTGCGGCGGCTGCGTTGACAAACAGGCGGCCGAAAAATTCAAGGACAAGCCGCTGATCGACTTTGTGCATGAAACTTGGCTGTCGATGCTGGACGGCCACGGCCGCGGTGCGCACGACAAAGATTACTACAATCTGGTCATGAGCGTCGCCAACGCGCTGGTGCATGTCCGCGCCGTCAAGCTGACGCTGCAGATTCGTCAGATGCTGCACGGCATCCTGACCAACGACCGGTTTGAAAACGCCGTTTTATAATCTGACAGGCGCTCGGGCGGCGTAACGAAATCAGAAAAAACGAAGCCCATGACGACAGCTTCCCGGCATTTGGAAGTGTCATCGTGGGTTCTTTGTTTTCGGCAAGTGGAAAACACTGCGAAATTGAAGCCGCTCGGCTTCAGCAAAATTTATTTCGGTCCTCAGCTCGTTCCGACGGAACGAATTTAGCCGGGGTGTACATCCTTACGGAAGACGCCCCGTTTGGGCGCCTTTTTTGCGCCGTTGTTCTTGAAAAACGCTTTGCAATGTGCTATAGTTGTTTCAGCAAACACTGCCACGAATCGGAGGAACCGAAATGGACCCAAAATTGCTTTCTCATGCCAAAAGCTATATCGACGCGCTGGCACGCGGCGTCAACCCGCTCACCGGCGAAGCCGTGCCGGAGGGCGATGTGATCAATCAGGTGCGCATCTCCCGATGCCTGTTTTATGTGTCTGACGTGCTGGGCGAGGTGCTGAAAAAAGCGAACGCAAAGGCAGCGCCGGAGCTGGCGACGTTTTCACCGGAACAACTGGACCTGACGCCGTTTGTTTTTGTACCGGAGGGGCTGACCGTTACGAACTTTGTGGCGGCAATCAACGCCTGCCGACCCGAAACGATGAAAAAGCTGCAAATGGCGGATGTGACGCGGTGGCTGGTGGCGCACGACTATCTGCGGGAAGAGATCCGCGGCAACAAAAAGCGCAAGCGTGTGACGCCGCAGGGGCAGCAGATCGGCATAACGGAACAGGAACGCACCGGGAATTTCGGAACCTATTATCAGATTTTGTATCTGGAAAGTGCGCAGCGGTTCCTGATCGATCAGTTGTCAGCGATCGCCGCTGCCGAATGAAGGAGGAAAAGACGATGCAGCAAAAGCAATCGGGCGCCGTGCGGCGGCAGGAGGTCGCCGGGCGGCAGGGGATCGCCGCCGAGGGTGCATATTATTATGTCAGCGGCTCGACCACACTGACCAAGTATGACCGCGGCTGGAATGTGGTTGCGGAGAACACCGATCCGTTCAGCGTCGGCTATCCGCTGCCGGTCAATCACATCGGCGACATCGACGTGTATCAGAATGAAATCTACTGCGGCGTGGAACTGTTTCTGGACGGCGTGGCAAAGAATATCCAGATCGCCGTCTATGACGCGGATACGCTGACGCTGCGGCGGACGTTTCCGTTTGACAAAACCAGCGGGCAGACCGAGTGCGCCGGCATCACCGTGGACCCGTGCAGCGGCACGGTCTGGCTGTGCTCGTGGGCTGACGGCGATTCCGGGCGATATCTGTATCGCTATCGGCTGGCAGACGGCGCCTATCTGGGCAAGGTGCACCTGCACCCGGTGCCGCAGTGGCTGCAGGGCGTGGCGTATTATGACGGCGCGCTCTATCTCACGGCCGACGACGGCGACGCCGACTTTGACGAGCCGGACCACATCTACCGTGTGGTCGTCCCTGACGGCGCAACGCACGCAAAGGTTGAGGAATTCAAGGCGCTGACCGAAGTTGTGAAACAGGGCGAGATCGAGGGCCTGGCCTTTGACGCGCAGCTTCGGCAGCTTCTGGTGCTGTATAACCGCGGGGCGCGCATCGTGCTGGGCATGCCGACCGGCTTTTATCCGGGTTATGACCGCGAGATTCACGAGGTCTATGCCTATGACTTCGATGCGCTTGACTTCCCGAAAAAGGATGTGACGCCATGACAGAGATTCAAACCATGCTGTTTTCGCTGCGGGACGCGCCCTATGCGGCGTTTCAGCAAAAGCTGCTGCCCACCGCCGCGCCGGAAACCGTCATCGGCGTGCGCACGCCGGCGCTGCGCAAGCTGGCAAAGGAGCTGCACGGTTCGCCGGTGGCAGAAGCGTTTTTGACTGCGCTGCCGCATACATACTTTGACGAAAACCAACTGCATGCCTTTCTGCTTTGCGAAGAACGCGATTTTGACGTCTGCGCCGCGCGGGTGGAAGCGTTTCTGCCGTATGTGGACAACTGGGCAACCTGCGACCAGTTGTCGCCAAAGACGTTCAAAAAGAATGCGGACCGGCTGCTGCCGTACATCGACCGCTGGCTGCAAAGCGACCGGCCCTATACGGTCCGCTTCGGCGTCGGCATGCTGATGCAGCACTTTCTGGATACGCGGTTCGATCCGGCATATTCGCTCCGGGTCGCTGCGATCCGGTCAGAGGATTACTATGTGCAGATGATGGTGGCATGGTACTTCGCCACGGCGCTGGCCAAGCAGTATGACGCGACGCTGCCCGTTCTGCTGGAAAAGCGGCTGCCGCGGTGGGTCCACAACAAGACGATTCAAAAAGCCGTGGAAAGTTATCGCATCACCGACGAACAAAAACATTTTTTGAAGGCGCTGCGCCGAAAAGAAAAGGAAGAAGGGGATTCCAATGACTAAAACGAAAAAAATTGCGCTGATCGTTTCCGGCGCGCTGACCGCCGTGCTGCTTGCGGTGATGGACATCGCCCTGCTGCCAAAGATCAAGGCGGCGGCCGGCGGCATGAACCCGTTTGATTTGCAGATGCTCGGCTATACGCATGAAACGGCCGTGCGCTTTTTGTCTGAGTTGAGCGACGCGGGCCGGGCGCTGTATCTGCATGTGCAGATTCCGGTGGATTTTGCGTTCCTTGTGGTCTACACGGTGTTTTTTGCGCTGGCGCTGCGTGCGCTGCTGGGGAACCACCGGCTGCTGTGGCTGCCGCTGGCGCTGGCTGCGGCCGATATTGCAGAGAACACCTGCGTCGTCCTGATGCTGCGGGCGGATACGGTCTCCACCGCATTGACGTCGTTTGCAAGCGGCGCAACGCTGGTCAAGTCGATCCTGACTTATATGACGATCGCGGCGGTGCTGGTTTTTGCGCTGCATCGCTTTTTTGCGTCGCGAAAGAAAAAGCAGGCGGCCGCATAACTTTTTTTGAAAAACGCTTGACAAATCCGAAAGCGCGGGCTATAATAATGACGAAGGTTGAACAATCATTCAACCATTGAAGGAAGAGGTGTTTCCTATGAGTACGCCGCAGGGCTTTGAGCTGGACGTTTGTGACTGCGATTCGATCCACGAAGAGGTGGTGGCCGAGGTACGCGAAAAAATGCCGGACGACGATGTGCTGATGGACCTGGCCGACGCGTTCAAGCTGTTCAGCGATTCCACGCGGGTCAAAATCCTTTACGCGCTCAAGACGCATGAGATGTGCGTGTGCGACATTTCGGTGCTGCTTGGCATGACAAAATCTTCGGTGTCGCACCAGCTTCGCATTCTGAAGCAGTCCAATCTTGTGCGCAACCGCAAGGTCGGCCGCGTGGTGTATTATGCGCTGGCGGACGAACATGTTGAAACGATCTTCAGCGCCTGTATGGAGCACATTCTGGAATAATTCGGATCAAAGAGGGGAGCGCCACCGAAAACGGCGGTCCCCCATTTTTGAACATCAACGGTTGAACGGTTGCTCAATCATTCAAGCAAGAACAGGAGGATGCATGATGAAAAAGAAATTCAAGCTGGAATCCGTGGACTGCGCCCATTGCGCAGAGCAGATGGCGGTTTTGATCCGCAAGATTCCCGGCGTCAATGACGCGTCCATCAACTTTATGACCCAGCGCCTGATCATCGACGCCGACGAAGCGGCCTTTCCGGAGATTTTACGGCTGGCGCAAAAGGCCTGCGACCGGGTGGATGACGGCTGTGTGATCAAGGTCTGACAGGGGGCGAGCGCATGCGTTTGAGCAAAAAAGACAGGCACGTTCTGGTGCGGATTGTTTCCACGGCGGCCCTTTTCCTCGTTTTGCTTGTTGCAGAGCACACCGGGCAACTGGAAAGGCTGCCGTCGGTGTGGCTGCTGCGCGCGTGCTATGCCGTGCCCTATTTCCTGATCGGGTACGACATCCTTTGGAAATCGCTGAAAAACGTTTGTCATCTGCGCTTCTTTGACGAAGAGCAGCTGATGCTCTATGCCACGGTTGCCGCGTTCTGCATCGGGGAATATCCCGAAGCGACGGCGGTCATGCTGCTGTTTCAGATCGGCGAGCTGTTTCAGCGCATTGCCGTCGGAAAATCACGCAAGTCCATCAGCGACCTGATGGATATCTGCCCCGTTGTGGCGTACCGCGAAACCGACGGCGCAATCGAAGAGGTGGACCCGGAGGACCTGGTTCCCGGCGACATCATCGTTGTCAAGGCGGGAGAGCGCGTGCCGGTGGACGGCGTGGTGGTGCACGGCGTCGCTTCGCTGGATACGGCGGCGCTGACCGGCGAATCCGCCCCGCGTGACGTGGCGCCCGGCGACGCGCTTTACAGCGGCTGCATCAATCTGAACGGCACGCTGCGCGTGGAAGTGAAAAAGAAGTTTGAAGATTCCACCGTGGCGATCATTCTGGAGATGGTGGAAAACGCCAGCGACAAAAAGGCCAAAACCGAGGCCTTTATCACCCGCTTTGCGCATGTCTATACCCCGGCTGTGATCGCTGCCGCGGCGCTGCTGGCGCTGATCCCGCCGCTGGTTCTGCACGGCGATTGGAGCGAATGGATTCGCCGCGCGTGCATCTTTCTAGTGATCTCCTGCCCGTGCGCTCTGGTGATCTCGGTGCCGCTCAGCTTTTTCGGCGGCATCGGCGCCGCGTCCCGGGCCGGCGTCCTGGTCAAGGGCAGCAACTGCCTGGAGGCGGTTGCAAAGATGACGACCGTGGTCTTTGACAGGACCGGCACGCTCACCTGCGGCCGGTTCAGCGTCACCGATATCCGCCCCGCAGACGGCGACAAAACGGCGCTGCTTGCGCTTGCCGCGGCTGCGGAGTATTACAGCGACCACCCGATCGCGGCCTCCATCCGCGCCGAAAATCAGGTGGATCTGACCAATTTTGCAATCGGCAGCAGCGAAACGCTGACCGGGCAGGGCGTCAAGACGGAAGTCAACGATGAAATGGTCTGGGCCGGCAACGAGGCGCTGATGCGCTCGCTCGGGCACACGCAGCAGCCGGTTGAAACCGGTACGGCCGTCCATGTGGCGACTGCGGCGCGGTACCTCGGCGTGATCGTCATCAGCGACAGCGTCAAGCCCGGGGCGGCAGAAGCGCTTTGCCGGCTTAAACAAAACGGCGTCAGGCGCTGCATCATGCTGACCGGCGACCATGTGTCGGCGGCCGGGGCGGCTGCGGCAGAGCTTCCGGTTGACGATGTGCGGGCCGAGCTGCTGCCGCAGGATAAGGTTGCCGCAGTGGAGGAGCTTTTGAAAACGCGAAGCAGCAAGGAAACGCTCGGCTTTGTCGGCGACGGGATCAACGACGCGCCGGTGCTGGCCTGCGCCGACGTCGGCTTTGCCATGGGCACGCTGGGCAGCGACGCCGCGATCGAGGCGGCCGACGTGGTCATCATGGACGACGACCTGAACAAAATGAACGCCGCGGTGCGCATCGCGCGCAAAACGCTGCGCATTGCAAAAGAAAACATCGCCTTTGCTTTGGGCGTCAAGGCGGCCGTGCTGCTGCTCGGCGCGCTTGGTATTGCCAGCCTTTGGCTCGCCGTGTTTGCCGACGTGGGCGTGATGATGCTGGCGGTGCTCAACGCGATGCGGACACTGCGTACAAAATAAGTAATTTTTTAGGCGTCACACATTTCACAGATTGTTCAAAACTCAGCGGCGGTCCTGTGGTACAATAAAGCCGATGCTTGCATCAAATATTCCGAAAACAGGGTGATCAAATGACTTATGTGAAAGTGATTTTGCGGCGCTTTTTGGCTGCGGTGCTGTCGGTGATTCTGGCCTTTATCCCGTTTTCCGGCGGGCGCGGTGTCAAGACCGAAGACGAGCTTCGGCTGAAGGTTGCCATCGTGTCCGACGTTCACATCGACCGCCGCTTTCCGGTGGGGCAGCTTGCACTCAAAAACTGCTATCGCGACATGCTGGGCTTTGACCCGGACGCGATCGCCGTGCTGGGCGACCTGACCAATTACGGCGATTATGCCACGCTGGAAAAGTTTTTCCAGATCACAAAGGAAGAGATCCCCGATTCCGTCAAGCCGCTGATCATTGCCGGCAATCACGACATCGGCCATGCCAAGGATGTTTCGGACCGCCTGAATCCCGAGGCACTGCGGGATTTTGAGGCGCTTTGCAATCAGTACCTTGGTTACGGGATCGAGACCGGCTACTATACGCTGGAGGTGAACGGCTATCACTTCGTCTGCCTGAATGACGAAAGCGCTGATAATTACGATCACCCGGAATACAGCGACGCGGCCCTGGCATTCCTTGACAGCGAGCTGAACGCTTATGCCGATCAGGGCAAGCCGGTGTTTGTGCTGCTGCACGTTCCGCTTTCCGATATTCACGGCGAAGAGAACTATTACGTCGGCGGCGGAACCGAAGAGCCGTGGAACACCCGGATCAAAACGATCCTGCAAAAGCATGAAAACATCTTTTGCCTGACCGGGCATTTCCACAAGGGCCTGTCCAACAATCCCGACACGCCGACCTATGTGCGTGACCACGGTGTGCATTATCTGAACCTGCCGTCCTATCTGATGCCGAACTGGCCGGTCGATCTGGCCATCAACGGCCTCGGTTTTATCATGGAGGTTACCGACAGCAACGTGACCTTCCGCTGCCGCAACTATTACATGCACAACTGGTATTCGCTGTTTGACTATTCCATTGACCTTGTCAAATAATCAATTTTGCATATTGTCTTCCTGAAACGGGGCTGTTGCAAGTGCGCGAAAGCGGACGGTCAGCAGCCCTGTTGTTTGTGCGATGAACTGCGCGTGATCGCGCGGCGCGCAGTTTTTAAAGGCGCCCGATCCCGGATTCGTCCGAAAAAAAGAAGGCCGCCCAAAAGGGCAGCCCAAACAAAAAGCGACTTCTTGCGCTTATGCTTGCTCTTCTTTCATCTTTGCAAAGCAGTCGCTGCAATACACAGCGCGGCCCTCTGTCGGTTTGAAGGGGACCTTTGCTTCGCCGCCGCAGCTGGCGCAGGTCGCGATGAACATCTCGCGCTCCGGCTTTGCGGCGTTTTTGCGTGCCTGGCGGCAGTCTCTGCAGCGCTGCGGCTCATTCTGAAAGCCTTTTTCAGCATAGAATTCCTGCTCGCCCGCCGTGAAAACAAATTCGTTTCCACATTCCTTGCAGACCAAAGTTTTGTCTTCGTACATGTTGATTTACCTCGCTTGCATAAAAGTATTTGTTTGTCCCTATCCGGAATTGCACCGACCGTTGAAACGAGCGTCTCAATGCTCAACTTTGAGAAAGGACATGTTGACTGAGTTGCTGCTGCAGCTTTTTGCGTGCGCGCTGCAGCGTGCTGTCGACCGCCTTGACCGAAAGCGACGTGCGTTCGGCGATCTGCTGATAGCTGTTGCCGCCCAAGCGCAGAAAAAAGACCGTGCACTCCTGCGGCGAAAGGACGTCGCGAATCAACTGCATCAGTTGGGTGCTTTCTTCCCTGGCGATGGCGGCCCTGGCGGGGTCGCCTGCGTCGTCCGCAAACTCCTGCCCCTCCAGCGGAACGCATTGCCGCGACGGAACCAGACGTTTGGCCTGTGCAGCCTTCAGCGCGTTGCGCATCCGATTTTTGATGCACACCGCGGCATAGGTCCGGAACCCGGCATCCGCGCCTTCCTGAAAGGTCTTCACAGCGGAAAGGAAACCGAACAGCCCTTCGGAAACGAGATCTTCCGTTTCCAGCTCGTCAGAGGGAAACCCTGCGGCGATTGCGGTTGTCAGGCGAAGATACCGCTCAAACAGGATACGCCAGGCCGTTTCGTCCTGTGTTCGGCAAAGCGCGACCAGCGCTTCTTCTGACATTGAGCGATAATCTTTCATGCAATTTCCTTTCGCACACTGTGTTTCGTTTATTTTATGATAAAACAACACATTTGTCAAGTTTGTTTTTTACCAAAGAAAAGCGCGGTTTTTTGTCCAAAAAGACCGAAAAAACCTTGAAATTTTGTTTATATTGCCATTTTGAAAAAAAGCAGTGCTTGAAACAACCTGCGGAGCCTTTATTCGATCGTTCCGCCGCCGACCACCACGTCGCCGTCATAGAGCACAACGGCCTGCCCCTTTGCAAAGGCGCGCTGCGGTTCGTCAAATGTGACACGCAGGCGATCCGGGCCAATCTGTTCGGCGGTGGCCCATTGCTCCGGCTGCTTGTAGCGAACCTTTGCCTTGACACGCAGCGGGGCGGTGATTGCGTCCGTCGCAATGAGATTGACGTCGCGTGCGGTCAGCGTTGTTGCATACAGGCCCTCGTTGGGGCAAAGTACCACCCGGTTGTGTTCCACATCTTTTTCGCAGACATACAACGGCGCGGGAAGCGCCAGCCCAAGCCCCCGCCGCTGGCCGACCGTGTAGCGGATGATGCCCCTGTGCGTTCCGAGCACGCGGCCGTCGCGGGTCACAAAGTCGCCGCAGGGAAAGGTGCGGCCCAGGTGCTTTTCGATGAAAGAGGCATAGTCGCCGTCGGGGACAAAGCAGATGTCCTGGCTTTCATGCTTTTTGGCGTTCACAAAACCGTGCGCCGCGGCGATCTCGCGCACCTCGCTTTTGCGGTATGTGCCAAGCGGAAACAGGGTATGCGACAACTGGAACTGGTTCAGGCAATACAGCACATAGCTCTGGTCCTTGGTTTCGTCCACACCTTTTTTCAGCAGCCGGCGGCCGCTGCCGGCATCGTATTCGACCCTGGCGTAGTGCCCGGTCGCAACATAATCCATGTCCAGCTCCAGCGCGCGGCGCAGCAGCTTGTCAAATTTGAGGTACCGGTTGCAGGCGATGCAGGGGTTCGGCGTTTCACCGCGCACATAGGCGTCTACAAACCGCGCGATCACATCGCGGCGAAAGTCTTCTGTGAAATTGAAGACATAAAACGGAATCCCAAGACGGTACGCAACACTGCGCGCGTCGTCGGCGTCCTCCAGCGAGCAGCAGGTTTTGTCTGAAATGAAAGCGTCGTCATTGTCAAAGAACCGACAGTTCGCGCCGGTCGGCGCATAGCCCTGCTCCTTGAGCAGCAGGGCGCTGACGGCGCTGTCAACGCCGCCGCTCATACCGACCATGACTTGTTTGCACATGCTGCGTCCTCCAAAAACGCGGCCCGCCCGGGTGCATCGGGCAGGCCGGCGGTGGGTTGCGTGTTGTTTTATGCCAGCAGATCGCGGGCTGCAAGATAGGCGGACTTGGTTGCGTCTGCAATCCGGCCGACCTTTTCACTGTCGCCTACGGCCTTCACAATGAAGCCGGCGTTGATCAGCGGCTGATAAAGCGCGTGCGCGCGGCGGGAACCGAGGGCAAGCACCACGGCGTCAAATTCGTCGGCAAAGCGCTGTTTGGTTCGAACGTTTTCGGTCAGGATGTAATCGCCTTCGATCCGGCACAGCTTTTCGCCCACGCGGAAGGTGGTGCCCGCTGCCTTCAGCTTCGGCAGGATATCGTCCTTGTGCTGCATCCAGGTGCCCGGCGCGATCTCGTCTGCCATCTCGACCACGGTGACCTTGCAGCCGTTTTTGGTCAGGGTGTGCGCGGTTTCCAGGCCGGTCATGCCGGAACCGATGACCGCGACCTTCTGATCTTTCAGTGTGACCTTTCCGGTCAGGACGTCCTCAAAGGTGAGAACTTTTTCTTCGTCATACGTTCCTTCAAAGTGCGGCTTGATCGGGGTGCTGCCGGCGGCAAGGATCACCGCGACGGGCGCCATTTCCTTGATCATCGCCGTGGTTGCTTCGGTGTTCAGCCGGAAGATCACGCCTTTTTCTTTGCAGGCGGTGACGGCGTCCTCGATGAACCACGCGGTCTTGTCTTTTTTCGGCGGGGCGGCGGCAAGGTTGATCTGGCCGCCGAGCTTGTCGCTCTTTTCCAGAACCGTCACGGCAAAGCCGCGGTCGGCAAGGATCTCTGCCGCGCACAGGCCGGCCGGGCCGGACCCGATGACGACCACCGGGCGGCCGTCGCCGTTCTTGCGCAGCGTTTCGCCCTCGTGCCCGACGAACGGGTTGACCGAGCATTCGCCGTGGCCGCCGATGAAGGCGTTCGCTTCCATGGATTCGATGCAGTTCAGGCAGCAGATGCAGCGCTTAAGCGGTTTGCCGGCCAGCATTTTGCCGGCGAGGTTGGGGTCCGCAATGTGGGGGCGGCCCATGGAGACAAAGTCCTGGATGCCGTCTTCCAACTGCTTTTCCGCCTGCTCCGCGGTACGGATCAGGTTTGCGGCCAGCACGGGGATGGACACGGCGTCTTTGATCGCTTTTGCCATGTATTTGCGCCAGCCGAGGTCAAACGTCACCGGCTCCAGCCAGTAGTTGAATGCGTCGTATCCGGCGGAGGACACGTCAATGGCGTCGGCGCCGTTCGCTTCCAGCGCCTTGGCGATCTCAACGCCGTCCTTCAGGGTATAACCCTTGCCGGGCTGGCCGATCTTGTCATAGCATTCGTCGGCCGTCAGGCGCACGATGACCGGGAAATCCCTGCCGCAGGTTTCTTTGATCCCGCGCAGAATATTGAGCAGGAAGCGCAGCCGGTTTTCAAAGCTGCCGCCGTATTCGTCGGTGCGCTGATTGGTCGCGGGGGAAAGGAACTGCTGCAGCAGATAGCCGTGCGAAGCGTGCAGTTCCACGCCGTCGCAGCCGGCCTTTTGCACACGGACGGCGCCGTCGATGAACTGCTGCTCCAGTTTTTTGATCTCTTTGTGCGTCAGGGCGCGCACATGGCCCGCGGCAAAGTATGCCGGGTCGCACTTGGACGGCGCGACCGACGGAGGAACGATGTCGCGTGCAAGCAGGCCGGGGCCCACCGCCGGCGTGATCTTATACAGCAGCTTGCCGTACCCGCCCTTCGTCAGCTTTTCCAGCTTGATCGACAGGGGGACCGTACCGACCAGCAGACCGACGTTCTGGCGGCCGGGATGGTGCAGCTGCACAAAGAATTTTGCGCCGTGCCGCTGGATGCGCTGCGCCATTTCGCGCAGCGGCTCGATGTGATAATCGTGGCTGACGGCAAGCTGGGCAAACGCGCCCGCGCCGGTCACATCGTTGATGCGCGTGATCTCTGCCATGACCAGACCCGTGCCGCCCTTGGCGCGCGCCTCGTAATAGTTCATCATCTTTTCGGTCGGTTTGCCGTCAAACTGGCCAAAGCCCATCAGCATCGGCGGCATGACGATGCGGTTCTTGATCTCGCAGGTTCCGATTTTCATCGGGGTCGAAAGCAGTTTCATCTCCATAACGGATTCTCCTTTTTGTTGTTCTTCGTTGGTTTTATGCGCGGGGTTACTCATTGTCCATTGTTGTCATTGTACCATATCGGGAATATAAAAGTCAAGCGCCGAAGACGTCAAACCGAGATTTCAATACAAACAATGTCTTCAAACAAAAAAGGCCGCGTGGGGCCTTCTGTTTGTCTCATGCGCTTCCTTTTTGAATGGTCTGAACGATATAGTTGACCGTTGCGGTTCGGTCAAGGCCGAGAACATGGGAAAATTCACGGTCGATCATCTCCTGCGCCCGGGTCAGAAGCCGCGCGTCGGCTGTGCGCAGTTTTTTGTTTTCGGCTGTTCTGCGGTGCGATTCCGAAAGCAGCGCACCGATCACATTGAGGATGGCTGCGTGGTTGCCGCTCTTCAAAATCGCGTCAAATTTTTCTTCACGTTCTTTATCGTCTTTGTACCAGAGCGCGGGCGCGGCCCCGGCGTTTAAAAGCAGCGTGTCGATCTGTGCCTTTTGCAGCGGGCGTCGCAGCTTGATCCGGTCGCTGCTTACCGGAACAAAGATGCGCGTCTCGATCTTTTCGCCGACCGGAACGAGCAGGTAATAATTCTGCGCCTGTTTTTCAAATCTTTCATGCCGGATGTCTTTGACTTTGCAGACGCCGGCTGTCGGGTGTATGACGATGTCGTTGATCTGGAACACTGTGTTCGCCGTCCTTTGCTGAAATCTGTCTCAATTATACCAAAGAAACGGCCGCATTTCAAATGGGCAAAATGACGAAATTTCAGGTTTTCACCCGCTGTGCGCGCTGCTTTGATGCGAAAAGCAAAGGGGCTGTTGCATTTAGATGAAGACGGCGTTTTCTTCGACTGAAGGCTGTACAAAAGTACGCCGAAGGAGAAAAAACGTCGAAAAAAGAAAAACAAAATTTGGGTATGTGCGCAGTCCATCCAAAGAAACCATAAAATCAGGGCGCAGAATGTTCTCTACGTCCTGATTTTGATCTATTTATTGTTTTTTCTTTTTGCTCTTCGCTAAATGCAACAGCCCCGATTCTTTGCTTTGACGTCAGGTTCCCGTTATGACGAGCGATGCAATGATCGTTTCCAGCTCATCCAGCACGGCGCTGTCGTTTGCCTTGCAGTGGATATAGACGCCGTAGACCTGCTGCGCTTCTTCGGAGCCGTCCCAGAGCCGTGCGGTCACATTCAGCGGCGCGTCAAACGTACAGTCATAATAGGCGCAGGCTTTTCCGTTTTGCGTGTAGCGGATCGTGCGATAGCTGAAAGCGCCCAGCGTTTTTTCGCCGGTCACAATGTCGGTCTGGTCGCCATAGCCCAGGGTGATCAGCTTATAGTCGTTTCGGCTGGTTTCGGCGCCGTAGTCGGTCATCGGCAGGCCGAATTCGACCGACCAGCTGCCATCGTTTGCTTCCACGGTGTGATAACGCAGGCTTGCCGCGTCCGTATCGAACTGCACGGTGGCCCAATCGTTTTCCAGAACAGGCACGCTCGGTTCGGCGCCGAAGGATTCCGGCGCGTCCGGGATCGCGCTTTCGTCGATCGTCAGCGTGGCAAGGATCGCTTCAAAGTCCGCAAGCGACGCGCCGGGCTGCGCTTCCACGATGAAGAGGAACCCGTAAAGGCCGGGCAGCCCCTTGACCGCGGCGTAATAGGCGGTGTCGCCCTCGTCTTCGTGCAGCACGGCGACCTGACAGATCTCGTTGCCGATGGCCTTTTCTTCGATGGCGGCGCCGTTTTCCTGCGCCATTTCGATCATGGACGCCACAAAGCTGAACATGCCTTCGTCGGGGCAGAATTCATAGCTTGCGCACCAGCTTCCATCATTCGCGGCGATGCCGCCGTCTTCATCGACGGATGCAGCGGCGGGGTCGATTTGAACGGCCGCGAACGCATTCAATGCAGTCAAATTCTCCATTTGGTTCATCCTTTCAAGTACCGATCAGCCGTTCGGTTCCACGCCGAAGGAATCCGGCACTTCAGGAATCTTGCTTTCGTCGATCGTCAGCGTTGCCAGCATTTCTTCAAAGCCGTCAAGCGAAGCGTCATAGGCACCCTCAATATAGAAGGTGAAACCGTAAAGGTTGTCCAGCTCGGTCTTGCAGGTATAATACACCTGAAGCTGATCGCTGGGGATCAGCAGGACCCGATAGGTGTAGTCGCCGATCTGCTTTTCTTCGACCGTGTAGCCATTGTCCGGCGCGTTGTCATACATCGATTCGGTGAAGCTGTAGAGATTCTCATCAGAGTCAAACTGAACATTCGCCTCCCAACTGTCATTTGCCGCGCGGATGGAGCCGTCGCCCTGCAGCACCGCGATTTCGGGATCAAAGGTCATCTTTGCATAGGCGTTCAGTTCATAGGTGTTTTCGTCGTCAGGCGCATCGGTCGGCGCGTCAGTCGGCGCGTCGGTCGGTTCGTCGGTCGGCGCGTCAGTCGGAGCATCTGTCGGGGTGCCCGTCGTGACGGCGTCGGACACGCTGCCGTTGATGGCAAGCGAGCAGATGATCGCTTCGATGGTGTCAAGCAGGGCGCCGTCGTTTGCCTTGCAGGTGAAAAATGCGCCGAAAACCTGTTTCGTTTCCGTTGAGCCGTCCCAGGTTTTGGAGATGACGCTCATCGGTACATCAAACGTGCAGCCATAAAAGGCGCAGGCTTTTCCGTCCTGTGTGTAGCGGATGGTCTGATACCGAAAGCTGCCCAGCGTTTTTTCAGCCGTCACGATGTCTGTCTGGCCGCCATAGCCATTGCTGATCAGATTGTAGTCGTTTGCGGCAAGCCCGACGCTGTATTCGCTTGTCGGAAAGTCATAGTTGACCGACCAGCTTCCGTCGTTGGCCTCAAGGCTTTGATAGCCGGTTTTGACCCTGGTGGGGTCCAGTTGAACCGTGACCCATTCGTCTCCCAGGCTTTGGGCCGGCAGCGCGGGCGCAAGCGTGGTGGATTCGTCGGTCGCATCGGATTTGCCGCCGTCCTTTTTGCAGCCTGCAAGCATGCCTGCGGTCAGCACGAGTGTGAGTGCGAGAAGAATTGCCAATGCTTTTTTCATCTTTGAAATCTCCTTTTCAATATGGTTTCGGGAAAACCCCGTTTCATTATAGCGGGCCGCGCGGTTTTTGTCAAGAGCGATCGAAGAACCGCCCGCCCCGGGTGGATCAGGCGGCCGGATCGTTTCGGGCCCCGGGATCATCGGAACCCAAACGTCAGGCTGTTGTTTCGCCGATGACATCGAGCCACGCGATGGTGTCTTCCAGCGGATCCAGCGCAGCGCTGTCTTCTGCGGTGCAATGGATATAAACGCCATAGACCAGCACGGTTTCTTCCGCGCCGTCACAGACATCGTCGGTCACATCCAGGGGGCCGTCAAAGGTGCAGGCGTAATAAGCGTGCGCTTTTCCGCTTTGGGTGTAGCGGATCGTCTGATAGCTGTAATCGCCCAGCGTGGTTTTGCCGGTCAAGACGTCTGTCTGGCCGCCAAAACCGTTCAGGATCGCGTTGTAGTTGTTCTTTTCGTCTTCAACACCGAATTCGCTCATTGCAAAGCTGATTTCGATCGACCAGCTGCCGTCGATCGCTTTGACGGTATGATCATCCAGCCGGGCTGTTTCCGGGTCGAAATGGATGGTTGCCCAGTCCTCTTCCAGATACGCCATTGTGCTAACGATCGGCGCCCCGGAGGTGCCTGCGACCGGTTCCGCCAAAGTGCTTTCTGTCGGCGACTCCGTGGTGCTTTCTGTCGGCAGTTCCGGTTTGTCGTCGCTTTTTTTGCAGCCGGCAAACAGGCAGGACAAAAGGACGAGAATGAGTGCGAGAAGGATGGTCTGCATTCTTTTCATAGAGATGGTCCCTTTTTTCGGAAATTGGGATTTGCCGCTGCAGCCCGGCTGCATCAGACCGTGACGCGCGGGACTTGTCAGGGGTGGGCTTGCAAGACGGTGATGCCTGCATTGCGGCTTTGACGCGGTTACGCGTTCACGGTGTCAAAAATGAGCGGAACTTCGTTCAAGGCAGTTTCGCCAAACGTCAGCGCATCGCAAAACCTGGCCTTTGCCGCGGGAAGCAGCGCTTCGTCGCCTGCAAACAGCTCTGCCAGCACATCGCCGCGACGGACCGGATCACCGGTCTTTTTGTAAAGACGGATGCCGGCGGCGGGGTCGATGACGTCGTCTTTGGTCTGGCGACCCGCACCCAGCAGCGCGCAGGCTTCGCCGATCTGCCGGGTTTCCATCGCCGTCAGGAACCCGTCGCGGTCCGCCGTGATCTGCGTTTGGTACCGGGCGACCGGCAGCTTTTCCGGGTGTGCAGCGACATCCGGGTCGCCGCCCTGACCGGATATCATGGCCGCAAACTTTTCTTTTGCCGCGCCGGACTGCAGCGCATCCTTTGCCAGAAACAGGCAGTGTGCGTCGTCGCCCGCGCCGGCCAGCGAAAGCATCTTTGCGGCCAGTGCCGTGCACAGTGTTTCCAGGTCTGCCGGCCCCTTGCCGGACAGAACGCCGATCGCCTCCCGCACCTCGATGGCGTTGCCGATGCAGTTCCCCAGCGGGCGGTCCATATTGGTGATGAGCGCGGCGGTTTTCTTCCCGGCGTTGCTGCCGATGGCGACCATGCACTTTGCCATCGCGCGGGCGCTTTCCGGCGTTTTCATAAACGCGCCGCTGCCGCATTTGACGTCAAGCACGATCACATCCGCGCCGCCGGCCAGCTTTTTGCTCATGATGCTGGACGCGATCAGGGGGATGCTGTCGATTGTCTCGGTCACGTCGCGCAGGGCATACAGGCGCTTGTCTGCCGGGCAAAGGTCGCCCGACTGCCCGATGACGCACAGACCGGTCCGGTTCACCGCGTCCACAAAGGCGTCTGGCGGCAGCGTGGTCTGAAAACCGGGGATGGACTCCAGCTTGTCGACTGTGCCGCCGGTATGGCCCAGGCCGCGCCCGCTCATTTTGGCCACCTTCAGCCCGCAGGCCGCCGCGATGGGGGCCACGATCAGCGTGGTCTTGTCGCCGACGCCGCCGGTGGAGTGCTTGTCGGCCTTGACGCCCCGGATACCGCTGAGGTCCGCCATGTCGCCGGAATGTGCCATGGCAAGCGTCAGGTCAACCGTTTCGCGGGTATCCAGCCCGTTGAGATACATTGCCATCAGCAGTGCGGAAAGCTGATAGTCCGGCGTTTTCGGGTCGGCGGCCGCGCGGGCAACATAATCCAGCTCGGCGGCGGTCAGCGCTTCGCGGTCGCGCTTTTTGCGGATGATCTCTGTCAGGGTCATTGCGCGCCCTCCGTCTGCTGCTTTGCCAGCTTGACAATGGCGCTGGTGCCCAGCCGTTCGCAGCCGAGCGCCAGGAACGCTTCGGCGTCAGCCAGGGTGCGGATGCCGCCGGCCGCTTTCATTTTCAGGTGGGGCGGAATGTTTGCACGGAACAGCTCGATGTCTGCGATCGTTGCCCCGCCGGTGGAAAAGCCGGTGGACGTCTTGATAAAGTCCGCGCCCGATTCGCCCACAATGCCGCAAAGCGCTTTTTTTTCTTCGTCGGTCAACAGGCAGGTTTCGATGATGACCTTGAGCACCTTGCCCGGGCAGGCGGCGCGCACGGCCTTGATCTCGTCCAGCACGGCGTCATACCGCCCCTCTTTCACCAGCCCCACGTTGATGACCATGTCGATCTCATCCGCGCCGTTCGCCACGGCGTCGGCGGTTTCAAACACCTTTGATTCTGCGGTACTGTAGCCGTTCGGGAAGCCGATGACCGTACAGATGGCCAGCTGGTCGCCGACATAGTCCTTTGCCTGCCGCACAAACGACGGCGGGATGCAGACGCTTGCCGTGCGGCAGCGCAGGCCGTCGTCACAGACGGCTTGAATCTCTTTCCATGTGGCGTCCTGCCGCAGCAGGGTGTGGTCGCAGTGCGCAAGAATGGCTGAAAGTTCCATATGCTTCATCCTTTCGTTTCAGATGTTGATTTCGCAGCTTTCACTATAGCACATTTTTCCGGTTTGGTCAACCGGCTGCCGACAGGGTGCGATGATGACAATTTTGTAAATTTTTCGTGCGCTATGGCTTTTTGGCGCTGGATACGCTATAATAAAACAAGTTCATGACAAGGGGGTTTCTGTGATGAAACGAACAAGCAGAAAGATCTTTGCGCTTTTGCTGGCGGCGGCGCTGCTGATTGGCACGCTGCAGACCGCGGTGCTTGCGGCAGAGGGCAATCAAGCCGCGGGCGTCTGCCCGACGATCTATGTCCACGGCTTTATGTCTGAAAGTGTTTATACGGATCAAAACGACCCGTCGTCGCCCGAGGTGTTCCCGGACGGCGCACAGGAAATACTGGACGCGATCAAACCCGCCCTGCCGGACATTGCCGGCGCGCTTGCCCGCCAGGACTGGGAAGCGTTCGGCGACAAGGCGGCCGCCGTTGCGCTGGAACTTCTGTCCCCGGCGTTTTTGGGAGAGGACGGCGAAGTCCAGAACGGGTCCGGCGTCTTTTTCGTGTATCCGAAGAAGGAGGACATCACGCCGGGCAGCACCCTGCGGTTTTCCTATGACTGGCGCGCCGACCCGATGGACAGTGCGGCAAAGCTCAACGATTTTGTCAACTACGTCTGCGATGCGGCGGGGGTGCAAAAAGTCAATATGTTCGGTCACAGCCTCGGCGGACTGATCATGCATACCTATTTCACCCTTTACGGGACGGACCATGTTCGCAGCGTGTGCTTTAACACGGCGGCGATCTATGGCGAAACCTATACCGGCGAGCTGATGAACGGCGACCTCCTGATTTCAGCGGATGCGCTGACCGGCTATCTTCGTTTTCTGGCGGATGAAAACGACTATCCCGTACTGCTTGACGGCCTGGTGACGTTGCTGGAACAGTCCGGCATTGCAGCGCTTGTGGAGCGCATGGGGAACGGCCTGCTTGAAAAAATCCGTGACACGCTGCAGCGCCGCGTGATGCTGCCGCTGTTTGCCAACTGGCCGTCGATCTGGAGCATGGTGCCGGACGACTACGTGGACGGCGCCATTGACTATGTCTTCAACGGCTTTTATGCCGGGGAGGATCACAGCGCCCTGCGTGAAAAGGTTGACGCCTACAACACCCAGGTGCGCGCCCATCGGGAAGAGACGCTGCTGGCCCTCAACGAAGCTGCAAACGTCTATGTCATATCGCGGTACGGGTCCATGTCGTTCCCGCTGACGACGTCTTATCGGAATCTCAGCGACAGCGTGATCGACACCAAGTTTTCCTCCTTCGGCGCCACGACCGGTCGGTTCAACGAGCCGTTGCCCGAAGATTATCGCGCAACGGTTCCGGCGGGATATCTTTCGCCGGACGGCACGGTGGACGCGTCCACCTGCCTGTTCCCGGAGCAGACGTGGTTCGTGCGCGGCCTGCATCATTCCAGTCATCCGGATGCGATGGAGGAAATGATCTATACGCTTTTGTATTACGACGGCCAGGCCACGGTGGATACGTTTGAGATGTATCCGCGCTTCATGTACTATGAGTATCAGACAGACACCTTTGCCCCGGATGTGTCCGCGCCGGCGCCGCAGTTCGGCGATCGGCTGCGTGCAGGGTTCCGCGAATTCACGGCGCTGCTGAAGGATCTGTTTGACCGGCTGCTTTCCCGCCTGAAAGACGCTTTCCGTATCAAGTAACCAATCAATGAAACACAACGCCCGCGCTTCTCTCCCGGTGAAAGAGGCGCGGACGTTTTTTAAAATCTTTCTTTAAAGCTGCGCTTTGGAAAAGCTGAGCGGCAGCAGCTCGGCCAGCGGATAAACCCTGGGTTCGCCGCTGTCGGTCCCGAGGATCACGCGAAAGTCCGGCGCGCAGAATTCCGCCATCACCTGGCGGCACACGCCGCACGGCGGGCAAAGCGCGTCAAACACGCCGCGCTTTCCGCCGACGATCGCGATGGCGCAAAAGCTGCGTTCACCTTCGCTGACCGCCTTGAAAAACGCGGTGCGCTCCGCACAGTTTGTGGGGCCGAAGGCGGCGTTTTCAATGTTGCAGCCAAGATAGACCTTGCCGCTTTCTGCCAGCAGCGCCGCGCCGACGGTGAAGCCGGAATACGGCGCATAGGCAAAGGATGCGGCCTGTTTTGCCAGGGCGATCAATCGTTCATCTGTCATATGGCGCCTCCGTGATCTGATCCTTGAAGCTTTTGCCGGCCAGCGCATTCGGTACGCCGAACAGGTCGGCGATCGTTTTTCCGATGTCGGCATAGGTCGCGCGTATGCCGAGATTGACCGGCTTTACATGTTTTCCGTAAACGAGCAGGGGAATGTATTCCCGCGAGTGGTCGGTGCTGGGCGTGCAGGGGTCGCAGCCGTGGTCCGCCGTGATGAACAGCAGGTCGTCGCCTTGC
Organism: Clostridia bacterium; assembly: GCA_017434855.1. GTDB lineage: Bacteria > Bacillota > Clostridia > Oscillospirales > Acutalibacteraceae > UBA6857. The sequence goes on from JAFRUA010000024.1 coordinate 40,962, forward strand.
AGCGTCGGCAAAAATGCGGCCAGCCAGCGGTCAAATTCCATCAGTGCGTTGGCGTACCCCGGGGCGTCGTTGCGGTGGCCGTAGCGCATGTCAAAATCGACCAGATTCGTGAAGCACAGGCCGCAAAAGTCCGTTTCGGAATAATCCGACGTCATCTGCATTCCGTCGGCGTTGGAAACGGTGGGGTGCGCCTTGCACAGACCCTTCCCGGCGAAGATGTCAAAAATCTTTCCGACCGGGAGCACGTCGTATCCGGCGCCCGCCAGCACGTCGATCAGCGTGTCGCCCGGCGGAACCAGTGAAAAATCATGGCGGCGCGGCGTCCGTGTGAAGGGGAACGTCCCGGTGAACGGCCGCGCGATGACGCGCCCCACGGCGTGTTTGCCCTGCAGAATGTCCCGCGCGATGCGGCAGTATTCATACAGCGTTTCAACCGGAACCTTGTCTTCATGCGCGGCGATCTGAAAGACAGAGTCCGCCGAGGTATAGACGATCAGCGCCCCGGTTTTCAGGTGTTCCTCACCGTAATCTGCGATGACCTGCGTGCCGGAATACGGCTTGTTGCAAAGAACGGCGCGGCCGGTCCGGCGGGCGAATGCATCGATGACCTCCGGCGGAAAGCCGTCCGGGTACGTCGGCATGGGCGTTTCTGAAATCAGTCCGCAGATTTCCCAGTGTCCGGTGGTGGTGTCTTTGCCGGCCGACGCTTCGGCGCATTTGCCATAGGCGCCGATGGGGAACGCCGTTCTTTTGCCGCAGCCCACACCGTCGATGTTGAACAGACCGAGCGATTGCAGCGCCGGAACCTCAAAGCCCGGCTGGGCGCAGCAGGAGCGCAGCGTGTTGCTGCCGGCATCGCCATAGGCGGCAGCGTCCGGCAATTCGCCGACGCCGACGCTGTCCAGCACGATCAAAAAGACGCGGCGCGGTTTCATGCGGTCACCCCGTCCGATGCGGCGGCGGTTTCCAGCGCCAGGCGGATCATGTCGGTAAAGGTGTTTTGCCGCTCTTCCGCCGTGCAGCCTTCACCGGTGAAGGGCAGGTCCGACACGGTGCAGATAGCCAGCGCACGTTTTTTGCAGCGCATGGCGGTCAGATACAGGCCCGCCGCTTCCATCTCCACGGCGATGGATCCGCAGGCCGCCCATTGCTTGAGCACAGTCGGGTCCGGATCATAGAACGTGTCGGCAGACAGCAGGTTGCCGACCTTGAGCGTCAGGCCCAGCGCTTCGGCGCAGCGGTCCGCCGTTTTCAAAAGGGCATAGGAGCAGGTGGGCGCCAGCGTGCCGGGGACCCCGAACTGATCGGCAAACGCGGAGTTGGTATTGGCCCCCAGACCGGCGACCAGGTCGCGCAGCCCGACGCCTTCACCGATGCCGCCGGCAGAGCCGACGCGGATGATGTTCTCTACGCCGAAAAAGGTGTAAAGCTCATAGGCATAGATCCCGATGGACGGGATGCCCATGCCGCTGGCCATGACCGAGACCTTGTGGCCGTGATAGGTGCCGGTATAGCCCTGAACGCCGCGCACATTGTTCACAAGGACGGCGTTTTCCAAAAAAGTTTCGGCAATCATTCTGGCGCGCAGGGGGTCGCCGGGCATCAGCACTGTCCCGGCAAAGCCCACGTCGTTGAGCGGTACGATATGCGGTGTTTTCATTTTGATTCCCTCCATCTGTCAATCTGACCCGATTTTACCACAGAATGCCGCAATTTGCAACCTTGGCGCGCAGGAAACTCAACATTTGTAGGTTATCTTTTCAGAGCATTGACTTTTTGCACCATACCCGCTATAATGCAAAAAGATAAGAGACAGAATTGTGCCTTTTGCCTATGTTTTAATCAACAAATGTCGAAAAAAGGGGTGCTGTCATGGATATGAAAAACATTCTGACGGTGCGTGATCTTTTGGATGACGCAGCAAATAAATATGCCGATCAGACCTTTTTGAAATTCTATCGGGACGGTAAGATCGAAGAACGCAGCTTTAACGTCAACCGGCAGCACAGCCTGGCGGTCTGCCGCTGGATCCGTGCGATGCACACCCAGCGCATGCATGTCGCTTTCATCGGAAAGACAAGCTATGAATACATCACCTGCCTGACCGGCATCCTCATCAGCGGCAATGTTGCCATTCCGTTTTCGCCGGACATTTCGGCGCGGGAGGCTGCGATCCTGATGGAGCGCGCCGACGTGGATCTGCTGCTGTATGACGACAGCTTTGCCGCCCAGGCAAAAGAAATCATCGAAAGCGGCACCCTGCTGCGCGATGTGGTCAATATCGGCGACGCCGCGTTTTTTGAAGAAATCTATCAGACCTACGGGGATGATTCCGAATACGCGTCGCTGTCTGATGTTGCGATTGACCCGGACGCCTGCGCCGTGATGATCTATACCTCCGGTACCACCGGCGTGCGCAAGGGCGTGATGCTTTCCTCCCGGGCGCTGGTCGGCAACGTGATGTATCACGATTATGTGACCGACGCGTTTCGCCCAAACGACGTGGCGCTGTCGGTGCTGCCGATGTTCCATGTGTATTGCTTCACCGGCGATTATCTGAAAAATATGAAGGACGGTCTGCAGGTCGCGCTCAACGGCAATCTGCGCGACGTGGTCCAGAATCTGACGCGGTTTGAGCCGCGCGTCATGCGCGTGGTGCCCATGATCGCCCAAACGCTGCTGCGCCGTGTCAAGACGGTGCTTGCCCGCAACCCGGACATGGACCCGCGCGACGCCGCCAAAAAAGTCTTTGGCCGCAACATCAAATGGCTGATCTCCGGCGGCGCCTATCTTGATCCGGCGCTGGTGGATGAATATGAAACCGTCGGCATTTTCCTGCGTCAGGGGTACGGCATGACCGAGGCCGGCTGCCGCATCTCGGTGCCGGATGAAGCCGCAGACAAAACGTCTGTGGGCCGCGTGATCGACCTGTGCCGGGCGCGCATCCAGCACGGAGAGATTCAGGTCGATACGCCGACCAAAATGCTCGGGTACTACAAAATGCCGGAGGAAACGGCGGCGATCTTCACCGACGACGGCTGGCTGAAAACCGGCGACATCGGCATCCTGACCGACGACGGCGTGCTGTTCATCACCGGCCGGGTGAAAAACCTGATCATCCTTTCCAACGGCGAAAACGTTTCACCCGAGGCGATCGAAAAGAAATTTGACCATGAGCCGATCGTTGACGAGGCGGTCGTCTATGCGCAAAACGACCGCATCGTGGCGGAAATCTATCCCAACTACGATTACATCGCGGAAAACCGGATTGACGATGTCAGCGAGGTCATTGAAGCGATGATCGACACGATGAACCTGACGGCCAAGCCGTCGCATGTGATTGCAAACTTTAAGCTTCGTTCCACCCCGTTTGAGCGGACCGGCAGCGGCAAGCTCGTGCGGCCCAGTGCAAAGCTTTGAGAATAAAAAATATTCGACAGGAGAATCAAGTTATGAAAAAAGTGATCAAGGGACCCGTCTATGACCTGACCCCGGCGCAGGATATGATTCAGTTCATGCTGAAGTATTCCTTTTTCCACAAGCAAGTGACCCAGATTCCCGAATCTATCATCACTGAAAAAGAGATTGATTTTGACGTGATGAAACAGGCCGTCAACCTTGAAATCGAGCGCAACGACTGCATGCGCCTGCGTTTTTTCAAAGAGAAGGGAAAGATCAAGCAGTATTTCCTTGACAAGCTGACGGTCGACGACATCCCGGTTTTGACCTTCAAGACCGAAGAGGAGCAGCTTGCGACGCTGACCGCCGACGCGCAGACGCCGGTGCGTATGCTCAAGGACGAGACCTATCGCATCAAATTCTTCCGGTCCTTTGACGGGCGGTACGGTATCTATATCTGCGTGCACCATCTGGTCATGGACAATTTGGCCTGCTTTGTGTTCTTCAACGATCTGCTGGCGTGCTATGACCACCTGAAGGACGGCGCCCCGCTGCCGAAGCCGCTCGGCAAGTTTGAGGACGGCATCAAAAAGGAACTGGCCTGGATCGCCGATCCCGAAAACCTCAAGCGCGAAGAAAAGGCGTATGAGGAATACATCACCCGCGACGGCGAGCCGACCTATATGGGCGTGGAAGGCCCGAAGTACCTGGAGGCCGAGCGCAAAAAGAAAAAGGACCCGAACATCAAGTACGTGTCGCTGTTTGATCCGATCCATGACAAGGCCGGCTTCACCAAAAAGACCATTCCCTATGAAGACAGCCAGAAGATCATCAAGTTCATGGACGACAACGACTTCGGCGGCGAATGCCTGATCCAGCTTGCCATGCGCATCTTCCTGTCAAAGATCAACAACCATGTGCTGGATTCCTATTTCATCCCGCTTTGCCCGCGCCGCCGCACAGTGAGCGAAAAGCGCTCCGGCGGCACCTATGCCGCGCCGCTGCCGTGGCGCATGGTGCTCAAGGATGAAGACACCTTCTATGACGCGATGAAGCTGATCCGCGAGCAGCAGATGTGGGCGTTCCGCCACATGGATTATCCCTATCTGGAATACCGCAACCTGCAGCGCCGCGTGTTCAACTACGGTGCGGCGTCCGCGTCCAGCACCATGATGTTCTCGTGGTTCCCGCTGGAAGAGAACACCATGAACAACTGGGACTATGAGTTCGTCGGATACGGCATCGGCCGCTATGTCATGGTGCTTTATACCTTCGCTATGAAGGACGTCAAAAACGGAACCATCAAGGTCACCTATCAGCACCGCACCAAATTCATCTCGGTCGAAGACATCGACCGCTTCCAGGACGGTGTGGAGCAGGTGCTGCGCATCGCTGTGGAAAACCCGCAGATCACCATCGGTGAGCTGCTTGACAAAGTTCAGGTCAAAGCATAAGAAACGGAGGAAACAATCATGGATAAAAAACTTGAATCAATCATCGCCATCATTTCCGATTTTGTGGACGTCGATCCCGCAGAAGTGACCAAGGATTCCAAGCTGCGTGCGGACCTCGGCCTCAATTCGTTTGATTTTGTCAACATCGCCGTGGCGTTTGAGTCGGAGTTCGGCGTTTCGATTCCCGACAAGGACATTCCGGAGCTGCGCACGGTCGGCGATATTCTGGCGCTGATCGAATCGAAGCAGGACGCGCTGTCCAAATAATTTGTACATAGATCTTCGGAAAGGGCTGCAGCGGGACTGCGGCCTTTTTGGGTACCGGAATGCATGGCGACCGCAGTCCGGGCGTCCATTCATAAAAAATTCAAGGGAATTTTACAGCTTCGGCATGTGATCTTCTTGCATTTTTCAACGGAATGAGATAGAATAGAATCAGGAATCGGCGACCTCTGAAAGCGCAAGTTGTTTGCGTGCGCGCAGGTTTTGAGTTGCCCAATCTATCATATTTTTTCAACAAAGGTTGTGAACGGAATGATAAAACGATTCTGTGCGCTTTTGATCTGCGCATTGCTGCTTTGCACGTTCGCGGTCCCGCTGTCAGCCGGCGCGGAAACTGCCGAGTGCGAAGACGGGGCGCATCAGTTCGGCGACTGGGTGATCGTGACCGCGTCGACCTGCACGGAAAAAGGGCTGCAGACCCGGACATGCTCTCTTTGCGGAAAAACCGAGGAGCAAAAGACCAACGCCCTTGGCCATGATTACAGCACGGACTATGTTCCGATCCGCCCGGCAACCTGCACCGCAGACGGGACCGAGGCGCACAAGTGCAGCCGCTGCGACGATTATATCGGTCTGCGTGTCGTCACAAAGACGGGGCACGCGTTCAGCGACTGGGCGGTTCGCACGCCGGCGGGCTGTCTTACAGACGGCGAAGAGTATCAGATCTGCGCCAAATGTCAGGAGGAGCGCACGCGCATTTTGCCGGCGCTGGGGCATGACGAGGTCATTGACGAGCCGATCGAGCCGAAGTGCATGGTCAACGGCCGCACGGCCGGCACACACTGCAGCCGCTGCGGCACGGTGTTTGTGAAGCCGGAGATCGTTCCCTCCACCGGGCACGATGTGGTCACGGACGAGGCGGTTCCCGCAACCTGCACCACAGACGGAAAAACCGAAGGCAGCCATTGCAGCCGCTGCGGACTGGTGATCGAGCCGCAGACCACGGTTCCGAAGCTGGGGCACAAGACCGTGATCGACGAAGCGGTCTCGTCCACCTGCTCGGTGCCGGGCAAGACCGAGGGCAGCCATTGTGAGCGCTGCGGGCAGGTGTTCTTTCCGCAAAAGGAACTGCCGCTGCGCAGCCATGATTACGAGATCTCCTTTGTGCCGAAAACCTGCACGACCGACGGCTATACCCTGCACACCTGCCGGTTGTGCGGCGCAACCAGCATGAGCGATTTTGATTACGCGGTCGGGCACAAGCTGGTCTATGAACCGGCGATTCCGGAAACCTGCACCACCGACGGCCTGTCGGCCAAGGCAACCTGCACGGTCTGCGGCGAGGTGGTGGAGCCGGCGCGGGTCATTCCGGCGCTCGGTCACCGGTGGGTCCTGACTGTGACGCCCGCAACCACCCGGACGGATGGCCGTGTGATCAAATCCTGCAGCATCTGCGGCGAAGTGAAACCGGGCTGCGACGTTGCGGTTGCCAAAATCGCTTCGATCAAGCTGTCGCAAAAGAAATACATCTGTGACGGCAAAAAGAAAACCCCGACCGTTACCATCACCGACGCGGACGGAAAGACGCTGAAATACAAAAAGGATTATAAGCTTGCCTATGACTCGGGCCGCAAAAAGATCGGGACCTATTATGTCACCGTGACCTTCTGCGGCAAATACGCGGGCACCAAGGCGCTGCGGTTCTATGTCGTGTTCGGCCGGCCGGCCGGCCTTGCCGCCAAGGCGAAAGACGGCGGCGTTGTCGGGCTGAGCTGGGACAAGACGCCCGGCGCGGCCAGATATTACATTGAGTGTTCCACCAGCAAAAAGGGCACCTATACACAGGTCGGCGCCACGGCAAAGAATTATATCAATCTCAAGGGCCTGAAAAGCAACACGACCTACTATTTCCGCATCCGGGCCTTCACCGTATCCACCACGGGCGAAAAGGTCTTCAGCGGCTACAGCGCGCCGGTCAAGGTGACAACAAAGTAGAAGCAACAGAAGAATAACTCAAACGGGCAAAGCGTGATTGCGGCGCCCGTTCTTTTTGTGCAAAACAAAAACATTGCCTTGTCCGGATTTTTTTGCGGAAAAGGCTTGCAAATTTTTTCGTTTTGTTATAGAATAATTCTAATTGGAAATCAATGATTTGCCATAAAAATACCGAAAGGAACGAAACTATGAACGTACTCAACAAGAAATCTGTCAAAGACATCGACGTCAAAGGCAAAAAGGTCCTTGTCCGCTGCGACTTCAACGTCAAAATGGAAAACGGCGTCATCACCAGCGACAAGCGCATCGTCGCGTCGCTGCCCACCATTCAATATCTGCTTGACAACGGCGCCAAGGTCATCCTTTGTTCCCATCTTGGCCGGCCAAAGGGCGAATTCAATCCGGAATTTTCGCTGGCGCCCGTCGCCGCGCGTCTGAGCGAGCTGCTGGGCATCGAGGTCAAAATGGCCAAGGACGTTGTGGGCGAGAGCGCAAAGAGCCTTGCCGCCGACCTGAAAGCGGGCGAAGTGCTGCTGCTTGAAAACGTGCGGTTCCACGCGGAAGAGACCAAGAATGACCCCGAATTCTCCAAGGCGTTGGCCTCTTTGGCAGAAATCTATGTCAACGACGCCTTCGGCTCTGCACACAGAGCGCACTCCTCCACCACCGGCGTAGCCGACTATCTGCCGGCCGTCTGCGGTTTCCTGATCCAGAAGGAGCTGGATTATATCGGCGGCGCGCTTGAAAATCCGAAGCGCCCGCTGGTCGCCATCCTCGGCGGCGCGAAAGTGTCCGATAAAATCGGCGTCATCACCAACCTGATGGAAAGCGTGGATACCCTGATCGTCGGCGGCGGCATGGCCTACACCTTCTTTGCCGCGCTCGGCCACACGGTCGGCACCTCACTGCTGGAGGCCGACAAGATCGACCTTGCCAAGGGCATGATGGACAAGGCGAAGGAAAAGGGCGTCAACTTCCTGATCCCGGTCGATAACGTGATCGGCAAGGAATACAAAGAAGATACCGAATACAAAGTGGTCGATTCCGACGACATTCCTGATGGCTGGATGGGCCTTGACATCGGTCCCAAGAGCACGGCGCTCTTTGCCGAGGCTGTCAAGGACGCCGGCACCGTGATCTGGAACGGCCCGATGGGCGTTTCCGAATGGGAGCACTTTGCAAACGGTACGATCGGCGTGGCCACCGCGATTGCAGAAAGTGACGCGATCTCCATCATCGGCGGCGGCGACAGCGCGGCTGCCATCCAGAAGCTCGGCTTCGCGGACAAGATGACGCACATCTCCACCGGCGGCGGCGCTTCTCTGGAATTCTTAGAGGGCAAGCAGCTTCCCGGTATCGTCGCGCTGAACGAAAAAGTCTGATCCCGACATAAAGAAAGTAATAGTATCATGAATAAAGCTCTGCGTAAAGCCGTGATCGCCGGCAACTGGAAAATGAACAAGACGCCCGCCGAAACGAAGGTGCTGATCGAAGAAATGAAGCCCCTCGTCAAGGACGCGGACTGCGACGTGGTAC
>JAFRUA010000025.1 GCA_017434855.1 Clostridia bacterium
AATTTACTCAGCCTGTTTTCTTTGTTCTCTATATCAAAAAATCCAAATTGCATCTCTTTTTCCTCTTTCTTTTTGTTGCCTCTATTATACCATATTTGCTTCCTTTTTGAAAGAGTTTTTAGAGGTGCCCAATTGCGAATTTCCGAATTTAACTTTCCACTCTGAACTGTTGACTGTTGACTGTCAACTAAAAACCCGATTCGCGATCTTCACCGTCTCCATCGCGTCTTTGGCATACAGTGCGCCGATGGAGTCCGCATAGCTTTTGGTCAGCACCGCGCCGCCCACAACGATCTGCACCCCTGGCAGCTCCCGGTGCAGCAGGTCGGCCGTCTCTTTCATCGCGTCCAGGGTGGTGGTCATCAGGGCGCTCAGGCCCACAAGACGCACACCGTGCGCTTTCGCGGCGTCCAGCACCGCTTCGGGTGCAACGTCCTTGCCCAGGTCCAGCACGTCATAGCCGTAGCTTTGCAGCAGGACCTTCACAATGTTTTTGCCGATGTCGTGGATATCGCCCTGCACCGTTGCCAAAAGCACGGTTTCTTTCTTTTCGTCGGTGGTTTCGATGCGCTGCGTCACCAGTTCAAACGCAGCGTTTGCCGCCTGGGCGCTCATCAAAAGCTGCGGCAAAAACAGTTTCTTTTGCTCAAACTGCTCGCCCACGCTGTTCAGCGCGGGGATGAGCTGGTCGTTGATGACGGTCAGCGGCGGCGTGGTTTTCAAAAGCAGCTTTGCCGCCGTCTGCGCTTCGGTGAGCAGCCCCTTTTTCACGGCAAAGGCCAGGTCGGCCGGGTCGGCGGATTTCGCTTCCGTCGTTTGAGGACTCTGCGGCTGCTGTGACGCGGCATAGTCGATGTACCGCGCGCAGTGCGGGTCCAGACCGTTGAGCATTGTGACCGCGCGCAGCGTGCCCATCATGGCGTCGCTGTTGGGGTTCAGGATGGCGCAGTCCAGCCCGGTGTTCAGCGCCATGGCCAAAAAGGCCGCGTTCACGCGCTCGCGCTCCGGCAGGGCAAACGACACGTTTGACACGCCGAGACAGGTCTTGACCCCCAGTTGTTCTTTGATCAGGCGCACGGCATCCAGCGTCACCCGCGCGCTGAAATCGTCGGCAGACACGGTCATGCACAGCGCGTCCACCACAATGTCTTTTTTGTCGATGCCGTATCCGGCAGCCTCGTCCACGATCCGCTTTGCCAGCGCCAGCCGTCCCTCTGCCGTGGGGGGAATGCCGTCGTCGCCGATGGTCAGGGCAATGACCGCGCCGCCGTATTTTTTCGCCAGCGGAAAGACCGTGTCCATGCTGCTTTGCTTCGCGTTGACCGAGTTAATCAGCGGTTTGCCGTTATAGACGCGCAGCGCCGCCTCCAGCGCCTCGGGGCGCACGGTGTCAATTTGCAGCGGCAGGTCCAGCACGCTTTGCAGCTCCCGCACCGCGGCGGTCAAAACCGCGGTTTCGTCGATCTCGCCCAGGCCGACGTTGACGTCCAGAATATCGGCGCCGTGTTCCTGCTGCGACAGGCCCTCCCGTACCACATAGCCGAGGTCGTTCATGCGCAGGGCGGCTTTCAGCTTCGGCTTGCCGGTGGGGTTGATGCGCTCGCCGATGACGACCGGCGCCGGGCCGAGCTCCACGGCGTGGGTATACGACGACACGACGGTGCGATCTTTTTTCACCGGCGGTATAAATGGCAAGTCCTTCGTTTCGCGGACCACCGCCTCGATGTATGCCGGGGTGGTGCCGCAGCAGCCGCCCAGACCGCACACGCCCTTTGCGGCGATCTCTTTCATCACGGCGGCAAATTCGTCCGCGTCCACGTCATAGACGGTTTTGCCGTCCAGAACACGGGGCAGGCCGGCGTTGGGGTTGACCACGACCGGCAGCGACGCGCAGTTCACATACTGCTGCGCGATGGGCAGCATCTGGCGCGGGCCAAGGGAGCAGTTGATTCCCAGCGCGTCCACACGAAGGCCCTCCAGACACGCGACCACGGCGGCGGGGTCGGCCCCGGTCAGCAGGTGGCCCGTTTCATCATAGGCGTTGGTGACGACCACAGGCAGCGCGCAGCACTCCTTTGCAGCCAGCACGGCGGCCTTGGTCTCATACAGGTCGCTCATCGTTTCGATCAGAATCAAATCAAACCCGCACCGCGCGGCAATGCGAACGCTGTCCTTGAAAATCTCCACCGCGTTTGCAAACGGCAGGTCGCCCAGCGGTTCCAGCATCCGCCCCAGCGGGCCGACGTCAAAGGCCAGATACACGCTGCCGCGGTCCCCGTCAAAGCGGTCCTTTGCCGCCTTCATGTTTTCGTACGCCGCAGGGATGATCTCGTCCAGGTTGTCAAACTTCAGCCGGTTGGCGCCAAAGGTGTTCGCCGTGAGCACGTTGCTGCCGGCGTTGAGATAAGACAGATGGATCTTTTGCAGCACGTCGGGGTGCGTCAGGTTCCACGTCTCCGGCAGCTCGCCGGGGGTCAGGCCCTCTTTTTGCAGCAGTGAACCCAGCCCGCCGTCAAAATAGGTGCGCGATGTGCGCAGACGTTCGGTGATGGTCATGGAAGAGACCTCGCTTTTTTAGATATTAGATGTTAGATGTTAGATGTTAGATGATTTGGCTTCGCCATGAATTGCCCTGCGGCCATTGTTTCTACGGACTATGGACTACGGACTATGGACTATGGACTACGGACTACAGACTACAGACTACAGACTACAGACTACAGACGATCCACTTCTTCCAGACCGATGAATGCCGTGACGGATTTTGCGGGCGTCATAAAGCAGGTGTCAGACAGCGTGACGCCCAGCTTGCGCGGCACGTCCAGAATCTGAAACACGGTGCGCTGCACACCCAGCGGCACGTCGCCGTAGCCGGGGCTGAAGCGCGGGCTGTGGGGCCGCCCATTCGTCAGGTCCGCTTCCAGTTTGTCGCACCAGCCCTCCACGGCGGCGGAGCAATAGGCGTCCAACACCATGGCGGCGGCGGGGTCGGTCTTTTGCAATCGCAGGATGCTGCGGTCCGCCCCGGCGCCCAGCGTGGCGGCAAACAAAATCACCTTGTCACAGCCGGCAAGGTTTTTGGACAGGCTGCGGCTCTGCAGTGAAAACACGTCAAAGTCCACGTTTGTGCCGCAGACCGTCACCGGCAGCACGCAGCAAACGGCCCGCAGCGCGGCCACCCGCCGCAATTCATCCCGGGCAGAGGCAAACAGCGCGTCGTCCGCAGCCGGGGCAGCGCCGAACATGCCGAGATACCGCGCGGCCTCGCGCAGATCCACGGTGATCTCATCAAACGCCGCAGTGCGCAGCACAAGCGCCGGGGTCATCTTAACAGCTCGCTGACGTTTTTCAGGATGGCGGCCGCCACGTCAGGCTTGTTCATGGAATACACATGCACCGCGTTGACCCCGTTGGCAAACAGGTCCACGATCTGCTGGGTGGCATAGGCGATGCCCGCCTGTTTCATCTTGCGCGGGTCATAGCCGTATTTATCCACAATGCGGCAAAACCGCTGCGGCAGCGTTGCGCCGGAAATGCGGCAGATGCGCTTGATGGACCCGGCAGCCGTCACCGGCATGATGCCCGCCACCACGGGCACGGTGACGCCCGCCTCGCGCACGCGGTACAGAAAGTTGTAATACACGCCGTTGGTGAAAAACATCTGGGTGGTGAAGAACTGACAGCCGGCGTCCTGCTTTTCTTTCAGGTGCAGCAGGTCGTCAAAGCTGTTGTCGCTTTCGGGGTGCGTTTCCGGATAGCAGGCCCCGCCGATGCAGAACGACCCGTCGGCGGCGATCTCGCGCACCAGCTCGGCGGCATAGTGATAGTCGGTTTCGTGATGCTCCGGCACCCGGTCGCCGCGCAGCGCCATGATGTTTTCGATCCCCTTTTCTTTCAGGGCAAGCATCTGGGCGCGGACCTCGTCGCGCGTGGAGTTGATGCAGGTCAGGTGCGCCAGCACGGGCACGCCGCTCTGGTTCTGGATGTCGGCAGACAGGGCCGCAGTATAGGCAGACGTGCCGCCGCCGGCGCCGTAGGTCACGCTCATAAAGGCCGGCTTCAGCGCCGCAATCTCCATGGCGGCGGTATGTACGGCGTCGATCTTGTCGCTCGTCTTGGGCGGAAACACCTCAAACGAGAGCATGGGCTGTCTGGTCCCGAGCAGGTCGATGATTTTCATGGTTGCGAAAGCCTCCTTGTCAGATGTCAGATGCTGGATGTTAGATCGCGTGGAACGTGAGCAAAATGGGAAAGTTCGTTCCGCGGAGATCAGTTTGCAGTGTGCAATTTGCAGTGTGCAGTTGATGTGGAGAACGTCAGCTCCGTACCACAAAGGGACGTACAGGTAAATTCTTTGTTTCTTTTGGTACGCGCCGGACGGCTCTGTGGTTGTAAGTGACGCGCCGCCGATTTCACGCGGAAGCAAATCGATTTCATTTCGCGCAGGGGCTGCGGATTGCCAGTGGCAATCTTTGCGCAGCCCGCCAGCGGGGAAGGCAAGGTCGTCGCATGCGCGACCTTTTGCCCCCTCAGTCACGCGCAAGAGAGGGAAAGGCTTCGCCATGAATTGTCTGACGACATGAATTGCCTGACGGCGTGATTTGGCTTCGCCATGAATTGCCCTGCGGCCATTGTTTCTACGGACTATGGACTACGGACTATGGACTACGGACTCTCCACCGCTAATTCTTCAGGCTGTGCATCGGGGCGGGGATGCGCCCGCCGCGGGCGATGAACGCCTCAGACGAAAATTCATGTACGGGCATCACGGGGGCCGTGCCCAGCAGGCCGCCGAACTCCACGGTCTCGCCGACCGATTTGCCGACGGCGGGGATGATGCGCACCGCCGTGGTCTTGCAGTTGACCACACCGATGGCGGCCTCGTCCGCAATGATGGCGCTGATGGTGGACGCGCCGGTATTGCCCGGAACGGCGATCATGTCCAGGCCCACGGAACACACACAAGTCATGGCCTCCAGCTTATCCAGATGCAGCGCACCGGACGTTGCCGCGGCGATCATGCCTTCATCCTCGCTGACCGGAATAAACGCGCCGGACAGGCCGCCGACGTGGTTGCTGGCCATCACGCCGCCCTTTTTGACCGCGTCGTTGAGCAGCGCCAGCGCAGCCGTGGTGCCGTGGGTCCCGCAGACCGCAAGGCCCATTTCTTCCAGAATCCGCGCCACAGAGTCGCCCTTTGCCGGGGTCGGCGCCAAAGAGAGGTCCACAATGCCAAAGGGGACGCCCAGCCGCTGGGACGCTTCCCGCGCGACAAGCTGGCCCATGCGGGTGATCTTGAACGCCGTCTGTTTGATCGTTTCGGCCACGACGTCAAAGGGCTGCCCCTTGCAGCTTTGCAGCGCGTGGTACACCACACCGGGGCCGCTGACGCCCACGTTGATCACGCAGTCCCCTTCGCCGACGCCGTGAAACGCGCCAGCCATAAAGGGGTTATCCTCCACCGCGTTGGCAAAGACCACCAGCTTGGCGCAGCCGAAGCCGCCGCGGTCCCCGGTGAGGTCGGCGGTCGCTTTGATCGTTTCACCCATCAGGCGCACGGCGTCCATGTTGATGCCGGCTTTGGTGCCGGCCACGTTGACCGAAGCGCAGACCCGTTCTGTTGAAGCAAGCGCGGACGGGATCGACGCGATCAGCCGCCGGTCGCTTTCGGTCATGCCCTTTTGTACCAGGGCGGAAAACCCGCCGATGAAGTTGACGCCGCAGGTCTTTGCCGCTTCATCCATCGCCACGGCAATGGGCGTCAGATTTTCTTCTGCACACGCGGCGGCGACCAGAGCGATCGGCGTGACGGAGATGCGCTTGTTGACGATGGGGATGCCGAACTCCTTTTCGATGCTCTCACCCACCGCGACCAGGTTCTTTGCCCTGGCGGTGATCTTGTCATAGACGGCGGCGGCCGTTTCGCGCACCGTGCCGCGCGCACAGTCCAGCAGCGAAATGCCCATGGTGATGGTGCGCACGTCCAGATGCTGATGGTCGATCATGTCCAGCGTGCTGACGATGTCTGTCATATTGTACAGCATAAGGCACCTCACACTCTGTGCATCAGGGTAAAGATATCTTCGCGCTGGGTACGGACCGCAAGGCCCATGCTTTGGCCCAGCGCAGCCAGCTCGTCGCTCAGGTCGGCGAACGGTTGTTTGCTGCGGTCCAGGTCAACCAGCATCGCCATGGTGAAAAACTCCTGCATGACGGTCTGGCTGATATCAAGAATGTTGACGTTGTTTTCGGCAAGGCAGGTGCAGATTTTTCCGATGATGCCGGTGGTGTCCTTGCCCGTAACGGTGACGATCGCTCTCATAAGTCCCTCCAAAGCCGCTGATACGGCGATATAATAGTACATGATACATTATATAGAAAGGGAAGGGAAAAGTCAAGAGTGAAGAGTGAAGAGTGAAGGGTGGAAAGTTGTATAATAAAAGTGGACACCTCGAAGAGAGAATGATAAAATAATCAGGCTCCCCCGAGATCGGGAGAGGTGGCGCGAAGCGACGGAGAGGGCGTTGTCGCGAAGCGACGGAGAGGGCGTTGTCGCGCAGCGACGAAGGCAAAGCAGCGACTGCCAAAATCACCGCCACCGCAGGCGCCACATCGCAAGGCGCCCCCTTTGGGGGAGCTGGCAGCGACCTTGGTCGCTGACTGAGGGGGTCTTGCCGCAACCGATCGGTTTCATCCGTGGAGGAATGCACAGGTGCTTCTTTGTTTCTTTTGGTACGCGGGGAACAGATATGCTGCCGCAAGTGACGCGCCGCCGATTTCACGCGGCGATAAGGGGAACGTGTTTAGTAGGGGCGGACCGATGTGTCCGCCCACCAACCCAAATCATCCCCGACGTATTTGTTTTGCAGGGTACATGATCGCTATTCGCCAATCGATGATTGTCGCCTACGGTAAAAATATTTTTGAATGCGTTTTTGGGCGGACACATCGGTCCGCCCCTACGCGTTGGTCGTTGCTTCTCAAGGCTTTGCCTTGAGAGGTCCCCACCGGAGACCCGCTGCCCCAAAGGGGGTGCCTTGCGATGTGGCACCTGCGGCGCGATCAGATCCCGCGACCACAATTCTTCATTCTCCATTCTTCATTCTTCATTGGAAAAAAACAAAGTTTTTTTCCGTAAGTCGCGCATTTTGCGCAACAAATCGCCGGTTCCGCCCTTAGTATGGGGGGACCTTTTTCCCTCTACTAAAACATAAGGAGGAATCGAAATGACCGATTCCGGTCAAGCAACCGATTGCATCCCGGAGCAGCAGCCGCTGTACGACGCCGCCGAGGCGACCATCTTGTCCATGTTCAAACGCGCCGCGGACTTTGACCCCGAGAGCAGCCGCGTTTTTCTGCGCGACATTCTGAACCAGGTGCACCTGCTGGGCGTGGTGGGGGCCGCCGCGTTCTATTTCCCCGCCGAGTACGGCGACCTGCGCGCGCAGGAGTACGACAAAGACAAAAACGGCAATTTGCGCAAAACCATCCACAACTATGAACTGCTGCTGGAACGCACCGCACGGTACGAAAAGCTGCGCTACAACGACTTTGAAAAGCGCGTCGACCTTGACGGCGAACCCTACACCGACGCGATGGAAAGCGAGATTCTGCAGTTCTTTGAGGGGTCCTACGGCTTGAAAAGTGAACGCGATTTCACGCACGCGCTGCGTCTTGTGACGCGCCGCCGGGCGTACCACCCGGTGCGGGACAAGCTGAAAAGCTTGCAGTGGGACGGCAAGGAGCACATCCCGTTCTTTTTGAACCGCGTGATGGGGACCGGCGACACGGCCTACAGCCGGGAATGCTCGCGGCTGATCTTTCACTGCGGGGTGGCCAGAATCATGGACCCGGGCTGCAAGGTGGACGACGTGGTGATTCTGCAGGGGCGGCAGGGCACCGCCAAAAGCACGCTGGTGCGCTGGCTGGCGATGGAGGACGACTGGTACGCCGAGCTGACCGACATCCGGCACGACAAAGAGGTCGGCGAGATTCTGCAGGGCAAGTGGATCGTGGAGCTGGGCGAGCTGTCGGCCTTTGCCGCGGGCGGCGTCAATGCGGAGGAGATCAAGCAGTTCGTCAGCAAGGGGCGCGACCGCTACCGCGTGCCGTATGACAAGGTGGCGCAGGATTTTCTGCGGCAGTGCATCTTTGTGGGTACGACCAATAACCTGCAGCCGCTCACCGACCGCAGCGGCAACCGGCGGTTTTATCCCATCCGCTGCAACGCGGACGGGTTTGAGGTGTATCGGCGGGAGAAAGAAATCCGGGCAGAGATCGCCCGGTGCTGGGCCGAGGCGCTGCACCTGTGGAACGAACACAAGATCAGGCACAGCGTGGACCCGAAGCTGTTATCGGTCGTGCGGCAGCAACAGCAGCACGCCATGACGGACGACTACCGTGTGGGCGAGATCGAGCGGTATTTGCTTTGCGAGGACGTGAACACCGTGTGTGTGAAGCAATTATGGAAAGAGGCGCTGGGCGAGCCGGACAACCCCAGACGCAGCGACAGCAACGAAATCGTCGCGATTATGAACAATATGGAAGGGTGGGAACGAAGCGAAGAGCGCATCCCAAGCGGTATATATAAAAGCCAGCACTGCTGGAAAAAGAAAACAATCGACCATGGAGATGTTATTGAGATTTTATAAGAGTTACCAAGATTCTTGGTAACCGCTTGGTAACCCGTTGGTAACTTCTTTGGTAACCATGAAAAAGTCAGTGTTTATGCGGGTTTATGGGGTGTAAGTTACCAATATATACCTATTTCTTATAAAAAGATTTTTTTGCTAGTAATAAAATAAAAAAGTTGGGGAGGGCTAATCCCTGCCCGCACCGCCGCGTGAAATCGGCGGTGCGTTCCTTCCGGCAGCATCAACCTTTCCCGCGTATCAAACAGAAACATCACCGTTACCTGTGCGTCCCTTCGCGGACGAACCCTATCGGTTGCCGAATCGTATCAGCGCGACCATAATTGCGCCCCGATCGCTTGCGATCAATTGCGAATTCTCTCCACTGTCAACTCCCTCTTGCACATTCCTTCAACTTGTGCTATAATAGGCGCAGACTGAACTATTGGAGGACTGCTTATGCCGGCGATCATTGAACTTGCAAAACTCATGTGGCACTTTACCGAACAGGCGGACGCCGCGCGCATCAAAAAACTCAGCCTGCCCACAGGCGTGGCCGAACAGCGCGATCTCGCCTACATCGACGACGGGGACGTGATGCACCGCCTGGACGTCTATACCCCGATGGACAGAACCGGCCCGCTGCCGGTCATCATCGACGTGCACGGCGGCGGCTGGATGTACGGCGACAAAGAGCTCAACAAACCCTATTGCCTGTATCTTGCGGCGCGGGGCTATCTTGTGTTCAACCTCAGCTATCGGCTGGTGCCCAACGTCACGACGGACGATCAGGTCCGCGACGTCATGGCCGCCCTGCAATGGATCGGCGACCACCTTGCGGCGTACCCGGCAAAGACGGACGAAATCTATCTCACCGGCGATTCCGCGGGCGGCATGCTGGCTTCTTTTGCAGCGGCGCTGCTGGGCAGCGAACACCTGCGCAGCGTGTTTGACGCCGCGTCGCCGAACCTGCGCCTGACCGCCCTGGCGCTGACCGCCCCCGTGGCGTATATGGACGAAGAGGGCCTGGTCGGCACCTACACCCGTGCCATGTGGGGCAAGGATTACAAGCAAAAGCACACCGCACCCTATATGAATCTGGACGCCCTGCTGAAAGAAACGACCCTGCCGCCGACCTTCCTGGTGACCAGCAGCGGCGACATCATGGCCCTGCACCAGACGCGCCGCGCCGCGCGGGACCTGACAAGCTTCGGCATCGGGAACGAGCTGGCCGACTTTCCGACCTTTGAGGGCGAGGACCTGCCCCACGTCTTCAGCGTCATTCGTCCCGATTCAAAAGCCGGCAATCTTGCCATTGACCGCATGCTCGCGTTCTTCAAACGCGCCAAAGAAAAGGAGGCGACCAAATGAAACTGCGCCGCGTTTTTGCCGCTTTGCTGACGCTGGTTTTGCTGTGCACGCTCTGGCTGCCCGCCGGGGCCCGGCACGAGCGACCGGACGTTGACCACCCGTTTGACAACAGCGCGTTTGCCGCCGTCGGCGACTACCGCATCCATTACCGCACCTTCCCGGCAGAGAATGCCAGGGGGCAAATCTTCATGATCCACGGCTTTGCGCTGTCGAGCTACTGCTTCGTCGCCCTGGCCGAAGAACTGGTGAAAGCCGGCTACACCTGCGTTCTGGCAGACCTGCCGGACTTCGGCTATTCCACCCGTGAGGATAAAAACACCGACCGGCTTCCGCGCGAAGAGATCATGCACGGCGTGATGACGTCGATCAACTCTGATCCGTGGATCGTGGCCGGACATTCCATGGGCGGCTATGTGGCGCTGGAGCTGGCGCTGCAGTACCCCGACGACGTGGCAGCGCTGCTGATGTACGGCACCTCCGGCAACGACGGCGCCGGCGGCATCCGCGAAAAGATGATGAACAGCGACCTGCTTTTGTCCGGCATGGGCAACCTGCTGGAAACGATGGCAAAGTCCCCGGCGCTGGTGCGGCTGCTGTATATCTTCGCGTGCAACAGCGTCTCCTACGCGATGCATTACGACGTCAGCAAGATCATCGACCCCTATTACATCCGGGGCACGGGCGAGGGCGCGCTGCGCAATTTCCTGATGCTGCCCGCCACGGACTATGACGCCGTGCGCCGGATGCAGCCGTTCCTGTTTGTCAACGGCGACCACGACTATGTGGTCACCGACAGCGCCCGCAAAAACCTGCGCGCCGCCCTGCCGCAAGGCAGCGTGGACTACGTCGTCAAGGGCGGCGGCCACATGTGCATTGAAACGCACGCCGAAGAGGTGGCGAACGTCACCGTTGACTTTTTGGAGAGTCGTTAGTCCGTAGTCCGTAGTCCGTAGTTTATAGCGAAACCCGCCGGGGTGACTCGGCGGGCGTGTTTTTATGTACGCGGGCCAGTGCCCGGTGACGGCAGGTGACGCGCCGCCGCGAATGAATTGAGAATGAAGAATGAAGAATGAAGAATGGAGAATTGAGGTCGCGGGGGCAATCTTCGCGACCTTTTTGGTTTCGTCCGCGCAGGAACAGTACAGTCGCTTTTTATGTTTCTTTTTTTGTACGCGGGCCAGTGATCGGTGACCGTGCGTGACGCGCCGCCGATTTCACGCGGCGATAAGGGGAACATGTTTAGCCTCTCCCGAGATCGGGAGAGGTGGCGCGAAGCGACGGAGAGGGCGTTGTCGCGAAGCGACGAATGGCGCTGCCCTGCCCCCTCCACCGCAAGCGGTCCCCCTCCCCCGCTGAAGCAGGGGAGGCTTTTTGTTACCGCTCGGCTGCAGCGGCGGGGCTTTCTTTCCCGTTGCCGATCTGTGCGGCGCGTACATAAAAAAGCGGGCGGACACACCGGTCCGCCCCTACCGCTAACTGCTAACCGCTAACCGCTGACAGCTACTCTTCCATCTGCTTGCCCAAAAAGCCGGCCGCGACCTGCATCAGCTTGATCTCGGTGTCGGTGGGGGCAGCGTCGTCGCTTTGCAGCAGCAGCACGGCGCCCATCACGTCGCCGCCGCCCAGGATGGGGAACATCACGGCGGCGGTCTCTTCGCTTTCGTCGCTGACGCGCGGGGCCGTCTGTTCACCGTCGCCCGGGAAGGACACGCGCGCTTCCATCAACGCTTCCAGTGCGGATGAGATGCGCTTGCCCAGCAGCTCTTTTTTGGCGCGGCCCGTGGCGGCGATCACCCGGTCGCGGTCACAGATCACCGCGGGCATGGCCGTGGCGCGGTGCAGCACCTCGGCATATTGCCTGGTGTACGGCTCCAGCTCCCCCATCGGGGAGTACTTTTTAAAGATGACCTCGCCGTCGGCTGCGGTGTAGATTTCCAGCGGGTCGCCCTCGCGGATGCGCATGGTGCGGCGAATCTCTTTTGGGATCACGACCCGGCCGAGGTCGTCGATGCGTCTGACGATTCCGGTTGCTTTCATAAACATTCTCCTTTTTCTGATGGTGCTGTTAGTGTTTGCA
>JAFRUA010000026.1 GCA_017434855.1 Clostridia bacterium
AATTTACTCAGCCTGTTTTCTTTGTTCTCTATATCAAAAAATCCAAATTGCATCTCTTTTTCCTCTTTCTTTTTGTTGCCTCTATTATACCATATTTGCTTCCTTTTTGAAAGAGTTTTTAGAGGTGCCCAATTGCGAATTCCGAATTAAAAAGTCCCTTCCGGCGTCAAAACAGCCCCCACCGCCATATCGTGGGCCGTGTGCGGCAGCACGTCGGTCAGGCACTCGGCAAAGCAAAGCCCCAGACTGCGGCCCGGAAACGACCGCAAAAACCGGTCGTAGTACCCGCCGCCATAGCCGAGACGGTATCCCTTCCGGTCAAACGCAAGGCCGGGCACCACGCAAAGCGTGCGCTCGGACGCGGCGGCTTGTTCCCCGCCTGCCGGCTCCGGAATGCCGTATGGCGGCGCGGGACAAAGGGTGCTCAGGTCATCGATCCGGACAAACCGCATCACGCCGTTTGCTTCACACTGCGGCACCGCCACGGCCTTGCCAAGATGAAAGCACATGTTCAGGAAGTCATACGTCCCCGGCTCGGTACCGAAAGAGACATAGCAAAGCACTTGGTCTGCCGCAAGAAACGCCGGGTGCGCTAACAGCGCTTTTGTCAGCGCGGCTTCTTTTTCTTCACGGTCGGTGATCGCGGCGCGGAGTTGTCTGTACCGTGCACGCAGGGTTTGCTTTTCGTTCAGGGCAGGCATTGGATCGACTTGCGGATGCGCTCTGCGGCGGCAGCACCCTTCAGCGCCGTGATGATCGCAAGGCCGAATTCCACCGCAACGCCGGCGCCGCGCGCTGTGATGCGGTTGCCGTCGGTGACCACAAACCTGTCAGACAGGGCTGCGCCGGTCAGATCGGCTTCAAAGCCGGGGTATGCCGTAGCCTGTTTGCCGTTCAAAAGCCCCTTGTGGCCCAGAACGGACGGCGCGGCGCAGATGGCGCACAGCAACTTTCCGTTTGCTGCGGCAAAGTCGATTGCTTTTTGCACTGCCGGGCTTTGCTCCAGATTCAGCGTGCCGGGCATACCGCCGGGCAGGATCACCGCCTCCAGCGAATCGTCCAAAACAATGGCGTCCGCCGTGACGTCCGCCGTGACGGGAATGCCGTGCGACCCGCAAACGGTCTTTTCGCCCACGCCCACGGTGGTCACCGTCAGGCCGGCGCGCCGCAGCAGGTCGATCGGGGCGATGGCCTCCAGCTCTTCAAAGCCGGGGGCAAGAAAACAATAAACCATCTTGCTGCCTCCTTTGTGCTGTCAATCCAGCGCAAGATTCATATACAGCCGACGCTCCGAAAGAACGGAACGCAGACGTTCGTTTTCGGTGTAAATCATGCCAAAGCGCTTTTGCTTTGTTCCCGGTAAGGGGAACGGACTGCGCACCGGCAGCAGGTCGCCGTCACCGGCGGAGCCGCCCGTCAGCAGCTCTTCCACAGCGGCTTCGCTTCTTAACAGCATGCCGCTGTCTGTCCGGACGGGGTGCGCACCGTCATACCGCAGGCACGCCATGGCATAGTCAAAGTTCGGTTTCGTCCAGTGAAAGGCGTTGTTCAGTCTGCTTCGCGCTTCATAATACTCCGCGTCGCTGCAGGGTGCCGTCGGCGATCCGACGCGGGCAAGGCCTTCATACACATACATCGCGGTCCGGAACCCGAAGCGCGCATAATAGTCATACAGTCCGTCATCGGCGGGCACCAGGGCAATGAACGCCCGGCCGCTTTGCAAAAGCGCGGCTTTGGCCTCTTTGATCAGGGCCGCCATGTATCCTTGCCGGCGTTCGCCCGGAAGGGTGGCCGCCGCGTATAGGCAGTACCCGGCATACGAGCCGCTGTCGGCCGTCACGACGCAGTCCAAAAGATACAGTGACGAAACCACGCGCCCCGCTTTCTTTTTCAAAAAGCAGCGACTGCCCTGATATGCCAGATCAAAAAACAACCGGATATAGGCCTCGTCGTCGCCAAAGGCTGTGTGCCACAGGTCAAACAACTGCGCGGTCACGTTCGGGTCGGTTTTGTAAAGCCATTCCATCAGTTCAGCCTCACTCCATAGGTTTCCACCAGAAACGCCGGGTGATAGCTCTGTTTTGAAATGCGCAGGTTTTCCTGCCCGGCGTCGTCCTCACGGTTGACATAGGTATAATCCTGCAGCGCGTGTTCGGCAAACTGCCGGTTGATGACGGCATAGGCGCCGCGGATATCGGCAAACGCCTTTTCAAAATGAACACAGAACACATCGTCAGACAATGGCTCGCCCATGCAATAGGCCACCACGCCGCCCTCGCTGCGGACCAGCCCGCCGGAAAAGCCCAGCGCGTCATAATGTTCAAACGCCAGGGTGATGAGCTTCAGCTCCGTTTCCACGCCCTCGCGGTCGTCGTTGACGTTCTGTTCCAGCCATTGGCGGCTCATCGCAAGACACTCCGCCTTGTTTTCGGCGGTGATGGGTTCATAGCTCCAGATGTGATTGCGCATAAAAAACGAGATGTGGTTGCGCTTGCTCTGATACTTTTTGCCGTGCAGTGCCGCCAGGTCTTCGCGACGATAGACATAATCCGCCTCGTCGCGGGACGGACGAATCTCAAACCGCCCGGGATATGCCGTTTCCAGCAACGCCTTGTCCTCTGCGGTCAGGCCAAAGAAATAGGCGTCACAGCCGGCACGGTCGGCGTCGGTCAAAACATCGGCCACGGCGGCGGCGCGGTCCCCCGTCCCCACCGGGAAGGTATAGCACACAAAGCCGGGCATGAAGTATTTTACGGTGAAACAGCCGTTTGTTTCGGCAATCTGCACGTCGCACACCGCCGTGTAGCAAAACATGTTGCCAAAGCTGTATTCGCAGTCGATGCGGCCGTCGGCGCGCACCAGGCGTTGTATCAGACCACGGTCGTCAAGGGTCAGCGGTCGGAATTCAATCATGCAGCACCTCCGCAGCAATGCGCAGCACATCGGCGTGGATGGCTTCCACCGACCGGGGACCGTCGCCTTCGGCACAGGACACAATGTGCCAGCCCAGCTTGCCCGCGGCATAAAGCGCCGCATCGCGGCAGGCAAACAGATAATCGAGGTCACGCTCGTGGACGTCCTTTTTGCCGTCGTCGTTCTGATAACGTTTTTGCATCAGCCGCTGCGACACCTCCACGGGCATGTCCAGAAAAATCACGGCGTCCGGCGCGGGAACGCCGAGCTTGCTGTATTCAAAGTCAAACAGCCAGTCCAGATAAGCATCCCACTGCGGCCGCGGCAGCTTGGTCATCTGGTGGCAGGCATTGGACGTGGTGTAGCGGTCGGCAATCAGCAGCGCCCCGTTGTCATACGGCGCCTGCCAGTACTTTTTAAAGGACGCATAACGGTCCACCGCGTAGAAGCAGGAAGCGGCAAAGGCGTTGACGTCGCCGGGCTTATCACCAAACTGGCCGGCCAGATACATTTTGACCAGTGCGCTGGAGTCGTCCTCATAGTTCGGCAGGCGGATCAGCAGCGCGTCGCGCCCCATGGCGCTGACGGCTTCAAACAAAAGGCGGCTTTGCGTCCCCTTGCCGCTGGCGTCCAGACCCTCCAGAACGATCAGCTTTCCCATGCTCAATAGGTCAGGATGATGGCAAAGACGGTCAGGTTGCCCTGCGCTTCGCGGTTGGCGATGGAATGCTTTTGCCCGCCAAGGCAGACGCAGCTGTCGCCCTTGTTCAAAATCTGGACGCTGCCGTTGTCGTCATAGGTGGCGCGGCCCTCCAGCACATAAAAGACCTCTTCTTCATTCTCGTGCACATGCGTGCCGATGGAACACCCCGGCTCCAAAAGGATGGTGCCGATCAGGCGGGCGTTGCCCTGATACTCACCCTTGTCCAGGATATCGGTGACCACGGCCTGGCCGTCGCCGCCGCGCATATTGACCTTGACGGTCGCTTTCATTTCATCTGCTCGTTTAATCATAACAAAGATACCCCCATAATGATTCATATTATTATAGCAAGATTTTCCGGTTTTATCAAGTCCTTTTGAAAATATATTTGCAGTTCGCAGCTGACAGTTATCAGTCAGCGGTAAAACAAAAAGCGCGGGACGAACCTTCCCATTCCGGAAACGTTCCCCGCGCAAACCGCGAACAGCGAACAACTATTTCAGCGTCACGACCGTCACGCCCGCTTCCCCTTCGCCGAAGGTTCCGAGGCGATAGCTCTTGACGTACTTGCAGCGGCGCAGATAGTCCTGGATGCCCTTGCGCAGCGCGCCGGTGCCCTTGCCGTGGATGACCGTGATCTCGCTCAGGCCCTGGCGCATGCAGCGGTCCATGTGCCGTTCCAGCTCCAGAATGCCGTCCTCCACCGTCATGCCGCGGATGTCGCATTCCGCCTTGCCGCCCTCCGGCCGGAAGTCTTTGCCGCCGCTTTTCGGCGCCGTGCGGGTGGTCTTTTGCGGCTGGGGCTTGTCTTGCAGACGCAGGTTTTTCAGCGGGGTACGCATTTTCAGGATGCCCGCCGTGACCTCGATGTCGCCGCGCTTGTCGGCCAGGGCGGTGACTTCGCCCGTTTTGCCGATATCGACCAAAAGCACCGTGTCGCCCACGCGCAGCGGCCTTGGCAGCACATAGTCCTCATCCGGGTCCGGCGGCGTCACGGGGTTGGTGATGTCGTCAAATTCGCCCAGGCTCTGCTTCATGAGCTGGCGGGCGCGGCGGGCCAGCTCGGCCTTGTCCTGCGATTTGGCGCTTTCTTTTTTCAACTCCTCCAGCTCGCTCGTCAGCGCCCAGGCGCTGCGTTTGGCGCGGTCGATGATCTGCTGCGCCTGCGCACGGGCCTTTTCCAGTTCGGCAGTGCGCAGCGCTTCGATGCTGTCTTTGTACTGCCGGGCCTCGTCGCGGACTTTGGTGGCCTGCGACTGCAGCGCCTCGGCCTCCTGCCGCTTGGTTTCATAAGCCATGCGGCTTTGCTCCAGCGATTCGATCACATGCTCAAAGCCGCTCTCTTCGTCTGAGACCAACTGCTTTGCCCGCGCAATGACGGCATCCTCCATCCCCAGCCGGGCAGAGATCGCAAAGGCGTTGGACCGCCCCGGCACGCCGATCAGCAGCCGATAGGTCGGCCGCAGCGACTGCACGTCAAATTCACAACTGCCGTTTTCGATGCCCGGCGTTTCCAGCGCGTACTTTTTCAGTTCGGCATAATGGGTGGTGGCGGCGATCTTGGCGCCCTTTTCATGCAGCCGTTCCAGAATCGCCATGGCCAGCGCCGCGCCCTCCACGGGATCGGTGCCGGCGCCCAGCTCGTCAATGAGGACCAGACTGCGGCTGTCTGCCACCGAAAGGATGTCGATGATGTTGGTCATGTGGGAAGAGAACGTGGACAGCGACTGTTCGATGCTCTGCTCGTCGCCAATATCGGCCAAAACATGGTCAAAGACCGAGATCTCGCTGCGGTCGCCCGCCGGCAGCATCAGCCCGCACATCGCCATCAGCGTCAAAAGGCCCAGCGTTTTTATCGACACGGTTTTTCCGCCCGTGTTGGGCCCGGTGATGATCAGCGTGTCAAAATCCGTTCCCAGGCGGATATCGGTGGCCACCACCTTTTTCGGGTCGATCAGCGGGTGCCGCGCGGCGTGCAGGTCGATTTTGCCGAAGTCGTTGAGCTTTGGCGCGCCGGCGTTCATGTCATAGGCCATCTTTGCCTTTGCAAAGATCACGTCCAGCTCCAGCGCGCATTCATAGCTGGCCTTGGTGCCCTCGTAGAAGCTGCCCGCCTCGGCGGAAAGCTCGGCCAGGATGCGCTCCATTTCGTCGTGCTCCTTGCTTTGCAGCAGCTTGATATCGTTGTTGGCCTCCACCACGGCGGCCGGCTCGATGAACACCGTGGCCCCGCTGGAAGAGGTATCATGAACCAGACCGTGCACATCCTTGCGGTGCTCGATCTTGACCGGGACCACATAGCGCCCGTTCCGCATGGTGACGATCGCCTCGCGCAGGTACTTTTGCATCTGGGGCGAGCGCAGCAGCCGGTCCAGCTGGTCGCGCACGCGGGACGAGGCGATGCGTATCTTTTTTCGGATATCGGCCAGCGCCGGCGAGGCGTTGTCGCTCATCTCATCCTCGCTGACGATGGCGGACAGGATCTTGTCTTCCAGGTACCGGTTCGGCGTCAGCGCGTCAAAAAAGACATCCAGGCTGCACTTGACGCCGCTGCACTTGTTTCTCCAGTCACAGATGCCGCGGATGGTTTTGAGCACCCCGGCCACATCCAGCAGCTCCCGCATGGTCAGCACGCTGCCCGCATCGGCACGCGACAGGGCGTTGTTGACATTGCGCAGCCCGCCGAACGACGGCGCGCCGAACCGCGCCATCAGCATGTGGGCGTCCGCCGTTTTTTGCAGCAGGTGTTCGGCGTCCTCCAGGTCAGACGTCGGCTCCAGCGCCAGAATCATCTCTTTTGCGTCCGGCGCGGCGGCAAAGGTTGCAAGGCGCTCCAGAATCTTGTGCAGCTCCAGCGCAGTCTCATGCTTGTTCATTATGTACGCCTCCTCATGTCATCAGCACTTTATAAAAATCCAGGGTCATCAGCCGTTCCGGCACGATCTGCAGCACATAGCGCTCGCTTGCCTCCGCCAGCTCTTTCATCGCCCGCTCTGACGTCAGGCGAAAAGCGAACACCTTTTCAGGCGGGCTGAAGCAGATGTGGCGCATGGCAGTCACCACACTGCCATGCACCGGAACAAACCGCGCATTCGGCGTGCAGGCAGAGCAAAACAGCCGCCCGCTGCCTGGGCAAAAGCGCATCTCTTCGGTCAGATATGCGCCGCAGCCGTCGCACGCGACCAGCGACGGCATATAGCCCGCCAACGACAGCATGCGCAGCTCCACCGTTGGCTTGAGCAGCAGGTGCGGTTTTTGATTTTTGCAAAGCAGGGCCAGCGCATTCAGCAGCAGACGCAAAAAGTCTTTTGCCACCTCTTCACGCGGGGCCAGCGTCAACGAAAGCTCAGCAAAGTATTGTGCCAGCGCCAGGGCAGGAACACTCTTTCGCAGGTCAAAAAACACCTCGTTCACCGTTGCCTCGCGGACCGTGAAAACGCTCTTTTCGTTTTTATTCAGCGAAAAGTCGGAAAAGGTCAGCAGGCAGGAGGCCGCGGCGATTTTGTGTTTGGGCAGGCGCGCGCCGTTGGCAAAGGCCCGGATCACACCGTAATCACGGGTGAGCAGGGTGATGACCTTGTCATGCTCGTTGACCGGGCTTTCACGGATCACGATCCCGCTCGTCTGGATCATCATGGATTGTCTCGTCCTTTCTTTTTTGCAAAGGGGGCCTGTCAAGGAACTCTGCGGCAAATTCTGCCGAAAGGTCCTCGGTCGGCCGGGGTGCAAAGGTCTGCTTCTCGGCCCGGGTATAGGCCAGATAGTCTGACACCCGCCCCGTTTTGATAAATCGCTGCCAAAGCTCTTTTTTGTTCACGGCGTCCATCTCCTAAAGATTGTGATACCCTTAGTGTGGGGCGCCGAAACGGCGGATAAACGCGGAAACATTTTCCGCTCAGTCCAACCCGAAATTGTGGATCAGGCCCTCGCGGTTGCGCCAGCCATCTTTCACCTTGACCCAGCAGCGCAGGTTGACCCGGCAGCCGAAAAATCGCTCCATATCCTGACGCGCATAGGTGGAGATGCGTTTGAGCATGGCGCCGCCCTTGCCGATGATGATGCCCTTGTGACTCTCTTTTTCGCAATAGATCGTGGCCTCGATGTCCAGCAGGTCCGCGTCCGGGCGCTCGCGCATCTTTTCCACCGAGACCGCCACGCCGTGCGGAATCTCTTTGTCAAGCAGACGCAGCATCTTTTCGCGGATGATCTCCCCCGCAAGCACACGCTCCGGCTGGTCGGTCAGGGTGTCTTCGGGAAAGAAGTGCGCCGACGGAAAGGCCAGCGCCTTCAGCTCATCCAAAAGATCGCCCAGCCCGTCGCGCCGCAGCGCAGACACGGGCACCACAGCCGCAAAGGGATAGCGCCCCGCCCAGGCGGCAATGCAGGCCATCAGGTCAGTTTTGACCGGCACGGTGTCGATCTTGTTGATGACCAGCACCACGGGCATCTGCTGCGCCCGGCATTTGTCAAGCAGCTCCCGTTCCGCGTCGCGCAGCTCTGCCGTGGGTTCTGTCACCAGCATGCAGGCGTCCACGCCGGAAATGCCGTCTGTCACGGCGCGGACCATCTTTTCTCCCAGCTTGGTGCGCGGGCGGTGAAAGCCCGGCGTGTCGGTAAACACCAGTTGGGTCTCGTTTTCGGTCAGCACGCCCATGATGCGCGTGCGCGTGGTCTGCGGCTTGTCAGACACAATGGCCACCTTTTGCCCCAGCAATGTGTTGAGGATGGAGGATTTGCCGACATTCGGGCAGCCGATGATGGCGATGAACGCCGTTTTGGTTTCAGACATAATGAAGCGACCTTCTTTCAAAAAGAGTGGAGAGTTTGAATTCGGAATTCGGAATTTAAACTGTGCACTGTGCACGCATTCGCGCGGCGTTGACCTTCCGACCGCAACGCACGTTCCCCGCGCGCTAACAGCTAACAGCTAACAGCTCACCACAGCGTCTTGAACGTGACCTCCGTATTGCCGGGAGTGATCTCCAACACAGCGTATTGCCCGCTGCACAGCGCACCGGGGTTGACCGCCAGCACACCGGTCCCGGGAACGACCTGTTTGGTTGGGCGGTGCGTGTGGCCAAACAGCGCCAGCGTGCCCCGTACCGCCGCCGTGCGCCGCGCAAGCGCAGCCAGTGAAAAGCGCACGCCGTCCAGATGCCCGTGGGTCGCCAGAACGGTTTGGCCGCCGATGTATTGATATGCCGTGTCGTCAAAGGAGGCAAACTGCGGTTCCCAGTCGTTGTTGCCGCGCACGGCAATGAATTTGCGGCCGGGCATTTTCTTTTGCACGGCCAGCAGGTCACCCAGCCCGTCGCCGAGAAAGACCACCGTCTGGCAGTCCGCCTCGGCTTGCACGGCAGCCAACAGCCGGTCGGTAAAGCCGTGGCTGTCTGACGTCACCAGCACTTTCATGCATACGCTCCTTTCAAATCACATACATATCATTGTGAAGCGGATGTTTTCTTTTATTTTATCATACTCCGGGAGGGTTTTCAATGGAAAACGAAACAAAACTTTCAAATCAGCAGCAAGAAACGCTGGACCGTCTGCTGACCGACGCCGGCCAAAGCGGCACGGACGTTCGCGCGTTTGTGAACGCGCACCTGACCAGATCGCAGGCCGCGGCGGTTGCGGCGCTGCTGAAAAACGAAACGCTGGTCAAGGCCATGCTTTCTTCGCCGCAGGCCAAAGCCGTGCTTGACGCCATGCAAAAGAAAGAGGACACGCCATGAACCCGGACGGCCTGGATCTGTCTGCCCTGCAGCAGGCCCTGGGCGCCATGCGGCCGGAGGACCTGGACGCACTGAAAACCATGGCAGCCTCGATGTTTGCGCAGGAGGCGCCGCCGAAACCCGACCCGCCGCCAAGTGACGGTGCGTTCCCCTTTGCACCGGAAACCGTCGGAAAGATCGTCGCCCTGCTGTCCGCACTGAAAAACGACGCGCCCGACCCGCGCAGCGAGCTGCTGCTGGCGCTGCGCCCGATGCTGAAAGAGGAACGCCGCCACCGTGTGGATCAGGCCGCGCAGATGCTGCGATTGATGGCGCTGCTGCCGAAGCTGAAGGAGCTTGGGCTGTAGATTTAAATGAATGATTTTATAATGAAGAATGAATAATAAAAAATGGAAACTGTGGCCGCGCTGGCACAAGCCGGCAACCGTCAGGTTTGCGTCGCGAAGGAAGCTTGCGTTCAACAGTAAGTGTGTCAATCAGAAAAGAACCCACAAGGTTGGAATACTAATTAACGCACTTTCGGTTGACTGCACAGTTCTTTCGCGGGCACGATGTCGGGACCGAAAATCCGTCAACCCGCGACCGCAATTCTCAATTCTATATTCTCAATTCTCCATTAAAAGAACTCCGCATCTCATCAAAAGGGAGGCTTTTTATGCCAACAGACGACGCACAGCCGGCGGGAACCAACCCGCTGCAGACCTTGCTTTCTTTGGACGGCGACAGCGCGCTGCTGCTGGGGCTGCTGTTGCTGCTGCGCCGCGAGGGCGCCGACGACGCGCTGCTTCTGGCGCTGTTGTATATCATGCTGTGAATATCCCGAATGAACGCAAAACGCACCGCCCGGGCGATGCGTTTTTTCTGTCGGTCAGCTTGTCCGCCCGGCCAGGGCGGCGTTTTTGTATGCCGGATCGTCGGTGACCTCGCGCAGCACATGCAATTGCGGCGGGAACGTGATGGGGGCATTTGCGTCGCTGAGTTCGATCTCAAGGATCGCCTGATCGTTCCAGAAGGGATAGACGTCGATCTCGAAGTACTGGTTCTCATATGTCAGACAATAGCGGTCTTTGCGGATCGGGCGGCGCTCAGGGTCGGCCCGCATCAGCAATCGCAAATACTCTTCCTGCGACAGACGGCACTCCACCTCGATGCGTTTGAGGTCGGTGATCCGGCGCTTCACAGTCTGAAAATAGACATAGTGCCCGTCGGCGCCGCGCTGCCGCACGCGCACCTCATCGTCGCCGTCGGCGCAAAGATAGGTCTGGATGATCTCGATGCGCCGGCAGTTCGGCAGCGACCTGAGCCACTCCTGGTCAGGGTACGCGATCAGGAATTTTCGCTCGATCTCCAGCGGCTCCGGCTCGCCGAGGAAGGACGTGATCTCTTTGATCAGGCGCTGCAGCTTGTTTTCAAAATCGCCGGCGTTGTCGATCACGCGCAGATGCGGGTGTCCCGTCCAAGCGGCAATCAGCCGGTCATCCAGCGCGGCGGCAGCCTGCGGCGATTCGGTCCGCGCGGTGTTGTTTTCGGTCGTGTAATACTGCGCCGCGCCCTTGGCGGCCGTCACCAGGTGAAAGACCGCGTCATAGCGGTCACGCAGCGCGACTTCATTGGTTCCGAGATCCGCCAGCACCCCGGAAAATGTTTCATCGTCCATATACGCCCGGCAGTCCGGCGCGCCACGGTCACACACCAGCAGCACTTTTTCGGCCGGCATGGTGGCCGCCGCCGCGGCAAACACCGCTTCCTTTTCCAACTGCAGTTTCAGATGGCATAACTGATAGTCCCGGTTGGTGCCGCAGGTCCACGGCGCAACGCCGCCGGTGATCAGCTCGGTGGCGGTCTCGGGCACGAATAACACCGTATAACCCAACGCGGTCAACGTTTTCTGGATGCGGCTCATCGCCGTGGTCTTGCCCGCGCAGGGGCCGCCGGTGATCACGATCTTTGTCAGTTCCAATGCGCTCACCCCTTCTATACGATCATTGTATTACAAAACCGCCAAAAAGTCAATCCGGTTCAACGATTGACAATCCGGGAAAGACCATGTATAATAAATGTACAAGCCATTCCGGAAGGAGCGTTCTTATGCTGAAAAAAATCATTGGTGTTCTGCTGGCCGTGCTGGTCGTTTGCCTTTGCCTGCTGCCCGCCGCCGCGCAGAACGAGACCGGCGTCATCACCCTGAAGCTCAACAGCAACATTGCCGGGTGCACCGAACGGGACGTTGAGCAGTTGATCCAGATCAAATCCGGCAACGTCGTTTACGGCGGGTACAGAAGCAGCCCCGTGTCGGTCGCGGATTATGCCGGCACGGCAGACAGCGGCAAGCTCAAGGCCGGGCGCACCTACAACATTCACTATCACCTGTCGGCTGCCGAGGGCTATGCACTGCCCGAATCGGTCACCGCAGACAACGTAAAGATCGAATGCGGCAAGGGTGTGAAGGTGATTTCGGTGCAGATCACCTCGGGCAAATATCGGGAGGAAAGCGGCGAGCTGGTGACCCATTACGGATTGCTGATCTATGCCAGCGTGGTGGTGGACGGCAACATCTTCCAGCGCGTCGCCGGGTGGTTTTATGACCTGATCCTGAAGGCGAGGGCCTGGTCGCTGTATTGAGGCTGAACAACCAAAAAAGGCAAGAGACAAGGGAGCGCTCCCCTGTCTCTTTTTTACATCTTTCACTCTCCGCATGGATTTCAGGCCGGGGATTTGCCCTCAGTCCTCCAGCATGTTGCGGATGGCGGTCGGTTCACAAAGGCCGGAAAAGCCATAGAACGCCGCGGCGTTGTCAAACAGGAACGCCGCCTTTTCGTCAGCGGTCAGCTCCGCCGACTTTTGAACAAAGTCAAAGCTCATCTTGTAGGTGATCGCCACCATGGTGCGCGGATAGTCGCTGCCCCACATCAGCTTGTCCATACCGCAAAGGTCCGCCGCCGTCTTGATCGCCCGGACGGCCGAGGGGTACGGGTAGAACTCGCGGTGAAACAGCCAGGTGATGCCGCCGCTTTCCACACGGACATTCGGATAGCGCGCCAGCCTGATCTGTGCTTCCCAGCCGGGGCGCGTGACCATGCCGAAATGCCCCACTGCGATGCGCAGGTCCGGGTACTGCTGAATCAGCTCGCGCAGCGACGCGGTCTGCCGGTCGCCGTCCGCCAGCTCTGCAAAGACGAATTTTCCGGCGCTGTTTGCTTCTTCAAACACGGCAGCGTGTTTGGTCAGGTCCTGCGTGGGGAACCGCCCGGCGCAAAGTTTGACCCCGTCAAAGCCATCCAGCGTAAAGGGCCGGCCCTCCTCATACAGCGAGCAAATTTTCAGCCGGTCGGGGTACCGTGCCTTGGCAGCCAGCAGATAGGCGTCCTGATTGCCGTCGATCTCTTCCTGCGTGACCACCGCCGCGCTGACGCCGGCATAGTCCATGTTGGCGACGAGCATATCCGCCGTGTTTTCGCCGCGGACCATATAGGGCGGCATCATCTGGCGCACCTGGCCGCCGAAGTCGCTTTTGCCGTTGCCGAGCGACACAACGGGTTTGCCGTCTACACGGCCGTGCTGGGTTTTCCACAAATGTACATGGCTGTCGATGATCATAACGTAACACCGTCCTTAAAGATTGCGATCTCCCGGAAATCGTTGCGTTCGTTTTTGGTTTTACGGCCGTTTGCCGTATCAAGCAGCAGATGGAACAGGTCGTCTGCGGTCTGCGATTGCGCATCAAAGTCGATCCAGGCCCGCTTCTTTTTTGCAAGGGCGGAATTGGTCGCGATTTTTACGGTGGGCACCGGTGCGCCCAGCGGCGTTCCCCGTCCCGTGGTGAACAGGATGAGCTGGCAGCCCGCCGCCGCCAGATTGGTCACGGCGACCATGTCGTTGCCCGGGCCGTTCAAAAGATTCAATCCTGCGGTTTCGGCTTTGTCGCCGTAGTCCAGCACAGCTGTCACCGGCGCGGCGCCGCCCTTTTGTACACAGCCGAGAGATTTTTCTTCCAGCGTGGTGATGCCGCCGGCCTTGTTGCCGGGGGACGGGTTTTCGCTGACCGGCTGGCCGTGGGCGATGAAGTACTGCTTGTAATCGTTGATGAGCCGCACGGCGCTGTCAAACACGGCTTCACTGACGCAGCGGTCAAACAGCACCTGCTCCGCGCCGAACATCTCCGGCACCTCGGTCAGCACCGCCGTCCCGCCCATTGAGATCAGGTGGTCCGTCACCCGGCCGCACAGCGGATTTGCCGTGATGCCCGAAAGGCCGTCGCTGCCGCCGCATTTGAGGCCGAGCCGCAGCTTTGAGACCGGCACCTCAGTGCGCACGTCGGTTGCGGCAAGGGCTTTCAGCTCGGCAAGGATTTGTTTGCCCGCGGCAAGCTCGTCGCCGCAGTCCTGACAATTGAGAAAGCGGATGCGCGCTTCGTCATAGTCGCCGAGCGCGGCTTTCATCGCGTCAATCCCGTTGTTTTCGCAGCCCAGACCCAGCACCAGCACGCCGCCGGCGTTGGGGTGCTTGATCAGCCCGCAAAGCGTTTTTTGCGTCACGGCAAGGTCGCCGCCAAGCTGGCTGCAGCCATAGGGATGCGCAAAGCAAACTGCGCCCGTCTGCGCGGCCAGCGCCTTTGCCACGTCGTTCACACAGCCGACGGTGGGGATGATCCACACCTCGTTGCGCACGCCGACGTCGCCGTTTTTGCGTACGTACGCCTTGATCGTCGCCGGCGCGGTGGGCTGCACCGGCGCCGCCTTTGGATGGTATGCATAAGACTGCACGCCGGACAGGGCAGTTTTGAGGTTGTCGGTGTGTACCCGCGCGCCGGGCGCAATGTCGCGCGTCGCGGTCCCGATGGGAAAGCCGTATTTGACGACCGGTTCCCCTGCCGCGATCTTTCTCACCGCGTATTTATGTCCGTCGGACAGGCGGACCTCCACATTGTCGTTCGGGTGTATCAGGACAGACTCCATTGGATCGCCTCTCTGATTCCGTTGGTTTTGATCTGTGCAAGGCTTTCGTTCACAAGCGGTGCAAAATCGCCGAGGTTCGCGCCCCACAGATCGGTATTGGATAAGACGGCGGGAACGTCGTGCGTTTTGATGAAATCGATCGCCGCCGCGTCGTCCGCCGGGTCGTTCTCCTGATAGTACTTCAGCAAACAGGCCAGCGAAAAAACCGGCGGTTTCGGCAGCGTGCCGTGCGCCTGTCGGTAATC
Organism: Clostridia bacterium; assembly: GCA_017434855.1. GTDB lineage: Bacteria > Bacillota > Clostridia > Oscillospirales > Acutalibacteraceae > UBA6857. The sequence goes on from JAFRUA010000026.1 coordinate 14,549, forward strand.
CAGAACCGTGGGCAGCACCCGCGCCGTGTATTTGCTGACGGAGTTCAGCGCGATCGACCGCCACAGGTGACGGATGTATGGGTTGCCGAAGCGTTCCAGTACTGCGGCGGCAAAGGCTTCGGTCTCTTCGGTCTTGCCAAGCGTCGGCAGGATGTATTCAAACAGGCAGGTGTGCAAAAAGGTGTTCAGCAGGCCGTCCTTCAGGCTTTCGCCGACGGATTCTACGCCGCAAAGCAGCGACGGAAACACCAGCGAGGTGTGCGACCCGTTGAGGATGCGCACCTTCATCTTTTTATACGGCGCCGCGTCGTCGGTCCAGATGACGTTGACGCCGCCCCGTTTCAGCGGCAGCTCGGCTTCAAAGTCGCCCTCGATGACCCACAGGTGATACGGCTCCGCCGTGTCAAGCAGCGCGTCACGGCAGCCAAGGCCGGAAAAAATCTGCGCCGCATCCTCTGCCGGGTATCCCGTCACGATGCGGTCCACCAGCGTATTGCAAAAACGGTTTTCGGTGCCCAGCCATGTGAGGAAGCCGTCGCCGAGATTCCACTGCTCTGCATAGCGCAGCACGCAGTCTTTCAGCGCGTTGCCGTTGTTTTCGATCAGTTCGCACGAAAGCACGACCAGACCGCCGCGCCCCTTTTGGTACCGCCGGAACAAAAACTGCGTCAGCTTGCCCGGGAAGGACGCCGCCGGGCGGTCGTCAAATTTGCAGGCCGAGTCAAAGCGGATGCCGGCCTCGGTCGTGTTGCTGACGATGAAGCGCAGGTCAGAGTTGTCTGCAATGGCCATGAAAGCGTCAAAGTCGCGATAAGGGTTGACCGCCCGCGTCACCGAGGTGATCTTTGCCGTTTCGCTGACCGCTTTTCCGTGTTCGAGTCCGCGCAGAATCAAGTGATAGTCGCCATGCTGCGCGTTGATCAGATCGACCGTTTTGGAATCCGTCGGCGACACGATGACGACCTTTCCGTCATAGAGGCCCTGTTTGTTCAGCGAATCGACAAAGACATCCGCAAACGCGCGCAGAAACTTCCCGGTTCCGAATTGCAAAATCGTTTCTTTCATCTCAGTCACCAAACCCGATCAGCAGCTTTGCCAGCGTGCCGTCGTTGTGCGAGAGCGCCTCAAAGGCGGCGGCCGCGTTTTCCATGGCATAGACGCCGCTGACCATCGGCAAAACGTCGGCCTTGCCGCTCTTGACCAGGTCGATCAGCGTTTCTAAGTCGCGCGTGAAGGCGTTGCGGCTGCCGAAGACGTTCAGCTCTTTTTTGAGCAGGACGGAGTGCACAAAGGTGGTCTCGCGCTTGCCGTTGCCGATCAGAATGATGTTGGCGCCGTGCGCCGCCTCGTCGATGCAGTTCAAAAAAGTTTCGGGTGCGCCGCAGGCTTCCACGCAGACGTCGAACCCGCAGCCGTCGGTGAAGGCGTCACACGCCGTGTGCAGGTCGGTTTCTTTGACATTGACCGTCTGATCGGCGCCGAAACGTGCGGCCAGGGCAAGGCGGCTTTTGAGCATGTCGGCGATCAGCACCTTTGCGCCGATGGCCTTTGCCCGCAGCAGCGCAAACAGACCGATCGGCCCCGCGCCCATGATCAGCAGACGGTCGCCCGCTTTGACTTCGGCGCGCGACAGCGCATGGCAACTGATGGAAAACGGCTCGATCAGCGCCAGCTCTTTGGCAGACAGGCCCTTGCCGCCGATGATGCGCTCCACCGGCATGGTGATGTATTCCTGAAAGCCGCCGTCGCGCTGCACACCCATGGTCTGGTTGTCGTGACAGGCGTTGACAAGGCCGCGCCGGCAGGCGTAGCAGTCCCCGCAGTTGAAATACGGGTTGCAGGTCACAACATCGCCCGCCTTCAGCCCCCGGTCATTTTTCGGGATCGAAACGATCCGGGCGGACAGTTCGTGTCCGGGAATGCGCGGATAGGTTGTGAAGGGCTGGTTGCCCGTGTAGGACGCGACGTCCGCGCCGCAGATGCCGCCGTACAGCACCTTCAGCAGTGCTTCGCCATCTTTGGGCTGCGGCATCTCTTTTTCAATGATGCGAACCACGCCGGGTTCCATGATTTCGATTGCTTTCATGTTATGCCTCCATATCGAGAAACGCCGGGTTCCAGACGACTGCCGTTTTCAGCGGCGCACCCTTGGCATAGATGTTGTTTTCATACGCGCCGATCGGGTCGCGTGTGAATGCGTCCTTGTCGATCAGCGCCACCAGCCGGTCGAATTTGCTGCTGCACAGCAGGCGGATCGCAGTCTCCATATGCGATTGCGTAAAGTTGATGGACGCGAGGATGACATGGTTCTGGAACCCGAACGGCATGGTGTCATAGGCAACCTTCGGGCCGAGCGAAAAGCTGTTGTAAATGCCGTTGCAGCCGAGCACACCGCGCGCAAACGCCACACGGTGCTCGACCTCGGTGCCGCTGGTGCCGACAAAGGCCGTGGCTCTGCCGCCGAGTCTGTCAATGATCGCCGATGCGGTCTGCGCTTCGTCCATCCCGCCGGACGACAGATAGTCGCAGGCAAGCTCGTCTTTGACGAACAGCGCCTTTTCGCTGTCTGCGCCGCTTCGGGCCACAAACAGGACGTTCGCCGCCGGGTGGTTTCTTCTGATCTGATCACCGATGAACAGCCCCGTGGTCCCGAGGCCGAAGATCACCACGCGGTCAAAGGTCGCTTCCACCGCCTTCTTTCGCGCGGCCGCTTCGTCGCAGCGGTCCTTCGCCATCACCACGCGAAAGAGCTGCGCTTCGCCGATGTCGCACATGCGCTCATGCTGAAACACGGCGCAGGCATACGGGTCGCTGAACACCAGCTTTTTTGCCAGCGACAGCGGCAGCTTTTCAAGGCCTGCATACTGTTCGGGCAGGTGCAGCAGCATATCCGGATTGAAGTAGCCTTTGTCGCAAAAGATGCCGTCCGCACCGTCGCAGCCGTATTCAAAATAGGTCTCGTCCTCGGTGAAGCGCGTCGGGTCGGCGCTGTCGCCGCCGCGGATGAGCACGATCGCAAAGCGATGCTCCGACGGGACCCATACCACGCCCTCATGCCCGTTGATCAGGCGCTTTTCACCCTTTGGAAACTTGGGGCCGAGCAGCCCCTTTTTCCCCATCTTCATCAGCTCAAAATCGGTGCCGCAAAAGCCGCAGAACACCGGCACAGCCTCGATCCCCGCTTTGCGCGGTTCGCCCCGGAGGCGTTGGCGCGGCGGGTTGATCAGGTTGATTTCGCCGTACTTCAGCGGTGCGGCTTCGTCGTTTTGAAAGTAGGTCGCCCAGGTTTTCATCACAGCACACAGCCTTTCTTCAGAATGATGTTGGCGTACTGCTTTTCTTCGCCGGTGGCAATGATCGCATAGGCCTTTTTCGCGCGTTCATAATAGGCAAAGCGCGTTTCAAACGACACTGCGGCGGTCGGCTCATACTTTTTCAAAATGGCTTCATAGTCGTTCCAGATGCTGACGTCCGCAGTGTCGCCCGCGCATTTTTGCATCAGCACAAAGTTGTTTGCGTCGTACTGGTCCAGCGGAAGGACCTGCAGAATCGCATCCAGCAGGTCGCAGGCACCGATGCCGTCGGCCCGCACCAGGCGTTTGGCGTTTGACGCGGCGGGAAAGTTGCCGTCGCCGATTACGATCTCATCGCCGTGCCCCATTTCACACAGAATTTTCAGCAGCTCGGGAGATAACAGTTTCGGTATATTTTTCAGCATAACAAGCTCCCTTTTGTTCGGATCACAGTCGATATTATTTGTACAGCGGGCCATAGACCGCACAGGCGCGATAATCCGAAGACTCCGCGTCCTCTGTGCCGAAGCCGGACCACGCGTGCGGACGGAAAATGCGGCCCGGCGCCACGTTGTGCATATTCACCGGGATGCGCAGCATCGACGCCAGGGTGATGAGGTCGGCGCCCACATGGCCATAGACCGTGACGCCGTGGTTGGCACCCCAGTTTGCCATGACGCTGTAAACATCCTTGAACGCGCCCTTGCCGGTCAGATTCGGAACGAACCAGGTCGTCGGCCAGGTCGGGTCGGTGCGCCTGTCGATCACGGTGTGGATCTCGTCGGGCAGGTCCGCCGTATAGCCCTCTGCCAGTTGCAGCACGGGGCCGACGCCATCCACCACATTGACGCGCAGCATGGTGACGGGCATCTCGGCTCTGCAGCGGAAGTGGCTTGAGAAGCCGCCGCCGCGGAAGTACTCATAATTTGCGCGGCACCAGTCGGTCGCCTTGAGGCAGGCGTCGACGTCGGCCTCAGTCATCTTCCAGAAGGGCTTCATGCAGCCCTTGCCGTCCGCGTTTTTGGACGCGCCGCTGCCATCCAGCGCGGTGGCGCCGGAATTGATCAGGTGGATGAAACCGTTGGCAGCCACGCCGGTCGGGCGGATCCCCGTCACACGTTCGCACGCATCGGGGCTCCAGTAGGTGCGCACGTCATGGAAGCACGGCGCCGAACCGGACACCAGCGACCCAAGCATCATCGCCACACCGTTGAGCGTGTCGTTCTCCGTTGCAAAGGGCGTGGGCTGTTTCACGCCGTTCCAGTCAAAGGAGCTGGCCATGATCGCTTCGGTAAAGTCGGCATTCGGCAGCCAGTCGGTCCACTGGCGCTGGCCCTGGAACCCGCCGGCGACGGCGTTCTTTCCAAGCGCCTCTTCGTGCCAGCCGAGGGCGTCCAGCTTTGGGTTGCCAAACAGGATGTCGCGCATGACGATGGTCATTTTTGCGATAAACTCCCAGTCCTTGTCCGGCGGTACGACCTTGGATTTTCGGATGATCTCCGGCAGATCTTTGCCGGCGTTGCAGTCAAAGCCCTCTTTGCAGTTTGCCTTGATCCACGCAAGGGCTTTTTCGTACTCCGCGGGGTCGTAAATCTCCAGCGTGATGCGGCGCAAAATCTCGGTCATATCCACCCACTCCGCACGGATGCCGAAGTAGTTCTGGAACAGGTCGGCGTTGCAGTAACTGCCGGCGATGCCCATCGCCACGCCGCCGAAATTGACATAGGCCTTGTTCTTCATCCAGCCCACGCTCACGGCGCAGCGCGCAAAACGCAGAATCTTTTCTGCCACGTCTGCAGGAATGGCGGTGTCGGTCATGTCCTGCACGTCCCTGCCGTAGATGGAAAATGCGGGCAGGCCCTTTTGCGCATAGGCGGCCATGACGGCGGCAAGATAGACCGCGCCCGGGCGCTCGGTCCCGTTGAAGCCCCAGACGGCCTTGATCGTCAGCGGGTCCATATCAAAGGTTTCGGAGCCGTAGCACCAGCACGGCGTGACGGACAGCGTTGCCACGACGTTTTCACCCGCGAACTGCGCGGCGCATCTGGCCGCCTCCGCGCCGCCGCCGATGGTGGTTTCACTGAGTACGCACTGCACGGGCGTGCCGTCGGGATAGCGGATATTGGTTTCGATCAGGGCTTTGGCTGCTTTGGCCATGCCCACGGTCTGGGCCTCAAGGCTTTCTCTGACGCCGCCCCAGCGGCCGTCAATGACGGGTCGGATGCCGATCTTCGGATATAGCATTATAGATTCCTCCTGATTCTGGAAAACTTGTGCATTCACGCTCTTTTATTATAGCATGTTTTGTGACAAAAGCAAGAGAAGATGCAAAAAAGTCCCAAGGGGACCGCCCTCTTGGGATAATTCTTTTTCACTTTTCAGGCGCCGCCGAGCATCAAAGCCAGCATATGCTCCGGGTCATTCAAAAACCGCCATGTCAACCGAAACGCCTCTGTTTCACGGACCGGCACCTCATGGATGCAAGTTCGTTGTGTCATCTGCAGTCTTTGCCCGCATCACGCAGGCGCCGAAGCCCTTCAAAAGAATGCGAAACCCGTTATGCTGATAGAATCGGATCGCGGCGTGGTTGCCGCTGCCGCAGGTCAGCTCCACGCAGGCGACGCCCTGCGAGGCCAGATGCGCTTTCAGCGTGTGCATCAGTGCAGTGCCGACCCCCTTGCGGCGGACCGACGCGGTCAGGTCAATGTGCAGATGCGCCGGCGCAAACACAGCGCAAAGCCTCTGCTGGGCGCACACGCCGCGCGCCTGAATCGCGTACCGCGCCCCGAGCCGCCGGATCTGCGGAAGGACCCGTTTGCGGAAGATCCGGAAAAACACCCGGGTATCCGCCGCGCAGAGGATGTAGCCGACCGGCCGGTCGCCCGCGTCCACGGCGACAAAGCAATTCTCTGCCGCATACTGCACGTACGGATCGCAGTACAGCAGAAGCAAAAACTGCCGGTCCCGATCATCACGCAGCGGCAGCGACGACGTTTCGATGCAGATGTCGCGCATGGCGTCCAGGTCCCGTTCACCGCAGGGCCGGACCGTCCACGCGCCTGTTTCGCTCTTTTCCCGCATGATCTCACCCCGTTTCGGCTTTTGGTTTGACAGCGCAGAACCGCGCGGATACAAGCGCGTTTATTGTTTTGAATTTCAAGTCGGCATAGATCGGGAAATGGTCGGACGTGAAACGATTGTTGAAGCCCTTGGTCACCGTGCGATAGGCAACGACGTCAAAGTCGTCGGAGCAGAGCACGAAATCAATGTAGTAATCGGCCTTTTGGCTCGGGTCGTGGCCGCCGTGAAAGGTCCCGTAGGCAACGCAGTCCTTTGCGGCAAGGCGCGTGTCGGTCAGATTTTGCGTCATCGTGGCATACGCCTCACCCTTGTCGGTGGTGTTCATGTCCGCCGTAAAAACCACCGGAACATCGGAAAAGTTTTCCTCGATATAGCGGGTGACGATCTGGCCGCCCTGCACGCGCGCCGCCTCGGAAACGTGATCGAAGTGCGAGTTGACGTGCACATAGACCTGTCCCGTCAGACGGTTTTTCAGCTTTGCCCAGGTGCAGAGCCGGTTCATCGACGCATCCGCCCCGATGGAGGGAACGTCCGGCGTATCGGACAGCCAGAAATTGCCGCTGTCCAGCAGTTGGAATTTGTATTTGAGGTAAAAGATCGGGTTCGCGTAGCCGCTTTTCAGTACGTCGCCGCCGTTGTTGATTTCGCAGCCGACCCAATCGTACATCGTCAGCCGTTCATCCAGCGCGACCATCCAGACGTTCGTTGCTTCCTGCAGACCGAAGGAATCCGGCATGATCTCGAAGATCTGGCTTTCCCCGATCGTGATCCGGTCATAAGTCGTATTGCCATTTACACCGCCGGAACGGATATTGAACGACATGACCCGCAGCGTGCACGGCGCCTGCCGTTCGGCCGCGATGCGCGGAAAGTCATAATCACCGCAGTAGTCCGTGTTGCCCTTGCCGGTCGAATTTGTGAAAAGCGCAAAAATCGCCAGCGCAAAAACCATGATACGTTTCATTAAAAGTGTCAGCATGACTTCGCCTCCATAATTTCAGGATTCAAGCGCAACGGTTTCCGGCTGCGCTTCCCGGCGGCGCCGCCTCTTTCGTTGTACGGTTTGTTTCCTTCGGTCAGTATATCATATCCCGGTTGGTTTTGCAACCGGCAAAGCGGCGACTCACCTGACGTCCTGCGCGCCGTGCTCTTTGATGCTGCCCGCGCGATAGGCGTGCATCAGCATTTTCAGGTCCTCGATCCGGCCAAGCAGCTCTTTGCCCTTGTCGGTGTCTGAAATGTTCATGCGCCGGTCAAACCGTTCCACCAGGCTGACCTTTGGCGTGTGCTCGCTTTCGCCCGAGATGAAGGGCCGGTGTTCGGCAAGGATCAGGCTGTGCGAGTCACAGATCAGGGTGTAGCCGGCAATGCCCGTTGCGCTTTGATACGCCTTTGAAATGCCGCCGTCGATCACAAACAGCTTGCCGCCCGCCTTGACGGGGCGTTCGCCGTCTTTGATTTTTACCGGCACATGCCCGTTGATGATGTGTCCCTTTTCCGGGTCAAGGCCAAACATCTTCAGCAGCGTTCTGCAGACCTCCTCCTGTTCCGAGTACTGATAATAGGGATTGTAGGTTTCGGTATGCAGGGCCGGGTCGTCCAGAAAATACCGCTCAAAAAACGCCATCTTGTCTTTGCCATACAGCGGCGAGCCCGCACCGCACCACAGGTACCAGAGCGTATCCGCGGCCGCCTCTTTTTCTGCCCCGGGGGCCAGAAAATAGGCGCGGTTGGCCGTTTCGTCCAGCTTGTCAAGCAGCGCCTTGCCGCAATAGGCCTTGCCCGAAACCGCCACACTCTGCAGTTCGCCGGCGTCGGTAAACGGAATGCAGCCGTGGAACAGCAGATTGCCGTTGATGACCTTGTACATGGACCCGTTGGAATACAAAAACCGGATGTGCGCGTTCAGCCGTTCGCTGTGGCGGAAAGAATTTGCCAGCACCATCATCAGCTCGGTTTCCGCGGTACTCAGCGAAAGCGGCGCCGCAGGGTCCACCGTCGGAAAGTTGGTGTCCAGCAGCGGATGGGCCTTTCCGCAGACGGTCACGGTGCCGCGCGCAAAATCCACGCGGCTGAACAAATCCCGGTCGTCCATGTTCCACTCGGGGTGGCGCGCGATCAGCTGCCCTTCCAGCTTGAGCTGGATCACGGTCATGGCCTTGTGCATTTTTGCCGTCAGCTTTGCGTCCACGGGGTCATAGATGTTGTCGTCCAGCGTGTGCGGCATAAACAGCGCGCAGTCGTCGTCCTTGTAGGTCTCTGCCGCAAAGACCGCAAGCGCCCGCAGGTTCAGGCCGTAACCATCCTCCAGCACGTCAAAATTATTATAGCGCATGGAAATGCGGATGACGTTGGCGATCAGCGCCAGGTTGCCGGACGCGGCGCCCATCCAGCTGATGTCGTGGTTGCCCCACTGAATATCCACGTCACGCATTCTCATCAGCGCGTCCAGAATGATGTCCGGGCGCGGGCCGCGGTCAAAAATATCGCCGATGATGTGCAGGCTGTCGATTGCAAGCGTCTGGATCAGCTCGCACAGCGATTTGATGAACCGGTCGGCAATGCCGGTTTCCAGCACGGTGGAAATGATTTCATCATAATAGTATTCCTTCACGATGTCGTCTGTCACGTTCAGCAGCTCGTCAAGAATATACACCATGTCGCGCGGAATGCATTTGCGCACGCGGGAGCGCGTGTATTTGGCGGAAATCGTTTCGCACACAAGGATCAGCCGATAGATCGTGATCCTGCGCCACTCGTCGTTGATCTCTCCGCTTTGCTGCATCTTTTTCAACTGCCGGTCAGGATAATAAATCAGGTACGCTAGCAGCTCGCGCTCTGACGCCGCCACCGCCTTGCCAAGCGCAAGGTCCACCTTTTTCCGGATCATACCGGACGCGCTTTTCAGCATGTGCAAAAACGCCTCATGCTCGCCGTGGATGTCGCTGAAAAAATATTCGGTGCCCTTCGGCAGGCTGCGTACCGCGGACAGATTCACGATCTCTGACGCCGCAATGTCGCCGGTGGGAAAGTCACGTGAAAGAAGCTTTAAGTACTTGTTTTCCATTGCTGGTCCCTCCTGAAGGTGAGGTGTTGATTTGTGGCGATCATTCTGTCGCGGACGTCAGTTTTTGATAGAGCTTCATCAGTTCCGCCACACAGTCGCTTTCCGTAAACCCTTTGACAGGGAACCCGTAGTTTTATTATATATCAAATATCAAAAAAATGCAAACAAAAAACGCCCTACCCGAAAGGATAAGGCGTTGTTTTGGCGCCACCTGTTGGACTCGAACCAACGACCCACCGGTCAGAAACATAGTCGCACTGCTTCGCTTGGAGCGCTCGCATTGCTCCTTGTTTCTTCCTGCTCGCGCACCGCCTGCATCTGCCACCGGCAGCGGCGGTACG
>JAFRUA010000027.1 GCA_017434855.1 Clostridia bacterium
ATTACAACAATCGCAGAATCAAGCTAAAACTAAATGGCTTGACACCTGCTCAACACAGATCTCAAGCCATTTTAGCTGCTTAATATTCAGTTTGCACAAGGTTTTCTTTAAAACTTTGTCCAACTTTTTGGGGTCACTTCAAGTTTTCTCTGCGTCCTGCTTTTGATTTATTCGATTGATTCGTTGCTGTTTTCCTTTTTGCTCTTCGCAAAATGCGACAGCCCCTATGGTTATGCGTGAAATGAATCAGATGACGCCAAGCGGGATCAGCACGGCCAGCAGCACGGCGACCAGGCCCCACAGACAGATCAAAAAGCGCTTTTGCGTTTTGCGCGGCTTGTCATAGATCAGATTGGCCGCAAGGAAGAACGGAATGTAGGTGGTGACGAACACCGGCAGCGCGCCCCACCAGGGATAGACCCAGATGAACGCGGGCGTGGACGCAAGAAAGATCTCAAACACCGAAAAGAACAGTGCGTTGCCGATGGCAAACAGAACGCGATTGTTGACGCCGAGGATCTTTTTGTCTTTGTCGCGCGGCAAAAGCTCAACGCTCATGAAGCCGGCGACGGAGAACATCATTGACAGTTCCCACGACACGCCGACCAGCAAAATGAAGCTGGTGCTTTCCGGCGAAACGTGCCACAGCGCATAGCCCGTGAAATGGCAGATCACGGCGTTCGCGATCTCATACAGCCAGTGCACGCCATAGAGCGCCAGCGCGGCGGCGATCCCGTTGTAGTTTCTCTTTTTCCACTGCGGGATCCAGATGCCCACGATCACCACAGCCAGCAGCGCGATGAAGGTCCAGTTGAAGTTTGCCGTACTTCGTACCGCGTCTTTCGCAAGATCGGCGGCGGCCCGTGCGGCGTCGGTATTCGGTCCGAACAACATAAGAAACACTCCTTTGCAGAATTCATTTGGCCATCAGGCCAATTCCATTATAGCATCCGTGCAAAAAAAATGATATGGAAGTTTTGCCGAAAATGCGCGGGCGGATTTGAAAGGAATGCACAAAGTCTTTTTACGGATTCGCCTGCAAAAACGCCAGCGTCACGCGCGCGGTCTCTTCGGCGCGGTCCCGGATAAACATGTGGCCGCCGCCGCGCACGATATAGTCCACACTGCCGGCGGGCAGATGCTGCCGCAGCGGGATGCGCTCCAGCGGCGGGCAGATGACGTCGCGGTCGCCGTTCATATAAAGGATCGGCGGCATTTTTGACACAGCCTCATAATCTGTATCCGTCAGCATCGAAATGTAATAGACGATGCCCGCGCCGGTGCCGCGGATGCAGAACGGATCGATGACCGCGTCTATATCGTCGGCAGGGTCATGCTGCGGGTCCATCGTTGCAAGCATCATCAGCGCCAGCACAAAGGCGCGGCTGCGGCCCAAAAGCTCAATGACCGGGCCGAGGAAGGACGCCACATGGTCGTTGTTGGTCAGCGGGTCCAGCAGATGAAAAATGCCGTTGTTGCCCGCCGTGCTGTAAAGCAAAAGATTCTTGACGCTTTCGGGATAGGTCTGGGCAACCGCCAGTGTGACATAGCCCGCCATGGAATGCCCGGCAAGATACCACGGCTCGTCTGACAGCGCTGTCATCAGGGCATGGATGATCTCTTCCCGCGGCAGGCGCACGGTGTCTTTTGTTTCACGCGAAGAATAGCCGAAGTCCGGCAGATCGACCAGCACGCAGCGATAGCCGGCAGCCGTCATCAGCGCGGAAAGATTTTCCCAACTGTGGGTGGATTCCGCAAAGCCGTGCAGAAACATGATCTGCCCCCTGGCGTTTGGCACGTCCTGCACCCGGTAATGCAGGGTATAGTCCTTATAGTTGAAATAGGCGCTGTCGGGGTACGGCGAAGCGGCGAACGCGGGAACGGCAAGCGTCAGCAGCAGCGCGGCGCAAAGCAGACAGGACAACAGTTTTTTCATATAATCGACCTCCTTATCGGTAACGGTTTATTCACAAAGGCATTATACACCACCGCAGACAAAATGGCAAGCGTTTTTTGCGGTATACTGAAAAGCGCGGCGTTGACAACGCGGCCGTTTGCAGCTATAATAGACCCGTAGCAAATCATCGAAAGGATGTGCAGAGATGAAAAAGCTGTTCTCTTTGCTGCTTTGCGCCGCATTGCTGCTGACGGCGGCGGTTCCCGCAGGCGCCGAAGATCGTTCTGACGCCGGCGGTTTCAAGGCGTTTGTGGCAACGGACATCCACCATTTTGTGACGGACGAGGTACCGAAGGTCGATGGAGAATACGTCTATTTTAACAATCTCGGCCTGACGCCGACGCTGGCCCCGGCCCTGCTGGCGGAGTTTTTGCGGCAGGCGGCCGAAAGCGACGCGGACTATGTCTTTTTGACAGGCGATCTGGCCGACACGCCCGACGTTGCGCAGGCAAAGGCCGTTGCCAAAGTACTTGCCCGGTTTGAAAAGCGCAGCGGCAAACAGGTCTTTGTGATCAACGGCAACCATGACACCAACTACACCGGCGACACGTCGTCCGCCGCAATGACGGTCAAACGGTTCAAAAAAATCTATGCGCGGTTCGGGTATGACGAAGCGCTTTGCATCGACAGGCGCACCTGCTCTTACACCGCCGACCTGAAAAACGGCTATCGCCTGATCGCCATTGACGCGCTGGACCGCCAGGGGAACAGCGGCGGCACCATCATGCCCGCGCTTGCCGACTGGATCACGGCGCAGGCGGATCAAGCAAAAAAAGACGGGAAACAACTGGTGGCGCTGATGCATCACCCGCTGATGAACCACTTTACGCAGATGTCCAGGCTGCTGCCGCTCTTTGTGATTTCCAACAGTGAAGAGGCCTGTGACCTGTTTGCGCAGTGCGGGATCCAACTGGTCTTCACCGGGCACTTTCATCAAAACGACGCGGCGGTCTATCACGGTGCGCGCGACGTCTATGACGTTGAAACCACGTCGCTGTCCTGTTACCCGAACGCATACCGAACGGCTGAATTCCACACGGATGCGGTTGACATCCGCACCGTGATGATCGAAACGATCGACACCTCGGCGCTGCCCGCCGGCTATACCGAAGCGCAAAAGGCCCGCATCGCCGCAGATCTGCCGGGGTACGCTTCCGACTGCCTGAAAAGCGACAGTGTCGCCAAGGTGAAGTCTTATCTGAACGCGGAAAAGATCGCCGGGCGGCTCGGAACGACCAACCCGCTGGTGATCAAGCTGATCGGAAAGGCGATTTCCGCCGTTTCCGACGGCTTTGACCTTCCGCTGTATGGCAAGACCGGCAGCATCGAAGCGTTTGCAAAGCCGTTTGGCCTGACCTTGCCGCAAACGGAGTATGCCACACTGAACGACGCGGCCGCAGCCTTTATTGCGGCGCAGCTTGCCGGGGATGAAAACTTTGACAGCGGATCGCCGTTGGTGCGCGTGCTGCTGTTTGGCGCCATTGCCATGCTCTGCCGGCAGGCAGCAAAGCCGCTTGAGGGGCAATCTTCCGTAATCACCCAAAGGCTTCGGCAGTTGGTGGTTTGGGCCGGCAGCCTTTTGGGGCGGCTGCAGACACACAGGTGGCTGACAGATTTGCTGCTTTTGCCGCTGGACCCGCTGCTGGTCGGCCTGACTGTCGACCGTGCACCGGAAGACAACAATATCGAATTATCCTTTTCGCAGTCGAAAAGTTGACGGGCGCACCGCACAAGCATTCGCGCGGCTGCACCGATCAAGCGGACGTCCTGCCTTGGCCCCTTCGGCATAAAGGCAGGACGTTTCTGCAATTTCCGGCAAAGCAGTCTTTGCCGCCCGCCTTCGGCGGGCCGAAGCCGCCGCCGGGGCCGCGCCGAGAATCGGCGCGAAAAATCAAAGCCGGCCCAAATGGTCCGGATGGATTCACCGATCCCGGGCTTTGATTTTTGCTGCGCGGCGGCGCCGCGCAGCACCCCGGCGGCGGCTTTGCCCGCGCAAAGCGCGGGCGGCCAAGCTGCACCGCAATCTTTCAACAAAACCGCCCCCGCACCGATTCGGCCGGGGGCAATGCAGTTTTGTCAGCCGGCCAGTGTCTTCAGCACTGCGCACAGCAGCCGATAGGTCCGTTCGGCCGAAGGCAGCGACAGCCGCTCGTCCGGCGAATGGATGTCAAAGATGTCCGGCCCCATGGACACGCAGTCAAGGCCCGGCACCTTGCCGCAGAAGATGCCGCATTCCAGCCCGGCATGGATCGCGCTCAGCCGCAGCTCTTTGCCATACAGATCGGCATAGGCGGCGCAGAACGCGTCGCGCAGACGGCTGTGCGGGCGAAACTCCCATGCGGGATAAGCACTGTGCGTGCTGCAGTTTGCACCGTACCGGGCGGCGTGGTCCGTCAGCCGGCCGATCAGCGCGGCCTTCTCTGCGTCCACACTGCTGCGCAGGGCGTGCGACGACGTGACGGTTTCGCCGTCCGTCTTCAGGATGCCGAGATTCAGCGAGGTCTGCACCAGATCGGGCACGTCGGCGCTCATGGCGATCACACCGTCCGGTACCCCGCAAAGGAAGTCGAGCAGGTTTTTCGTCGCGTCTTCGGTAAAGGCATCGGTCACGGTCGCGGGTTCTTCCGTCAGCACCGCGGCTTGCTCTGCGGGCAAAAACGCCGGCTTCATCGCGTCAAACGCTTTGCGCAATCGGTCGGCCGGCGCCGCGCCGCCGGGCAGAACCGCCGCCGCCACGGACGGGATCGCGTTGTCGGCCGTGCCGCCGCCAATGGACGCCAGCCGCCGCACGCCGCAGGCCGCAAGCAGCTTTGCCAGAACCAGAATCGCATTCTGCCGCGACTTGTCGATCTCCGTTCCGGAATGCCCGCCGAGAAAGCCGGAAAGCGTCACCCGCAGCGCCGCCGTGTCGGATACGGCGGCGCGTTCGCCGCGCCATGTCAGGTCCGCCCGCGCCCCGCCGGCGCAGGAGGTCAGCAGCGTGCCTTCCTCTTCGGAATCCACATTGATCAGCATCCGGCCGCGCAGGGGCGCCGTGTCCAGCGCCATCGCGCCGTTCATCCCGGTCTCTTCATCCACGGTGAAAACAACCTCCAGCGGCGGATGAACCAGCGTATCGCTGTCAAGGATCGCCAGCGCATAGGCCACGGCAATGCCGTCGTCACCGCCCAGCGAGGTGCCGTCGGCAAGCAAAAAATCGCCGCTTTGCCGCAGCGTCAGCCCCTCGGTCAAAAAGTCGATCCGTTTCCCCGGCCTTGCCGCGCAGACCATGTCCAGGTGCCCCTGCAAAATCACGGGTTCGGCGTCGGGCGCGCCCGTGCCGTCCTTGAAAATGAGAATGTTGCCGCAGGCCTCACGGATGCAGCGCAGGCCGCGCCTTTTTGCAAAGGCCTCGCAATAATCGGAAACCCCGGCCGTGTTGCCGGACCCGTGCGGGATGGCGCACAGGGCGCGAAAAAAATCAAGATAATTGTTTGCCATCAGAAGTCCTCATTTCACAGAATGGTTCCGGCCTGCCATCGGGAGCGGCGTTTCTGCCGCCGTGTACCGGCCGGCGTGAGCGTCGGCGCTTTTTGTTTTCACAGGGCGTACCCGGCCGTTATCGACGGATCAGGTAGCGGCCGATGAGCCGGTTCCAAAGGAACTCCGCCGCACGGCGCAGGGGCCGCAGCAGCGTGTTGACAAACGCCTTAACACCGTCGGCGCCATCGTCCAGGGTCACGGTGGCCCGCAGCGCTTTTGACCGCACGCCGTAAGCGGTCTCTGCCGTCACCAGGAACGTATAGGTTCCTTTCGCAAGGCCGTCCTGCGCAAACGCGACCGTCTTCGGCGGGTCTGCGCGGTCATACGCCGGCAGCACCCACTGCCGGTTTACCACGGCGCCCAGGGCATTGCGAACGGTGAGCCGATACAGTACCACCGGTGTTCTGTCGGTCGATTGCGCCGCCGGGACCGTGATGCGGACCGTGCCGGGTTCGGTGACTTCGGTGTTTATCGCCGCGCTGTCGTCAAACACCGGCGGGCGTGACGCGGCCCGCTGCTTCAGCGGCGTATAGTCACGGTTCGCTTTGTCGGCGGGGTTCGCGATCTGATATTCACAAAGCCGCACCCCCGCCACGGCGTCCATTCCGCAAAGATGCAGATCGCCCGCGGCGTTGACCTCCACGATCCAATAGGTCGCGGTCTGCTCGCAGTCCGGCGGGTCATAGGCGCGCACGTCGTCGATCGTGAATTCCGAATACGCAAGCGCGCCCGTGCCGATGGCGGTGTAACGGCCCTGCCAGATGGAGCGCGGGTCGTTGAGCGGATAGTGTGAATGGCCGGAAAAATCGACCACCTGCGGATACTGCCGCAGAATACGCCGGAACGGCGTGATGCCCCAGCCGTCAAAGGTTGAGGACCCGTAGACGGTGTTGCGATTGTGCTCGTGATGGATGAAAAAGACCGGGCGGCCCGGAGCGTCCGCAACGGCTGCGTCCAGTTGGGCCTTCAGCCACTTGAGCTGCGCGTCGGAATAGTGGACGCTGTCATCCTCTGCCGCAGAAAGGCCGATGAAATGAAAGCCGTTGATGACCCGGTGAAAATCGGGCGCCTCTCCGGTCAGGGCTGTGTAATAGGCCCGCATGTCTTTGCGGTTCATGGTCCAGCCGTCGTGGTTTTTGGCCACCACGCCAAGGAACTGCGTGCCGTCGCGCTTTTCGGAAGAAACGGCGGCCCAGAACTTGTCAAACTCTTCGGGCGTTCCGTTGTTGGTCAGGTCCCCCGCCATCACAAGCGCGTCCAGATTTTGATAGGTTTCGCCGCTGTCAGCCAGGGCATAGGTCTGCCGCAGCATCCGGCCGATGCGGTCGGCCGTCACATCGTTTTCCGCCCGCACATGGCTGTCGCTTGCAGCAATGAAACGCAGCACCGGCACAAACGCCGCGTCCTCTGCGGCACGGGCCGGCACCGCCGCGCAGGCAGCCAGCAGCAAAACGGTGAGCAAAAGACTGATACACTTTTTCATGGGAATCTCCTTTCGTACAAAAACGTGTTGGTTTTTTTATTATATCACATCGGCGCGAAAAACACAACCTGCCGCCCGTGCAGATTGACAGCCGCAGCCCTGCGTGCTATAATAAAAACGGCACAGGGTTTTGCGGTCATCGGTAGAAACAAATAATTTTTTCTGCCGGTGCGCGGTGTTTTTTATCCGGAAGCCTGGATAATCGTTGAAAGAACAGGGTGAAAAAATGGATTTGGTGTTTACAAGATTGATCGGTACCCTGGCGGTGATCCTGGTGGTTTCTGCTTTCATCGGCAGCAGCGACGTCATTGCCAATTTCATTGAAAAAGGGAAAAAATGGAAATACCCGCTCATTGCCGGGGTCCTCGGCGGTGCGTTTGGCGTTTACGGCAACATTTCGGGGTTTGACCTGCGCGGCGCCGTGATTTCGGTGCGCGACATCGGCCCGATGCTTGCCGGCTTTATCGGCGGCCCCATCGGTGGGGCTCTTGCCGGCCTGATCGCCGGGATCCACAGGCTGACGATGGGCGGCGTCACAGCGCAGGCCTGTGTGGTCGCCACCTGCTGCATCGGCCTGCTTTTTGGCCTGATTTCAATAAAATGGAACGACGCGGTAAGAAAAACATATGTCTCTTTTTTGCTCGGCGCCCTGATGGAAGGGTTTCACCTTGGCATTGTTCTGCTGATGGTGAAGCCGTTTGAAACGGCGCTTGGCATCGTGAAGCAGATCGCGCTCCCTTTCATTTTGATCAACGCCGTCGGTTTTGCTTTGATGGTGACGATCATCACCTATACCGAGCGGCAAAGAACGCTCCTGGTTGAAAAAAGCCGTCTGCAGTCAGAGCTGGAGGTTGCAAGCGTGATCCAGCAATCGCTGTTGCCTGCGATCGGCACAGATTATCCCGGCCGGTGCGAGGTCGATGTGGCTGCCGACATGCAGGCGGCCAAAGCGGTCGGCGGCGATTTTTATGATGTGTTTTTTGTGGACAGCGGGCACCTGGCGTTTGTGATCGGCGACGTTTCGGGCAAGGGCGTTCCCGCCGCGCTGTTTATGGCAACAGCCAAGCTCACGCTGCAAAACTGCATTCGCGACATTCCCGATCTGTCGCAGGCGATCGCAGCCGCCAACAATTCGCTTTGCGCCAGAAACGAAGCAGACATGTTTGTCACGCTCTGGGTCGGGATCCTGAACCTGCAAAGCGGAGACATCCGCTATGTCGGCGCGGGGCACAATCCGCCGATCCTGGTCAGAGATCACACGCCCGCCTATCTGAAATCCAAAAGCGGTTTTGTATTGGCGGGGATGGAGGGCATGGTCTATAAAGAACACAGCATGACGCTGGCGCGCGGCGACCTTTTGTATCTGTATACAGACGGCGTGACAGAGGCAAACGACGCGCACGAGGCCCTGTTTGGCGAAGCGCGTTTGATTCGCTGCTTTGAACAGACGGATGACCTGACCGCTGCGCAAATTCTGGAACGTGTCTGTCAGAATGTGGACGATTTTGTGCAGGACTGCGACCAGTTTGACGACATGACAATGCTGTGCTTCCGCTATCTCGGCCCGGCGCAGGGCAGCGGCGCCGCGCGGCAGCCGTAAACGGAACAAAGACCGGGCGCCCGACCAAAAAGAAGATGGAAGAACATGGCGCAGCACGAACAAACCGAAGCTGATTTGACCAAGGGGGGCTTTCTGTGTCTGTACTTTTCACCAATTTGAGAAAAACCGTGCGGCTGCTTTTTGCCGCGCTGTTTGCATTGACCGGTATGCTGTCGGCGCCGTCCGGCGTGACGGGCACAGACCTGAAGCCTGAAAGCGAATTTGAATATCTCTATTCAGACGGCGTCGCTTTTTGCCAGGGCATCACGACCGACGGCCGGTATTTTTACGGCACGGGCTGCGTCAAATACCTGAATTACAATGCCATTGTGAAAATCGACGCGCAAAGCGGAGAGATCATTCAGTGCAACGACATGTGCCTTCCCGCAGATGTGATTGCAAAGGGTTATTCACACCTCGGTGATTGCGCATACCATGACGGAAAGATCTATGCCGCCTGCGAAGCCTTCTTTTTCAGGAACCCCGCCATCATGGTGTTTGACGCCGAAACCCTTCGGTTCCTTGCGTTCCATGTTCTTCCCCCGGAAGGCCGGGGGAACGGCCACTTTCCCTGGCTTTGCATTCGGGATGATACGATCTATTACACACAGGCAAGGGACGTGGACGAGATCAGGATGCTGAACCTTCCGGATTTTTCCTATCAAGGCAGCCTGAAGCTGGACCGAAGCATCACCAAGATCACCGGCGGCGATCTCCTTGGCGACGTGCTTTATCTTTCCAGCAACAGCGATGCAACTGAAAAGATCACCTATGCCGTTGACCTGCGGACCGGAGCTGTTGCCGAAGCGTTTGTCAGAACCATGGGAAACGCCGTCACCGAGGCGGAGGGCCTTTCGATCCACAAGAAAGACGGCGCGGTGTATTTCCATTACCTTGACGTTCCGTTTGCTTCCAAAGCCATCATCCGCACGTATTGTCTTCAAACATCGGGTACATAAAGGATGCAGGGGGCAATGCCCGCTGACCGCACAGCAACCTGCCAAACGGCAAGGGGCAAACGCTTGGCCGGCGGGCGCCAAAGTTTTTTCAAACGCCGCATCGGTCCGCGCGGGTACTTTTGTGCTGCTGTTTTATTGCCGGCCATATGGCCGTCGGCTGCAATTTTCCGCCGCAGGCCGGTGGATGAAAGCGGTATCGTACCGGAGAATGAACGCGGGTACGGTACCGTTATTCTTCGTCCCGAACGCAGAAGCCGTATTCTCCGTCCACCGCCGGGATCGTTTTGGCATACAGGTTCTCGATGATCACATAGACGCCGCGTTCAACGGCCAGGATCACCTGATCGATCTGTGCCTCGGTGCACTGAATTTCCATGGAGACAGCGCCGTCAAAATCATTGCGCACCCAGCCGGTGGCGCCGACTGCGTTTGCGGCGTGAACAGCCCGCCAGCGAAACCCGACGCCCTGCACCAGACCGGTGAAACGCAGCGCGCGGCGAATCACGCCGTTGTTGATTTGTGCACCCGCCATGCAGCACCGCTCCTTTTTTCTTCTATCATACCAAGACGGCGCAAAAAAGTAAACCCCTCTTGTGATTTTAAAGATGCGCGCCCGAAAAAATTGTTGGAAAAATCATTCTTAAACTTTTAAAAAAGCATTGCTTTTCGGCAGCCCCTGCTGATATAATGGTTCAAACAGCCGATAAAACAAACAGATCCGCAAACACCGTCTGGTCCCGTTTTCAGACAGGTGCGGCTTTGATTTCAGAGGAGGTCATACCATGCTGACACTGCAAAAAGCGATTGAACTGAACGCTGCCATGGTCCGTGAGGACGCTTTGCTTTTGCATGAAAAGAACGTCTGCTATGCAATGGGCGCCATGGCGGAACATTTTGGTGAAGACCCCGAGCGCTGGCAGGCGATCGGAATGCTTCACGATTTTGATTATGAAAAGTACCCGGAGGAGCATCTGCAGCATACGGCGGAACCGCTGCGTGCACAGGGCGTGTGTGAAGAAGACATCCGCGCGATCCTCAGCCACGGCTATGGCGTCTGCACCGACGTGAAGCCCGAAACGAACCTGGAAAAGAGCCTGTTCACTGTGGATGAGCTGACCGGCATCATCCAGGCCTGCGCCCGCATGCGCCCGCACGGCATCACCGACCTGGAGGTCAAAAGTTTCATGAAAAAGTTTAAGGATAAGCGCTTTGCCGCGAAATGCGACCGCGCGCTGATTTTGCAGGGCTGCGAAATGCTGGGCATGGAGCTGCGCGACGTTGCCGGGCTTTGCATCGCCGGCATGAAGGCCCACGCGGAAGAATTGGGGCTGCAGGGAACCGGCGAATAACAGAACCGAAAAAAACAACGGGCGGCTGCTTCGCGATCAGCCACAGCATTGCGCCCGCCGCCAAAGAGTGAATCGACAAGAAGAAACATTGGATCGGTGCGTATGGAAATAAAAAACCTGTCAAAAAAATTCATCGGCGACAAGGCGTTTTACAAACGTGTGCTTGCGATTGCCGTGCCGATCATGGTGCAAAGCGGCATCACAAATTTTGTCAGCCTGCTTGACAATATCATGGTGGGCAGAACGGGCACCGAGCAAATGAGCGGCGTTGCCATCGTCAATCAATTGATCTTTGTCTTTTATCTTTGCTGCTTCGGCGGCTTTTCCGGCGCGGGGATCTTCACCGCACAATACTACGGCGCCAGGGACAACGAGGGCATTCGCCACACCTTCCGATACAAGCTGTGGCTCGGCTTTCTTCTGGTGGCAACGGCGGTGACGGTGTTCCTCTTTTTCGGCAACGATTTGATCTCGCTGTATCTGCGCGGCACCAACGACGGCGGCGACCCGGCCGCGGCGCTCGCCTTCGGCGGCGACTATTTAAAGATCATGCTGCTGTCTCTGCCGGCGTTTGCGCTGGTGCAGGTGTATTCCAACACCCTGCGCGAATGCGGAGAAACCGTGGTCCCCATGCGCGCGGGGCTGGCGGCGGTGTTTGTCAACCTCGGGTTCAACTATCTGCTGATCTACGGCAAGCTCGGCTTTCCCGCGCTCGGCGTGAAGGGCGCGGCAATCGCAACCGTGCTTTCTCGCGTTGTGGAATGCACGGTCGTGGCCGTGTGGACGCATCGCCACCAGGAAAAATGCCCGTATATCAAGGGCGTTTACAAAACGCTGGCGGTGCCGTTTTCGCTTGTCAAAAAGTTTTTCCTCACGGGCGCGCCGCTGCTTGTCAACGAGGCGCTGTGGTCCGCCGGGATGGCGATGCTGGCCCAGTGCTATTCGCTGCGGGGGCTGAACGTGGTGGCGGGCGTCAACATCTCCAACACCGTGTGCAACGTGTTCAACGTGGTGTTTTTTGCCATGGGCGACGCGATTGCGATCATCATCGGCCAGCACCTCGGCGCCAAAGCGTATGACAAAGCCAAAGAGGAGACCGCCAGAATCATTGCGTTTTCGGTTTTCATCGCCACGCTGGTGGGCATTGCGATCGCCGCCACGTCGCACCTGTTCCCGATGATCTATAACACCACGCCCGAGGCCAAACAGATCGCCGCGCGGTTCCTGATTGCCCAGGCCGTGTTTACGCCGCAGATCGCGCTGCTGCACACATCGTATTTCACCATCCGTTCCGGCGGCAAAACGGTCATTACATTTTTGTTTGACAGTGTGTTCATGTGGGTGATCAGCGTGCCGATCGCGTTTTTGCTCAGCCGGTTCACCAGCATTTATGTTGTTTGGATCTTTGTGATTTTGCAGGCGGCGGACTGGATCAAGTGCGTCATCGGGATCATTCTGATCCGCAAGGATGTGTGGATGCACAATATTGTGTCTGATGATTGACGCGGCTGCACGGGTTGGTTTGCCCGCGCTTTTCGGCGTTTGAGAGGTGAGAACATGAAGAAGCTTTTTCCCGACATTCCCTGCATCGGCAGCGAACATCTCATGCTTCGGCAGTTGTCGCCCGGCGACGCCGCCGGACTGCGGGAATTGACCAACAGTCCCGAGGTTTACCGTTATCTTCCGACGTTCCTTTTTGAAAAAAAGTATGCGGATGCAGAATGCGCCATCCGCGAAATGTATGACGCGGGCCGGAAGGAATCGCTGATCCTCGGCGTCTTTTCAGACGGTGCGTTCTGCGGCCTGGCGGAGTTCTACGGATATCGCGCGCCTTTGCGGAAGGTGAGCGTCGGCTATCGGCTGCTGCCGCAGTTCTGGGGCAGGGGGATCGCAACAAAAGCGCTGGCGCTGATGGTCGGTTATCTGTTCAATGAAACCGACATCCGGATCGTTACCGCCAGCGTGATGCCGAAAAACCGCGCCTCTGCGGGCGTGCTGAAAAAGAACGGGTTTCACTGCGTTCAGCATTCCGTGCCGGAAAACTGGGGGTATGCGCTCCCCACCCGGGCGGACAAATGGATCAAAACAGCCGCCGGCAATCCCCGCGCCTGACGCGCATCCCGCAAATGCCGCGTGCACAAAAACAAATCGTATGTTTGAAAGGATGACCGGTCATGAAGATCGTATTGATCCACGGGCAGGACCACAAGGGGTCCACCTGGCATATTGCGGACGAATTGCTCAAAAGCATCACCGTGCCATATGAAACGGAAGCGTTTTTTCTGCCGAAGGACCTGAACCATTTTTGCACGGGCTGTTATGCCTGCCTGAAGTCGCGCGCGTGCTGCCCGTTTTGGAAAGACAAAGAACAAATCGACCGGGCGCTGAAAGCGGCCGATCTGCTGATTTTCACAACGCCGACGTATTGCATGATGCCCTCGGCGCCCATGAAGGCGTTGATTGATTTGTTCTTTACAAACTGGATGAGCCACAAGCCGCGCAAAGAGATGTTTTCAAAGCGCGCCGTTGTGATCTCCACGGCCGCCGGCGCCGGCGCGAACCGGGCCGTCAAGCCGATCGTAAACACGCTTTCCAACTGGGGCGTTCCGAAAATCTATAAATACGCCCTGGCGGTGCGCGCAACCGGCTGGGCCACCATCCCCGAAAAGAAAAAGGCAAGCATCCTGAAGCGGGTCAAAACGCTCGGCAAAAAGCTGTCGGTGGAAAACCGACCGCGCGTCGGTATAAAGACGCGGCTCCGGTTCCGGCTGTTTGCCGGAATGCAGAAAGCGAACTGGGGCGCTTCGCCGGAGGAAAAACGCTATTGGCAGGAGCAAGGGTGGCTGAGCGGAAAAAAGCCATGGAAAAACGGGTGACATTTTCGGCTTGAGGAGAGACTGTAATGTTTTTTGAGGAACTGAAAGCAAGCAGAGCGCAGCCGGTCGATCTCATTTTCGGTACCGACTGGTGGACGGACTGCGACGACGTTGCGGCGCTGGACATTCTGCTCAAAGCCCACAGGGCCGGTTTGATCCGCCTGAAGGCGATCGGCATCAACAGCGTGATGCCGTATTCCGCGCCGTCGCTGAAGGCCGTGTGCGAACAGTACGGCCTGGGCGGCATTCCGATCGGCCTGGACAGGCGCGCCGTGCGAAGAGGTGCTTTTTGCCTGTATCAAAAAAAGCTTGCCGCATGTTGCAGCCCGGGGTTCACAAATGCGGATTGCCCCGAAGCGTTCCGACTGTATCGCAGCGCGCTTGCGTCATCAACGGAAAAAGCGGTGATCGTTGACGTCGGCTTCCCTTCGCTGATCATGGAGCTGCTGCAATCGCCGCCGGATGAAATCAGCAGCCTGAACGGAACAGCGCTGGTGAAAAGCAAAGTGTCCGAAATTGTGCTCATGGGCGGCAGATGGGACAAAAAGACCGGCCGGGAGTATAACTTTTTTGCCTATCCGATCAATCGGAAAGCGGCGGCGTATCTCTGTGAGCATTGCCCGGTGCCGCTGACATTCCTGGGCTATGAAGTCGGGAAAGACGTCATCACCGGCGGCAAAACGACGCCCGGGCTGACCGGGGTCGCCTATGCGGCGCACCGCAGCCCGCAGGGCCGGCCCTCCTGGGACCCGATGACAGCAGTGTTTGCGATCGTCGGCGACGCCGAAAAAGCGGGGTACCAAAGGGTCCGCGGCAAGGCAGCCGTCAACCCCAAAACCGGCGCAAACAGCTTTGCGGCCGACGCCGGCGGCAGCCATTCTTACCTTGTGAAAAAAAGAGACGACCGCTTTTATAAAAACCGGATCGATGAAATCCTGATGATGCCCCCGGAGAATTGTGATGAATAGATTTTTATGCTTCGGCTCGCTGAATATCGACGCCACCTATCGCGTTGCGCATTTTGTGACCGCGGGCGAAACGCTTGCGGCAAGCGACGTGCAGACCTTTTGCGGCGGAAAGGGATTGAATCAGTCGATCGCGCTGGCAAGGGCGGGCGGAACGGTGTTCCACGCGGGGCGTATCGGAACAGACGGCGCGTTCCTGCTGGAAGCGTTAAAACAGGCGCATGTCAACACAGAGCTTGTGACGGTTTCAGACCGCGAAAAGACCGGCCACGCGATCATTCAAACCACGGCGGACGGCGAAAACTGCATTTTGCTGTTCGGCGGCGCAAACCGGTGCGTCACAAAAGCGCAGGCGGACCTTGCGCTGGACCGCTTTGGGCGCGGCGATCTGCTGGTGCTGCAAAACGAGATCAACCGGATTCCCTATCTGATCAAAGAAGCGAAACGAAGGGGCCTGACCGTTGCGTTTACCCCCGCGCCGATGACAGACGACGTTCATGATTATCCGCTCGGCGAAACGGACTATATCCTGCTGAACGAGACCGAGGCCGGGGCGCTTGCCGCCGGGCGCGGCAAAACGGAAAGCGCAGACGATTTGGCCGATACGCTGAGCCAAATGTATCCCGCCGTCCGCTTTGTGCTGACGCTGGGCGCCGCCGGCGCGTTGTATGTGCACGGGCAAGCGCGCGTCTTTCAGCGCGCATTCCCGGTGAAGGCGGTGGACACCACCGCGGCGGGCGATACGTTTGCCGGGTTTTTTCTGCAAAGCATCGTTGCCGGCAACCACATAAAGCAGGCGCTTGAAACTGCCGCAAAAGCGGCAGCCGTCTGCGTCACAAGAAACGGCGCGTCGCCCTCGATCCCGAGCCGTGAAGAGCTTTGCCGCCCGGCGGAATGACGCCGGCCTTTTCCGACGGAAGGGATTTCCTGCAAAAAAAGAAAAAAGAACAGAGGTGTTGGGTTGTGAAAAGACGGAATCAAGTATTGGCGGTTCTGTGCATCCTGTGCCTGCTTGCGGGCCAGGTCCCCATCCGGCCCCTGGCGGCGGCCGCGCCGCTGCGGCTGACGGTGGCGGCAGATCCGCATTTTCAGTGCGCGGCGGACCTCGGCGCGTTTTCCGATGAATACACGGCGCACCTGCTGGACCCCGACCTTTACGGCTACGCCTCCACGCAGGGACAGATGAATTATGAATCCGAGGCGATCCTGGCGGAGCTGCTTTCTGCGTTTGAAGCGTCTGATTCCGACTGCCTGCTGATTGCCGGGGACCTGACAAACGGCAAGCGAAGCTCGCACCTTGCGTTTGCCGCGTATCTGCACCAAGCGGAGCAAAGAAGCGGGAAACCGATCTTTGTGATCAACGGCAACCACGACTGCGCCGCCGAAAGCAGCGAAAGCGCCGTCTCTATGGAAGAGTTCCGCGAGATCTATGCGGAGTTCGGCTACAACGAGGCCGTGGCCCGCCATGACAGCTCCGCGTCCTATGCCGCCGACCTGAACGGGCAATACCGTCTGCTTGCCATTGATTCCTGCATTTACGGTGAAGACGACGGGAAGCTTGGCGCAGACGTTTTTCGCTGGATCAAAGCTCAGACAAAACAGGCAAAGGCAGACGGCAAAACGCTGATCGCGATGATGCACCACAGCATTCTGCCGCACTATGAGCTGCAGCCGATGCTTGACCTTTGGCAGATCTATGCCGGGTGGTTTGCGGATCACGGCATTCAGACCGTGCTGACGGGGCACATCCACGCCAACGATATCTCTTCTGCAAGCTCTGACCGCGGGAACGTCCTGTATGATATCCAGACCGGGTCGCTGATCTCCGCACCCAACGCCTGGCGCACACTGTGCTTTGATCGGGGCGGCGTGACCGTTGAAACGCGGTTCATCGAAAAAATCGACGGTTCGCTGCTGCCCGGCACGCTGACCGCGCAGCAAAAAGCGCTGCTGCAGGCCGACTTTCCCGCCTATGCACACGCCTATTTTGTCAGCGGCGTGGGCAAATGGCTGAACCGCAACGTGGGCTCCGTCAACCGGCTGGTGCGGTGGTTCAAGCTGAAGGAGGGCACAAGGGCGTATGCGGCCGCCGAGCAGTTGACGGGTACGCTGGGCGATGCGGTGGGGCAGGATATTTACGGTCCGGACAAAAGCATCGAGGCGGCGCTGGCGCCGTTTGGCGTCACGGTTGCGCCCAGTGACTATCAAAAGCCCTATGAAGTCGCGGCAACGCTGATGTACGGGTTCTTTCACGGCGACGAGCAGACCGTAAGCTCCGACGCGGACCTGTCTTTGCTGCTGACCTGCCTGGAGGGCGCGATCCTTTCTGCCGCGCAGAATCTGCCCGATCGGGCGTCGCTCGGCGCGCTTGTTTATCAACTGACCGGCCTGCCGCTGTCCTCTGCCGCGCTGCGAAAGACCGCAGAGAAGCTTGCATTTGCGCTTTTAAAAACACTGGCGGGCGGGATCGCGGACGATTACAGCGCACCGGCGGATCTGAATGTCACGCTGCCGCTCTTCACCGCGAAAAAAGCGGTTTTGCTGCATCCGCTGCTTCGGTTTTTCCGCCTTGTGACAAAATTTGTGAAGAGCGTGTTTTCCCGGTAATGCCGCGCCGACGGCTGCAGAACGGGCGGCAATCAAAAAAAACGCGCGCAGGATTCCCTTGCATTTTTCTGCCATCGGGTGTATCCTGATCATAGAAAAAACGGAACCGTCAATTTTTTCATTTCAAAAGGAGGTGCTGCATATGTTCAACGGAAAAATGAAAGCCGTCACGTTCAGCTATGACGACGGCGTCACACAAGACAAGCGGCTGATCGCGCTTTTCAATAAGTACGGTCTGAAGTGCACGTTCAACCTCAACTCCGAGCTGATGGGCAAAGGGAACCGCATTCCCGTCCGTGAAATTCGGGAAACCTACGCCGGCCACGAGATCGCCGTCCACACCCTGACGCACCCGACGCTGACGAACTGTGACGAACAGGAGATCATCCGTCAGGTCAACGGGGACTGCGCCAACCTGTCTGAGCTCGCGGGCTACGAGGTCGTCGGCATGGCGTATCCGGGCGGCGGCGTGAACTATAACCACGACGTGGCCGAGATCATCCGGCACAACACGACCATGCAATATGCCCGCACGACGGTCTGCTCCGTCAATTGCGATCTGCAAAGCAATCTGCTCGAATTCCTGCCGTCCGTGAAGCACACCGATTTTTATGAGCTTTTCACCGTCGCGCACGAATTCCTTGCGCTCAAACCGACCGAACCGAAGCTCTTCTATATCTGGGGCCACAGCTATGAACTGGATTTTGACGACAACTGGGCGCGGTTCGAGGACTTCTGCCGACTGATCGCCAACCGCGACGACATCTTTTACGGTACGAACAAAGAGGTCTTGCTGAACTAAAGGTCCGGTTGCATTCTGCACAAAAAATTTACAGCGCGTTCAACCGACTTGCGCTTTTAAAGGCGCCCCCGATCTGCATATGCAAAAACTCCGCCGGCTGTCCGACGGAGTTTTTTGATGAACCAATGCGCTGTGATGTTTTGCCGCACGCTCAAAAGCGGATCGCCGCCCGCAGCAGGTCCTTCAGCATGACGAACAGCGCCCGGATCCTGGCGGCAAGGCTCTTCTGGAAGGCGAAGGGGTTGCCGCTGCCGTCCACGTCAAAGGACGCGAAGGCGCTGAAATCGTCCGACCAATAGAAGCTGTAGACATAGTTGTACCGGTCGGATTCCATATAGGTGAAGTCCGGACTGATGACAAAGGTGGTGACGATGTCGCCGTCGGCAAAAGCACTGCCATAGTTGGAGTCGTAGGTCAGCAGCACATGGTTGCCCTGCAGATCGTCATACGCGCCGATGATCAGAATTTCGTGGTTGGGCGTCGGATTTTTCAGCAGGGAAAAGCCGAACCGGACCAGGTTGCCCGCCTTGACGGTTTCATACAGTTGCTTCAACTGATAGGTATAGGCGTCCGTGCCGGGCTTGATCGCGGCGCTGTCGGTGACCATGCTGCGCATGGACTGCGCCTGGTAATAGTTGATGAAGCTGACCAGCTCCGGCGTGGGTTCCAGATCCCGCACGTTTTGCGCGCCCTGCTGCAGCGGCAGCATATCGATCATGCCCAGGTGCTGCATGGCACAGGTGACGGACATCCCATAGCAGGACCCCATAAAGCTGCGCAGCGGATAACCGGCCGCCAGCGCCAGATCGGCGCCGGCCAGCGGATACATCAGCGGAGACAGCGCATACACCTTGCCGAGATTTTTCAGCATGGCGGTGTAGTCCCTGCGCGTCATATAATAGGGCGCGTACTGAAACACCTCTTTGCCCGCCAGGGTCAGGGGAAAGGATTTGACCGTGAAGGGCTCGTGATCGTTGTTGAACTGAAACACCTCTTCCGGCTTGAGCAGGATGTTTTCGTACACGGCATACAGCGACAGGTTGTCCGTCATTTCGATCTCGTCGCCGGCGTCATATTTCACTGCGCCGCCGGGTTTGTCGCTCCAGCCGATGCAGGCTTTGCCGTCGATCACGCGGCCGATCGAGGCGACGGTCGCGGTCTCTCCCTCGCTGCAGCAGAGGATCGTTTCCGCCGTTTCACCGTCGTAGAAGTAAGAGAGGGTCTTTACGCCCTCGGGCGCGTCGGCAGAAATGCCGGCCACAGCAAAGCCGTAATCCGTGCCGTCACTGTCTGTGGTCAGCGTCAGATGCACGGCTTCGCCGGGAATATACAGCGTGCGGCCCGCCAGCTCATCGCCTAAGAATGTGCCGATTTCCTCGTCGCCGCAGGTCAGCGTCAGCACGTCGCCGGGCTTCTCATCAACTTTGATCACACCGATGCCGGCCAGCATGCTGATGCCGATAAAGGTATCGCGGTCTTTTTCATACAGCTCCCGCCATTCGGGAACGGTATAGGTCTCCGTGGCGCCGTTGAGGATGTTGGTGAACGTCATCGCGCCCCATTCAAAGACCGTGTCCTTGGAAAAGGTGAGATAAAAGCCGTCGGCGCCGGGCACGCCGCAGTCCCATTCCCCGGTGAAATCGTTTTCATAAGGGTGTGCGCTTTCCGGCAGCGGTTCCCCGGCGGTTCCGGGAAACACGAAGCACCCCAGCGCCAGGATCACACAAAGCAAAACAGACAGCGCTTTTTTTGCGTTACACATCATCATTGCTCCTTTTTTGTTGATAAGACTATTATACATGATTTCCGTGATTTTGCAATAGGCTGATTGATTAAGCGTGCCTGACGATTCTTGCTTTTTTGTTTTTACGGTGCTGCCTGACCCATGAGAGCAGATCATCACATTTCATCGATCTATCTGCAACGGAAAGACCGGGCGGAAGGATCTCTTCTTTTGCCGAGGCGCCGCCGGGTGCACGCACCCGGGTCACGACGATATCGCTGCTCTTGTGCATCCGGCGGTCAAAAAAGGCGCAGGGCATAAATCGTTCCCTTTCAAAATGATTGAATATTAAAACACAGCATGCAGCCGCAGCCCTTTCGGAGCGCGGCTGTTTGTTTCAGTTACCTGATGATGAAAAAAGGAGCCGCGCAAAATTTTCATTTTGCTGCAGCTCTGTCTTTTTTGTTGTCACGTTGTCAGAATACCCAGCCGTCCGCCGCATCGTTCAGACATTCGGCAGCGTCGCGCACGGCGGTCTCTGCGTCCTGAAGATGCTCTGAAAACCAGTTCAGTTTGTCCCAGCGGTCACCTTCTGCGTCTGCGGCGTCGGCGTCGACGTCGATCGCCTCGTTGCTGATCATGTCGGCCAGCGTTTCCAGCTGCTCTGCCCAGCGCCGGGCCTGTGCGCGCCGCTTGCCCAAAGGCGTACCGACGCCAAACGTGCGGCTGGTTTCAAATTCGACGTCAAGCCCTGACGCGCTGCCGTCGTCCCAGTCATCATCGTCATCGCTGGTCGGGTCGTTGTCACCGTCGGTCTCTTCCAGCGCAGCAAACAGCGCGCCGTCGCGCATGGCGGTCTCAAAGCCGGTCAGCGCCCCGTCGCCGTCAGCATCAAACAGGCCGTCGCCGATGTGTTCAAACGGAAAAAACAGACTGTCGTTGTCCATAAGCAACCTCCGACTGATTTTTTAATTCGGAATTTCGGTCGCGGGTCAACGGATCGGCTGCCTTGACATTGTACCCGCGAAAGAACCGTACAGCCAACCGAGAACATGTTGATTAGAATATCCATTTCAAAAGCTCGTTCTGATTTATACACTTGCCGCAGAGACAAAGCTGACTCTGCGGCGCAAGCCTGACGGTTGCCGGAATGTATGGCGCGACATCAATTCCGAATTCCGCATTCCGCATTCCGAATTGCTTGATGCGCAGTACGCATCATGCCAGTGCGCATCATGCAATCGCGCTGATCATCTCCATCACATGCAGCAGATAGGTCGGGCCCTTCAGGTTCGGGCTGAGGAAATCGCCGATCATGGCCATGTGCGTGCCGCGATAGACGGGCAGCACGTTATAGGTGCCGGGGCTGACCTTTGCCGCCAGGGCAGGGGAGGGTTCCTCATCCCACTCCGTCATCGGCGCGCCAAAGGGCGCCTTTTGCGAAATGGTGTTGGCACAGCCGTCATTCGGTACCCATTCGGCGTCCATCACCAGCCCGTTCGGCGTGACCATATTGGTGCGCGCAAGGATCGGAACAAACAGCACAAACAGCGGGTCTGACACGTCCGTGTCGGCCACCAGGTGGCCGTCCACTTTGCTTGGCTTGGTCGCGTCCTGAATGACCGAAAAGTAATAGACGCTGCTGACGGTGTCGATCGTTTCGTTGATTTTGAGCGCGTTGTCGGGCTGCATGTCATAGACGGCGGTGTCGGGGTCGGCGACCGTGCCGCTGGTGATATCTTCCAGCGCATAGAACAGCGCGTCAAGCAGCAGGTCGATCTGCGCGCGCAGCACCAGCGGGAAGAGCTGGATGGAATGCAGGCGGCTGCGCAGGTATTCCCGGGTGTCCTGTACGGCCTGACGGTTGACAAACAGCGACGTACCGTTGTAGACCGCGGCCAGACCCGTCACGCTGTGGACCCAGTCGGCCTTGCCGCCGGTGAACAGGTCGCTGACCGTGCCGTCCGTGGTGGCGGCGACCTCTTCCGGCGCGCCCTTTGCCAGCAGCGAAACCAGCATGATGCACGTCGGCCCGCCCAGCGAGTGGCCGATCAGGTTGATCTTGTGTTCGCTGTCCCAGGCGTCCAGCATACCCTTGCCGGTATAATCCTCGCCGTAGCGGTCATGGCCGCACTGTTCGCTGTGCACCGCGCCATAGTCCACACGGGTGCCCTTGAGCTTGGCATACAGTTCGCACGCATGGTCCCACACGCTGCTGACCGGGTCAAGCGTCGGCGCCACGCAGGTATAGCCCGCCGCACGGTAGGCGGCCAGCGCGTCACCGTTGAACAGGCCCCAGTACGGCAGACCCTCATAGCCCTTGACGTCTTCGCCCCAGCCCTGAAAGCCGTGCACCATCACAAAGGTATAGTTTGACTGATCGGCGCTGTGGTCGGCGGTGAATTCCACGTGATTGTTCTTTGTGAACGGGATCAGCAGGACCATCACCGCCAAAACAAAAGCGTTGAATTTTTTGACAATGAAAGTGATATAATCGAAATGCATAAAAAGGCCTCCTTGTGAATCAAATGCATCCATAATTATTATAGCACCGCCCACGGGAAAATGCAAGCGCTATTTCGTGCATGCTGTACAGAAGCGGGCGCAAAAAGCGTGGAGAGTGGAGGGTTGATGTTGCGGTGTATACTGCGGCAGCCGCCGTTTCCGTTCCCCGCGTACAAAAACGCCCGCTGCAAATCACGGCGGGCGTTGTGTGTTTCATCGGTTCATTCTTCATTGAACAGCGCTTTTGCCAGCGCGGCAAGCTGCGCGGTTGTCAGCGTTTCGCTGCGGGCATTTTCATCCGCGCCGACGGCGGTCAGCGCCGCGGCGACGTCCGCCTTCGGGATGCCCAGCGTGTTGCTGACGGAATTGCACGCGGTCTTGCGCCGCTGGGCAAACGCGGCCTTCACCAGCCGGAAGAACGCTTCCTTGTCGCCCACATCCACGGGCGGGGCGGGGCGCTTCTTGAGCTGAATGACGGCGGAATCCACCTTCGGCACGGGATAGAACGACCCCTTCGGCACCGGGAAGAGCTTTTGCGCCGCGGCGTAGTAATCCACGCAGACGGTGACGGCGCCCGCGTCCTTGGTGCCCGGCACGGCGCACAGGCGGTCGGCAACCTCTTTTTGCACCATGACCGTGATCGCCTCGGGCGGGGTCTCGCTTTCCAACAGATGCATGATGACCGGCGACGTGATATAGTACGGCAGATTGGCGCACACGACGTACCGCCCGCCGGGGAAGTGCGCACGCACCAGCGCCGGCAGGTCCAGCTTGAGAATGTCGCCGTGGATGACCTGCACGTTGCCGCAGCCGTCCAGCGTTTCCGCCAGCACGGGCAGCAGCCGGGCGTCCAGCTCCACCGTGACCACACGCGCTGCCGCGGCGGACAGCTCTCTGGTCAGTACGCCGAGACCGGGGCCGACCTCCAGCACGCCGACGCCGTCTGACGCGCCGCACGATGCCGCCATGCGCGGGCAGACCGTGGGGTCGGTCAAAAAATTCTGGCCCAGCGCCTTGGAAAATGTGAAGCCGTGCTTTTTTAAAACGGCCTGCATGACCGCAGGGTTGGAAAGCTCCATGAAAAACAGCCGCCTTTCTGCCCGGCAAAGCAAAAACAATCGGAGAATTTGAAAGTTCCCTATTGAAAAAACCGCCGGGTTCAAGTATAATAACAGTACCATTATAAATGAGGTGAAGCAAAATGTCAATTCTTGTAACGGGCGGCGCCGGATATATCGGCTCGCATACCTGCATCGAACTGATGAACGCCGGCTATGATATCGTGGTCGCGGACAACTTCTATAACAGCAAGCGCGAATCGCTGCGCCGCATCGCCGAGCTGGCGGGCAAGCAGTTTGCGTTCTATGAATGCGACATCCGCGACGCAGAGGGTCTGGACCAGATCTTCAAGACCGAGCAGATCGACGCGGTGATCCATTTTGCCGGGCTGAAGGCTGTGGGTGAATCGGTCAAAAAACCGCTGGAATACTATGACAACAACGTCAACGGCACGCTGGTGCTGTGCGACGTCATGCGCAAAAACGGCTGCAAAAAGATCGTCTTTTCGTCCAGCGCCACGGTTTACGGCATGAACAACCGCTCTCCGCTGCAGGAAACGATGCCCACCGGCGGCACCACCAATCCCTACGGCACCACCAAGTTCATGATCGAGCTGATTCTGCGCGACATTCAGGCCGCCGACCCGGAATGGTCCGTCAGCCTGCTGCGGTACTTCAATCCCATCGGCGCGCACAAGAGCGGCCGCATCGGCGAGGACCCGAACGGCATCCCGAACAATCTGATGCCCTTCATCACCCAGGTCGCCATCGGCAAGCGCGAAAGCCTGTCGGTCTTCGGCAACGACTATGACACGCCCGACGGCACCGGCGTGCGCGACTATATCCATGTAGTGGACCTGGCGCTCGGCCATGTCAAGGCGCTTTCAAAGGTGCTGTCGCAAAGCGGACTGGACGTCTACAACCTCGGCACCGGCGTCGGCTACAGCGTGCTGGACGTGGTGCATGCGTTTGAGCAGGCCAGCGGCGTCAGGATCAATTATCAGATTGCCCCGCGCCGTCCCGGCGACATCGCCGTGTGCTATTCCGACCCGAGCAAGGCGCAGCGCGAACTGGGCTGGAAGGCCGAACGCGGCATCGAAGAGATGTGCGCCGATTCCTGGCGCTGGCAGAGCCAGAACCCCAACGGCTATCCGGACGACTGATTTTCCGATTCTCCACGCTCCGCTTTCCGACGCTGTACCCTAACAGAAACTTTACAATTGAAAACGGGAAAAGGCATTGACTTTTTTGCTGTTTTGTTGTACAGTTTATAAGTAAAGCTTTGGTTTTTCCGCCCGCGTCCGGCGGGTCAGACGATCAAAATTCAGGCATTTGGAGGTCATGTTCCATGAACAGAACACTCAAAGTTATGGCAATGGTGCTTTCATTTATCTGCCTTTTCCTGTTTGCCTTTGGCATCGGGCAAAAAAGCGGGTTCCAAATTGAGGTTCCGCTGGCGTCCCCGTCCAACACGGTGATTCAGGTGGTCGGCGGCGGCTCCGGTGCAGCGGCTGCACCCGCGTCAAGCGGCGCTTCCGGCGGGAGCGCGGCTGTGCCCGCGTCCTCAGACAATACCGGCAAATCAGACGCCGCGCCCGCAGACAGCAAGGGCGACAAGCCGGCGGACACTGCGCCTGCGGCCAGCGACGCCATGACCAAGGCCGAGATCGTGGACCTGTTCAAGACGTCCGCCAACAAGATCAAGACCGAGTCCGGCGTCACCGTCACGCGCAATTATGAGGACCTGCAGCACAATGAAGAAAAGCTGGAGGCGCCGGCCGCGTTGCAGTCGATCGGCAAATCGCTGATCAGCACCTTCCTGAAAAAGGACGAGACCCCGGTGAACTATACGGGGCAGGAGATCATCGACAACTATCCGGTGAAGGGCCAGCCCTATGTCACCAACCTGACGGAAAACGACGTGACCGAAGCGACCTGCACCGACGACGGCACCTATTACAACATCACGCTGAAATTCCCGGAAGAGACCGACCCGACCACAACGGGCGTGGCGACGTCCTTCAACATCATCAAGGCGGACGAGGTCTATGCCGCGGCGTCTGTGGTCAAGAGCTTCAACTCCACCTATTACGACGCGGTCATCACCTGCCAGATCGAAAAGTCCACCGGCAACATGGTCCACGCGACCTATACGCTGCCCATCGTGATGAAGGTGACTGCCGGCGTGGCCTTTGCAACGCTGGACGCGCAGGTCGGCATGACCTTCATCGACGACTATTCCATCGCGTATTAAATCAAATCCGGCCCTGCGGGACTGCTGCTGATGCGGCAGTCCTCTTCTTTTGGGGGCGCCCTTTTCTCAACCGCCAACCACAGGCTGCCGATATAATAATTTCTTCTTCGCTTCATTGACTTTTTTCCGCTTTTATATTATAATGAAAAATAATACACTGATACGGAAAGGAAGAGTGTCATGGCCATCTATATCAACGAACCGTCGCATACCTTCAACGAATACCTTCTGATCCCCGGGTATTCCTCCAGCGAATGCATCCCGGCAAACGTCTCGCTGAAAACGCCGCTGGTGAAGTACAAAAAAGGGGAAGAGAGCGCCATCACGCTCAACATTCCGATGGTCTCTGCCATCATGCAGTCCGTGTCGGGCGACCG
Organism: Clostridia bacterium; assembly: GCA_017434855.1. Classification (GTDB taxonomy): domain Bacteria; phylum Bacillota; class Clostridia; order Oscillospirales; family Acutalibacteraceae; genus UBA6857. Next base: position 26,038 of record JAFRUA010000027.1, read on the forward strand.
GCTGGCCATTGCGCTGGCGAAGAGCGGCGGCGTGTCGTTCATCTACGGCTCCCAGTCCGTGGCGGATGAGGCCGCGATGGTGGCACGCGCCAAGGCGTATAAGGCCGGCTTTGTCTCTTCCGATTCCAACCTGTCGCCGGACGCGACGCTGGCCGACGTGCTTGCGCTGAAAGAAAAGACCGGCCATTCCACCGTCGCCGTCACCGAGGACGGCACTGCCAACGGCCGCCTGGTCGGCATCGTCACCAGCCGCGATTACCGCGTGACCCGCATGGCCACGACCGACCTGGTCCGCGACTTTATGACCCCGCTGTCAAAGCTGGTCACCGCGAAAGAGGGCACCACCCTGGCCGAGGCGAACGACATTATCTGGGACAACAAGCTCAATTCCCTGCCCATCGTCAGCGCCGACGGCCGGCTGCTGTATTTCGTGTTCCGCAAGGACTATGAGTCCCACAAAGAGAACCCGGACGAGCTGCTGGACAAAGACAAGCGCTTTGTGGTGGGCGCGGGCATCAACACCCGCGACTATGCCGAGCGGGTGCCGGCGCTGATCGACGCCGGAGCGGACGTGCTGTGCATCGACAGCAGCGAGGGCTTTTCCGAATGGCAAAAGCTGACGATCGACTGGATCCGCGCGCGGTACGGCGACACGGTCAAGGTGGGCGCCGGCAATGTGGTGGACGCCGAGGGCTTTCGCTTTTTGGCAAACTGCGGCGCCGACTTTGTCAAGGTCGGCATCGGCGGCGGTTCCATCTGCATCACGCGCGAGACCAAGGGCATTGGCCGCGGTCAGGCGACCGCGCTGATCGACGTGTGTAAGGCACGCGACGAATACTTTGCCCAGACCGGCGTGTATGTGCCCGTCTGCTCCGACGGCGGCATCGTCTATGACCATCACCTGACGCTGGCGCTTGCCATGGGCGCCGACTTTGTCATGCTGGGCCGCTATTTTGCCCGCTTTGACGAAAGCCCGACCGAAAAGCTGCTGATCGGCGGCAGCTATGTCAAGGAGTACTGGGGCGAAGGCAGCAACCGCGCGCGCAACTGGCAGCGCTATGACATGGGCGGCGACAAAAAGCTCTCCTTTGAAGAGGGCGTCGATTCCTATGTACCCTATGCCGGCCCGCTGAAGGACAACGTGGACCGCACGCTGGCGAAGGTCCGCTCCACCATGTGCAACTGCGGCGCGCTGAACATCAAGGAGTTCCAGCAAAAGGCGAAGCTGACCCTCGTTTCCGCGACCAGCATCGTGGAGGGCGGCGCGCACGACGTCATCCGGAAAGACAGCAGCGGCGGAAACAAATAACAGGCTGTGCCTGTTATTTGTTTCCGCAATTAAGAATGGAGAATTAAAAATGGAGAATGATTCTGCGAAAAACGTCATTGAGAAATAGAGCTTTGATTTTGCTGTACGTATCTATTATTTAAATGAATATTTGATCAAAGAGAAGAAAGCATATACGTTTGCAAAGCAAATTCTGAAAAGCGGTACAAGCATTGGCGCAAATATTGCAGAAGCTCAGCATGCACAAAGCAAAGCAGACTTTATTTCCAAGATGAGTATTGCTTTGAAAGAAACAGCCGAAACAATCTACTGGCTTCGATTGTTGAAAGCAACAGAGATATTAAATGAAAAAGAAGCTGAAAGTTTGCTCCATGATTCTACAGAAATTTATAAAATTCTTTCCTCAATTGTTAAAACTTCAAAAAATTATTAATTCTCCATTCTTAATTGGGCACCTCTAAAAACTCTTTCAAAAAGGAAGCAAATATGGTATAATAGAGGCAACAAAAAGAAAGAGGAAAAAGAGATGCAATTTGGATTTTTTGATATAGAGAACAAAGAAAACAGGCTGAGTAAATTGGGCGA